>JARRKQ010000126.1:0-10581 GCA_037387885.1 Alphaproteobacteria bacterium | reverse complement strand
GCGCTGGCTGGCTTCCCATCATCGATCCGCTCCCGAAAAAGCAAACTCGACGGAAACGAATCACGCCGCGATCAGCACCTCAACCGACTTTATCAACAGTATCGACCCATAGCGGACGTCATAGCTGGTACGCGTTTCCATGACTGCTGTGGGAAATGACCTGATTGTGGGCCTCGAAATGGCGCGCATTGAGCAAGCGGCAATCGCGGCCTGTGGAGTGGGCGGTCGGACAAAATCCCGCCTGCCGTTCCTGGTTTCGCCCGCGCTGACAGAGTCCCGCAATGTGGGCAGGTCAGGCGGGCGCTTGCTCAGACACGAAGTGTCCGGTTCGCGTCGGCGCATAAGTGCTCGGTGGCGCGACCGTCGAACGCAGATCAGGAAGAAGCGCGACCTTGTGCTCGCGATGCGCGGCCACCGAACCTGCGCAAAACATAGAAAAGGTCGTCGCGCGCGAACACACGCGTGGCGACAAGCACGGCGATCAGAGCGGCTAGGACGAATGGCGACAGGATCGTTGCATCGACGGGCACAAGTCGCATCGACGCGGCTGCTCCCGCGGATGCGAGAAGGGGAATGAGCCAGCACAACACCCGCCGATCCTGCAATGCTATTCCAACCAAAATCGCGCCCGCCACGCAGCCAGTGAGCGCACCGGCGACCGTGGCAATGCTGGCCGCATCTTGTCCCGCCCACGGATGAAGCGTTGCCAGAACCGCGGCCTGCGTCGCCATCATGCTGGCCGCGACCGCCGCCGCCTTCCGTTTCTGGTTCAATGCGTTGAGTGACTGTAGGGCGACGATCGCCGCAGCATATGGACCGGCGGCCCAAGCGAGCGCGGTGAACAACCTACCCGCGTCGCCATAGCGTTCTCCTAGGATGTACGTCCCTGCCTGGATGCCGTAGCCCTCGACAAGAATGGCGAGGCCGGCGCCGGCGGCAAGCGTCCAGCGCAGCAATGCCGTAACGGCGCGTTGATCTTCGGCAGCGCCGCTCCGACGCACGCGGCTTAGGGCGGGAACGAGCGCTGCTGCGAGCGTGCTCGGGACCAGAAGAAGCGCCAGCAGGCCCTGGTTGGCGACGGCGAACTGTCCGATCGAGGCGACCGACGCGTCGAAGAGCCTCAAGCCCACGACGCTCACCTGGCTGTAAGCAATGATTAGGCCGGAGCTCACCGTGTACCAGAACGACGCCCCAGTCATCGGAGCCAGGAGACGCAGTCGGCGTCCGAGGCGAGCCGGCCAGAGACCGCGGCGTACCATCAGCCGTACGCTCGCCGCAGCCTCCAAGGTCCACACCGTGAAATGCAGCGCAGCGAGCCAGACGATGCCGACGCCGGCGAGGGCAAGGGTCACGCCGGCCACGGCTTCGGTTGCCCGGAAGCCCGTTTCGTACCGCGGGATCCATGCGGCATCCTCGAGCGCCACATGCGCCTCGCGCACCCAGGATGCAATACTGCGGGCGGCCAGCGCGCCCAGGAAGAGCGTCAGCGCCGTCAGGACCAGCGGATCGCTTTCCTGAACCCATAGGAAGGTGAGACCGGCCAGGCCGGCCAGCGCCGTCATACCGAGCCGGATCGTGAGGCTATGGGAGAACCACGTTTGGGTGGCGGTCCGATGCGGCAGGCGGGCCGCGAGGAATAGGTTCTGACCGAATCCGGACAGACCCAGCAGCACCACGTAGACCGCAATCCCATATAAATAGAGCCCCAGCTGCGACGGCTCGATGAGCCGGGCCAGAACGACGATGTAGACGATGCGGACGGTGCGGGCGCCGATTTGACCGCCCAACAGGGCCGCGAAGGTCCGGGTCATCCGCGTCGGCGCAAAACGGGAACGCGCAATCATCGCCAGGCCTCAAGGTCGCGCCCGAGCATGGCTGCGAGTTTTTCATTGTGGGGCGCGAAATATGCGGCGAGATGGGCTCGGGTCGCCGCGGCCATCGGCGGATAGCGGAAGGGCGCCCGGTTGAGCGCGAGCACCGGTTCGGCCAGGCGAGACCATAAGACGGCTTTGGCGCGCGCCGGCAGCAATGCGTGATAGGCATTTCGCAGCCACGCTGGCGGCCGGCCAAACACATGCTGGACGACGCGCGATCGCGGCATTCCGGCCGCGTTGCTGTGTGCCTGCGTTGCGTCGGGCGGGAGCTTTTCGGGATCGGCGCCCAGCCAGGACAGGAGCGCGCCAAAGAACGCCGCAGGATCCGCCCGCAGATCCTCAAACAGCCCGACGAAAACCTGCTCCCGCGGGAAGAGCGAATAAACGGACTCGAGCTGTTCGGCATAGCGCCCCTGATAGGCATAGCGGAGATTGGCGACGGCCCGGTGGTCGCCGCGCGCGCGTTCGGGCTCGCGCTCCAACGCCGTTTCGAACGCGACACAGTCCTCGATCAGGTTGCGGCGCGCGAACCAATAGGCGGAATAAGCCCGTTCCACCGGGTTCCGCAGGATCGCGATGAGCCGGGCGTCGGGGCTGTAACGGTGGAGACGCTCGAGCGCCGACGGAAAGCCGATCAAGCTGGCCTCCGAACAGCCGATCAGCGCCTCGCCGCGATAGCCGGTGTAATAGGCGGGAAGCTCATCCTCGGTGACGTAGTTGGGCACCACGTCGAGGAGGAACGACTTGTCCTTGTTCGCCGGTAGGAAAATATGGGGGTGTCGGCGCAGAACCTGGTGAACGGTCGTGGTCCCGCATTTCGGTGGCCCGATCAGGAAAAAGTCGATCGGGCGACCATTCGCGACCGGGCGGCTCTTGCTGGACGTCATGCCACGTCCCCCGGCTCCGGAAAGCCGCTTCCGGCGCCGACGGCACGGCGTTGCGCGAGCGAGCGGTACACGCGCTGCACCCGGCGCATCGCGGCCTCACCGAAGACGCTGCGAAGGCCGACCCGCCCAAGGTCCTCGACGTACATCCAGATGACGCTGGGGCGGCTCGGCCGAATGCCGTTACGGACCAGCGCCCGTCGACGCTCGGCGACGCCGCGAAGCGCGGCGTTGAGACTGGTCGTGACGCCGCCCTCTTCGTAACCGGCCTGGATCAGTCCGGGGACGTAACACGGCGCCCGGGTACGGAATTCACGCAACAGGAAGTCATAGTCCCCGGCTTGGCAGAAGCGGTCGTCGAAGGGACCGTGCTCGACGAACAACGATCGATGATGAAACGTCCCGGGATGCGGAATGCTCATCGCCGCGAAGAAGCGCCGGCGCGCCTGCTCCCATGGCTGTACGATGAAGGCAACGGTTTCGCCGCTGCGCGAGACCACGGCAACCGTACCGTAGACGACCTTGTGACGCGGCAATGCCGCTACGAGATGTGCGCGAAATTGCTCCAGCGTATCCGGTGCCCACAGATAGTCGTCGGCGCCCAGGAAGCACAGCCATTCGCCGCGCGCCCGTGCAACCGCCTTGTTCCAGGCGTGATAGATGCCCTGGTCGGGCACCGACTCCCAATAGTCGACGGCTGAGCCTGCGGCCTGCAGTATCGCGGGCGTGGCGTCGGTCGAGCCACCATCCATGACGATGAGCTCGCGATCGGGCAGGGTCTGTCCTGCAACGCTGTCGATGCATCGCTGGATGTTGCGGGCGCCGTTGCGCGCCGCGACGATCACTGAGACGAGCGGGGCGGCTTCGGTACCGTGCTGAACGCCCGCGATCATGCTTCGTCGTTCCCGGAGGGCGCAGTTCGGTGGCCGCCAGCCATTCCGAGCGGAGGTACGGATTCCCATCGTTCCCGCATGGGGTTCGAGGCCAGCGATGGTGCGATCAGCTGCCGGAGTTCGTCCCAATAGATATCGGTCGGATCGCTCCACTCGCTCAGCATGGCGGCCCGTCTGCGCGCCCATTCCTCACGCAGGCCTGTCTGATTGAGAAGTGCGTCGAGGCGAGCAAGAAACGCAGCGTCCTGATCGGGCCGGAATCCGTACATCAGGCCGAAGCGCTTCTCGATCGTTTCGGCGTAGCGGTGCTTACCGACATAGGAGCCGACCACCAGTGACGGCACGCCCAGCAGCGCCGCTTCGACGCAGACGGTCAATCCATCGCCGATTACCAGATCCGCTGCCGCAATCGCATGGTGAAGACGCGATGCCGGCAGGGGCAACCGGTAGCGCTGCAACTCGACGCTAAGCGGCGCTTCGGAGACGATGAAGGTGCGGCCGTGGGGGTTGAGGCATTCAAGCACCCCATCGAGCAGATCGCGAGACAGCCCCCGGCCACCGACGTCGTGATAGGCATCGAACGCGGCGAGGCGGATCAGGAACAGGCGCTGCCCACCGCTCAGGCCGAGCTCTTCGCGGATGCCCGGATCTGGCGTGAATACATCGGGGTGGAGATAGGCCAGCTCCATGAGCCCGGCATAAGCGCGCTGTTTGGCGCCATACTCCTCCTCCAAACAGTCGGCTGTAACGACGCGCGTTGCGAAGGGAGCGGCAAGGTAACGGTACTGCGGGTTCGCGGCGGCGCTGTCGTCGTTGATCAGCAGGCTCGGAATACCCAAAAGCCGGCCGACATGGGCCAGCGTGACGGTCTTGCCCACTAGGGCGAGCGGCCGCACGCGGCGCGCCAGCGCGGCCAGCTTCCAATCATAGACGACGAGTTCGGCCAATTTGCGCGCCAGGCCTTTTTGCGCCCGTGTCAGCACGATCGGCTCAATGCCGTGTTCGCGCATCAATGGCACCATCACATCCTTGTCGTGGATGGTCCACAACACGTCGATCCCGTGCTCGCGACATCGCTGTCCGAGCTGACGGATGGCCAGATAGTCCTTGGGGTGATGCGAATCGAAGATCACCGCGGGGCGATGGTCCTCGTCGGGCTTGATGTTTCCCTGGGGCATTGTGCGGCCTAAGACTGACGCCGCCGCAAGTCGGCGATTTCCTCACGCACCGCCTTGGCATCGAGCGGGGCCGCCTGCCCGGACGGGGCATCGCTTATTGGTTGGTTTGCAAGTTCCAATTTTCTCACGCGCTCAAGCGCCAGCTCGATAAGCCGGCGGTTGAAGCCGATGAGATCGGCTAGCAGGCCGAAGAGCAGCGTGATGAAGCCGATGATAACCAGCACGCCGCCCAGGATCAGCGACTGAACATGGCCGCCGCCATCACCGAGTAGATAGAAGTATAGAAAGCGGACGATCGGCAGTGCACCGACGAAGAGGAGGCCCCCGCCGATCAGGAAGAACACGCGCAAAGGCCGGTACATCGCATACATGCGGACGATCGTCGCGACCGAGCGTCTTATGAAATGCGGCACGCTGCGAAAAAGGCGCGATTCGCGCGTCTTGGCGTTGGTGCCGACCGGGACGCTGGTGACACAAAGCTGCTTGGCGCCGGCCTGGATCAACATCTCGATCGTATAGCTGAAGGGAGAAACGATATTGAGCTGCAAGGCGGCCTCGCGCGAGATCGCCCGGAAGCCGCTCACCGCATCGGGCACCGCGATCCCCGAAACACGCCGCACCACGGCGCTGCCCAGGAGCTGGAGCCCCTTCTTGACGATCGAGAAATGCGGATTGGTCTTGGAGCGGCGATCGCCAACGACGATGTCGGCGCGTCCCTCGAGGATCGGTTCGACGAGCCGCGCAATATCGGTGCCGCAGTATTGGTTGTCGCCGTCGGTATTGACGATGATATCAGCGCCATGGCGCAGGCAGGCATCGATGCCGCTGGCGAAGGCCCGCGCCAGCCCCTTATTGCCGATATGCCGGACGACATGATCGGCGCCGAGCGCGCGCGCAACCTGGGCGGTCTGGTCGGTCGAGCCGTCATCGATGACCAGCACTTCGACCTGGTCGATGCCGGCGATCGAGCGTGGAATATCGGCCAGGGTCGCCTGAAGCGTTTCTTTTTCGTTATGGCAAGGTATCTGGACGATCAGCTTCACAGTGCCCTGTCCTTCAGCTCCGATCCGGTGGGCGCGCAGCGCCGGTCCTCCACCGATGTGACCCCACCGGCGGCAGCCCGATCCTAAGGGGACTGCAGTTAACGCTTGATTTAGGCTGTATGCCTAAAATGGCGGAAACCTTAGATAAATCCCGCTTGAGTTGCGGTTGATTGTGCAGCGAACCAATCCTTAAGAGCTAGGTCGCCATCTTGGGTGCTTGCGGCCCACAGGGTCAGGCAATGAGGCGCAACCGCCCAAATGCCTGGCAAGGAATCAGCGTCCGATGAAGCTCAAGGTGGTCCTGCTGCTACTCATTGGCGCCGGCACGGTCATGTTCGCCGTATTGGGTGTCCAGCCGGGCCATCTCAGCGTCGACGAGATTGCCTATCACCTGATGGTGCGGGATCTGTGGCGTTCGGGCAGTTTCGCCATATTGAACGGCTATCAGGATTTCCCTTCAGCCGAGTTCGTCCTTCCGGTCACGGTGGTGCGCGGGAGCCAGCTGATCTCCCAATATCCGCCGCTCTATGCCTTCGTGGCGGCGCCATTCTATGCCCTGATCGGCTACAAGGGCCTGTTCCTGGTCAATTCAATTGCGTTCTGCGGCTCGCTCGGGCTGTGCTACCTGACGGCGCGCCGCATTTTCGACGACAAGAACATCGCCTTGAACGCCGGCGTGATATTCGCGGGCGCGACCTATGCCTGGGATTACGCGCAGGCGGCGTGGCCTCATGCTCTTTCGATTCTGACCGTGCTTGGATCTGCCTATCTGGTGCTGCGCTCGCTTCAGACCATGGAGCGGAGGAAAGCGATCGCCTGGGCCGTAGCCGCCGGACTGGTCGTGGGACTTGGCGTCGGCATCCGCATCGATACGGTATTCGTGCTGCCGGCCCTCATTTTCGTTCTGCTATTCGCCCGTTCGGCCCGGCTGGGATCGGTGCTTGCGTTGGTAATGGGCATGGCCCCGCCGCTGGCCCTTGTCGCAGCGATCAACCATGAAAGATTTGGCATCGCATCACCCTTCACCTACGGCAAGGCGGTATCGAATTGGGCCGCGGGAAGTCCGCTCGGATACTTGCCGCTGGTCGCGCTTGCCGCTGCTGTTGCCGCCGTTCTATGGCCGCTGACGCGCCCGGCCGGACGCGCCTTCGTCGCCGCCCATCGTTGGCCTATCGCGGGGATTACCGTCCTAGCCGTCGGCGCGGCTTTGGCAATCCCGGAGGTATGGGCTTTGGTCGCGCGCATAGGCTCCGGCTTCCATCAGCTTGTGATCGACCTGCGCGTGCGTGATCTCGGCATCCGCGAGGGCGCCCTGTCGCGTGGCCCGAGTGGCGGTATGGTCTATATGACCGGGCTGAAGAAATCGCTGTTGCAGAGCTGTCCCTATCTTGTTGCGCTCATCGTGCCGATATGGGCGATCCTTCGCGGCCGTCCGCATGCTTTGCCGATGGCCATGTTGCTGTTCGTTCCCGCCACCTTCATCGGGGTCTATAGCTATTTCGCCTGGCACGGCGGGTTGAGCCTCAATCTTCGATACTTCTCGCCGATCCTACCCTTCACGGCGATCCTGACCGCCTACGCCTGGCACGAGGTAACCCGGCGAGCGGGGGATAGCCGGTTGGGACTGCGTCTGGGGATCGTCTTGGCCCTCGTTCTGGCCGTCGGTTGGGCCATTGTCGGCCTACGGCCCAATATTCCGATGGCGCTCGAGGAAGAGCTGTTGCTGACGCTCTCGATACGCATCGCCGCGGTGGTGCTTTTGCTGAGCGTCTTTTTCCTGGTGGTTACCAAGGCGGCGCCGGCGACCATCGCCCGGGCGGCCCAATGTAGTCTCATCGTCGCATTCGCGTGGTCCGCGCTGGTGACGTTCGGCTACGACGTTCCGTTGGCCCATAAAAGGCGCTCGGCCGAAGCGCGTGTGTCACGAAGTGTTGCGCCGTTTGTCGCGCCGGGCTCGCTGGTGGTGACGGAGGGCTCGTCCTTATTCGAAAGCCTCTACGACCGCAGCGATATCCGCATCGCAGCAAGCTATCGCGACGATCTCGCGAGTTTCCGGCCGCTCGTGCAGTCCTATTTCCGATCTGGTCGCGCGGTATATGGCTGGTTCTATCCCGCGACCTGGCGCCGGATGCGGGAACGGGGCCAATTAAAGGCAATCACGGTCCAGCCATTGGGCACGATCAGAAAGGGCATTTTCGCCCGTCTGACGCCGACCACTTCCGACGCCGCCAAACCAGTGCAGCAAACCAGCCGGCCAAAGGGCAAAGGCGGTTCGCGCCAACCATGAGTGGGCGGCCGGCATGGCGGTCATGCAGCCCGAAATCGCTCTAGGCCGGATCGGCTAGGGCTTCGTAGAGTACGTCACGTGTGTGCTTCTGTTCCGACAGGACGGCGCGCACGATGTAGCCGTGGGCAACGAGGAAATCTTCTACGGAGGACTCTCTTTCGTTTTAGGCCCTGCACCTGCTCTCCGCGCCGGATCCATTCCTCCTCTTCGCCGCCGCCGCCGCGCGCATCGCTGACCAACGACATCAGCCCGACCGCAGTGATATCGATTTCCGTACGTTGGTCGGTGGCGGCCACGCAGGCACAGTTGAAGACTTTCGCCAGCGGCCGGTTAGCCGCGCACGCCTTGAACGCCTCGGGAACCGGTTCGATCAAGACCCCCCGCCAGCCCTTCTTTTCGAAGCTGAGGGTATTGCTCTGGGTGAAACCGTCGAACGCGCCGAGTTCGACGAACGTCCCCTCTGTCTGCGGCAGGAATTGGGTGATCTTTCGATCCAGCTCATTGAGCCCATAGTAGGACCGCCCCGACCGGCTTATCGCAAAGGACGCTCTGCCGGCCAATGAGCGCAGGCGTCGCGCACCTCGGCGAAGCGCACTTCGTGCGGTCGTCGAAACGCTCGGCCTGGCTCGCTGTTTCCGATCCTGGCCGTTCTCGAAAACCTGCCAGACTTCGTCGGGGGTGATCATGTTGAAGGGCGGGCGTCGCATCCGGTCGCTCGGCGCGAAGTGGCCGTTCCCTTCGGTCATCCCGCAATTGTATACGACCCGCCGGTCGGTCTTGCGATGGACCAGGCCGTCGCTCGCGGTAAGCAGCGCGGTGCATGAATCCCAGCTGAAGAACCGCTCGAGCACACCGGTGACATCGCGGCCGGGCGTGACGTCGAGGCGTTTCACGATCTCCGGTGTTAGGGCCGACCGCACGAACTCGAGGTAGTCGTGCTCGTTGAGATCGTGAAGCGCGATCAACCGGTCGAGTACCGGGCTCAGCTTGCGACTTGTAGTCGCCCAGCCCCACCCCTGGAACCGGGTAATCGTATAGCTCTCGGAGGGAGTAAGGAAATGATGACCGTAGACCGAGAAAACGTCCGCGCGATCCGCGACCGCATCGAGCGCGCGGCTAAACTCTGCAACCGCGCCAGAGATCGGAAAACAATCGTCTTCGAGCACGACGAACCGGTCGTAGTGTCGGGACATGAAACCGAGCCCATCGAGCATCAGCTTCTCAATTCCCAGATGACCGTTATGGGCCCGGATCTCAGCGGGCCGGAATCGTTTGGCCGCTCTGACGCAAAGTTCCGGGCGCGCCTGCGCCTCGCGTCGATTGGCGGTGCCGTCGATCCAGACGTGGCAAGTCGGCAGCGCATTCTGACGCCGCAGGCTCTCGAGAACGTTCTCAAGCAGCGCCGGACGCGTGTAGCCGAGCACGAGGATGCCGAGATCGGACCGTTTCATCGCGAGGAGAGTAGTCGGCCAGCGTTAACCAAACGCTAAGCATGTTGGCGGAATGCGATGAATAGGGGGCTCCTCCGGTCCGGCCGGAGCTTGGTTCGTCCCGGTCGAGCCGGTCGACGCGACTGGCGCGCAGCTTGGTGCGTCTTGATGCTGCTCCCGCCCCGTCGACGCGGCGCAACCGCTATCTCTCCTGCATGTACCGGTTAATAACCGGTCAGGTCGGCAGGCTGGCCGTGCACTTCGTTTTCCGATCAAAGGGCTGGCGCTGCCTCCGTGCCGCATGGCCGCCGAATGGCCTCAACGTTTGTCGCCGGTATAACGTTCTGCACTTTTCTGGCCGTTTAGAAACAGCCGCCAATGCACGATCGTCTCGTGTGGCCCCGCCAAGGCACTGCGCCAATCCCGAATCCTGACACGCCCGACGATGTCCGTGACGACTACGACGAGGCGAGCGCCATCCTCGATGCGTCTCCGCGTGGCGCGGCAGCGCTGCTTCGCCTCGGCATACAGAAGTTATGCAAGCACTTGGGGGAACCTGGGAAGAACATCAATGACGACATTGCATCGTTAGTGAAGAAGGGACTGGACCCACGAATTCAGAAGGCGCTGGACGTTGTCCGCGTGGTTGGCAACAACGCCGTGCATCCTGGTCAAATTGACCTCAAGGATGATCGTGCGACCGCTGAGAAGCTGTTTGGCTTCGTTAATATCATTGTGGAGGCGATGATCAGTCAGCCAAAGCATGTGGAGGCGGCGTACAACAAGATCCCGGAGAGCGTTCGCAAAGCGATTGAGGAACGTGACGGCAAGACGTAACCACTCCGCCCCATATCAATCAAATCAGATTCTTGAGCAGACTGAGTATCCCCTGCGCGGCAAGATTGCCTCCGGCACCGATGCTCATTGCTTTCACAGAGCCCAGTAATCGTTTGAGTCTGCCCCGATCAGGTTTCTCCTTCCCTAGTTCCTTC
>JARRKQ010000125.1:0-8491 GCA_037387885.1 Alphaproteobacteria bacterium | reverse complement strand
TTGCAATACCGGGTCGTCAGGCCCACTATTGCGGTTGGACTACAGTCCTGGACGTGCCGCAGATCACCGGGCGGCCGAGAGGCAGAATGCTTTCAAAGAGACACCCGCCGACGACGTTTCGACGTGTTGCGCTTGCCGCGATCGCCACCTTTGCTGCGACCCTGAGCATTGCGGCCACGGCGGACGCCGCTTGCGAATCCAAGGGACTCGGGCACATACGCGGCACGCCTTGCGCCGACAGCTGGCAAGGCGGTGGCTCGAAGCGACAGAGCGGCGCTCCGAATTACAGTCTCGGCACGATCAAGGGCGCCGAGCGCCGGAGCAGCGGGGATTTGAACTACAATCTCGGCAAAGCAAGACGGCCTCGCGGCTGGAGCCGCCGCAGAAGCTTTGGCCGCGGCACCTTCAAGCCCTACTAGCCAAGCGCGCCCAGCAGTCTCTACCAGCTGTTGCGCAGCTCGCGCAGCTTCAGGAACACGGTCTTCGGGTCGGGATCGTCCGGCAGATCGTCGAAAGCCTCGCGCAGCCGCGCTATCACGCTCGGGCTGGACAAGCGGAAGAAGGTGTTGATCTCCCGCTCCAGGGCCAGCGTGGTGACGAGCGCCGCATCGGGGTCCTGATCACCGACCTCGCCCAGCAGCGCCTTCGCCCGCGCATTGTCGGGCTCGCGGTCGAGCGTGAATTCCAGATTGTTGGTGATGTAGTCGTGCCCCGGATAGATCAGCGTGTCGTCCGGCAGCTTTGAGAGCTGCTCGACGAAAGTATCGTAGAGCTCGGACGGGTGCCCGCCATTGTGGCAGTTGCCCGCGCCGGCGTTGAACATCGTGTCGCCCGAGAACAGCGCCGGCTGATCGGTATGCGAGAGCACGCAGACATGGCTCATCGTGTGCCCCGGCGTATCGAGCGCCTCGAGCTCCACCGTCTTGCCGATCTTGATCACGTCGCCGGCCTTGAGGCCGACATCGATGCCGGGGATCTTGTCCTTGGCGTTGGCGTGCGCCAGCAGCTTCGCCCCGGTCGCGGCGATCACCGCCTTGTTGCCGCCGGTATGGTCGCCGTGCTCGTGGGTGTTGAGCACTTGCGTGATCTCCCAGCCCTTGTCCTTGGCGCGCCCCAGGCATTTCTCGTGGTCGAGCGGATCGACCGCCAGCGCCTCGCCGGTCTCCGGACAGGCAATCAGATAGTTGAAGTTCCGGTAGGCATTGCCGGTCCAGACCTGCTCGACGATCATCGCTCACGCTCCTCGCTCGAATCGAATTGGGGGTTCTTGCTGGGTTTCAGGCGGCGCACTTTATCAGCGTGCCCCATTAGAAGAAATGTGGGGACGGCACCGGCTTACATCTAGTCGGGCATCTAGTCGGGCATCTATTCGCGCTTGGGCGGCTCCGCCGCCGGGGCGCTTTCGGTGACGACCCGGATGACCTCCGGCGAGCGGATATGCAGATCGCGCTGCGGGAACGGGATCTCGATGTCGTTCTCGTGGAACTTCCGCCAGACGCGCTCGTAGACCTCGCTGGTGACGTTGGCCTGCCCGCCTTCGGGATCGTGGATCCAGACGCGCAGCTCCAGGTCGACCGAGCTGTTGCCGAAGCCCTTGATCAGGCAGATCGGCGCCGGATCGTCATGGATGCGCGAGACCTCCACGGCGGCTTCAATGCAGAGCGCGCGCGCCTTGTCGATATCGGCATGGTAAGAGACGCCGACCGGAATGCGCAAACGCACCAGCCGGTCGCTGTGCGACCAGTTGATAACCCGCTCGGTGATGAAGAGCTCATTCGGGATCAGGATCTCGAGCCCGTCGCGCGTGCGCACCGAGGCATAGCGCGCCTGCAGCCGGTCGATCCAGCCATAGGTCTCGCCGACCGTGATCACGTCGCCGGGCTTGATCGACTTGTCGAACAGGATGATCAAGCCGGAGATGAAGTTGGCGACGATCTTCTGCAGACCGAAGCCGATACCGACGCCGACCGCGCTGCCGAAGATGGCGAGCGTAGAGAGGTCGACCCCCAGCGTGTCGAGCCCGATCAGGAAGACGAGCGTGAAGAGGACGAGGCGGAACAGCTTGCTGAACAGCACCATCGCCGATTGCGACAGGCCGCTCACCTTGCTGAGGCGGCGCTCGGTCAGGCTGGAGATGGTCAGAACCGCCCACGCCAGCAGGACGACCAGGATCGCGCCCTTGACGATGCCGAGCGCCGTCAACTGCACCGAGCCGACGCCGATGCTGAGGCCGCGCAGCAGCGCCGTCGTGTCGTCGAGCAGCTCGGTCACGTTGAGCGCGGCGATCACCCAGGCGATCAGCGCAAAGGCGGTGCGCCAATCGCGGCTGGGAATGAACTGGACGACCAGCCGGATCGCCACCCAGGCGGTCGCCAGGGTGGCGAACACGACCAGCAGCCGGTCGTCGATCTTGGCCGCGTCGGTAATGCCGTTCATCACCCACAGCAGCAGCGCCCAGACCGCGACCACAGAGGTCGATGCGAGCCCGTCGCGCAGGCGCGCCAGGAAATCGACGCGCCAGCGCTCGCCAGTCAGCGTGCGCAGATAGGCGCGCAGGCGACGGCCGAGAATGATCGCGACGACGAGCGCGACGGCGATCGCGGCCAGCTCGATCGCCGCGCCGACGTTCCAGAAACGGGCGACGGCATCCGACCACAAACCCGTCAGAGTTTTTTCGATCTCGGTCAGATCCATGCGCCGCTTTTCCTATTCCGTGCCACGATCCGGCTCAAATCATCTTGCGCATTTTCAGGAAGACGATGACCAGCACCGCCAGCACCGGCACCCCGCCGAGCACGATCCAGAAGCCGGTGTCGCTCTTCACCCAGGGCATGCCGCCGACATTGATGCCGAAGAGCCCGGTGAGCAAGGCCGCCGGCAACAGCACGGCGGAAAAGATGGTCAGCACGTAGATCGTCTTGTTGGTGCGCTCGGCCAGTTGCGTCGTCAGCTCTTCCTGGATCACCGAGGCGCGCTCGCGCAACGAATCGAGATCTTCGACATAGCGTGTCGTGCTGTCGGCGATCTCGCGCATATAGGCGCGGTCGTCCTCGCTCAGCCATTTCACCTTGGTCGTGGAGAGCTTGGCGAGCGCATCGCGCTGGGGCGAGAGATAGCGGCGCAGGGCGATCGTAAGCTGGCGTGCCTCGCGGAGCTGGGTGCGCACGTCCTCGTAGGATTCCTGCACCACCGCCTCTTCGATGGCGTCGATCTGGTCGTCGATCTGCTTGACCTGATCGCCCAGCGGCTCCAGCAACAGCCCGCTCACCATCACCAGGAACGCGCCGACATTGCGCGGGCCCGTGCCCTCGGCGAGACGCTCGCGGATCGCCTGGCCCGAGCGCACGCGCCGCCGCCGCACGGAGATGATCAGGCGCTCCTCGATCCACATATGAAGCCCGATCAGGTCCTCGGGATCGGCGCCGGGATTGAAGTTCACCCCGCGCAGGATCGCCAGCATGCTCGCGTCGTCGGCCTGCACGCGCGGGCGGTGATCGCCGGGCTGGAGCAGCGTGTCGGCCACCGCGGGCCCGACACCGCTTTCGTCGCGCACCCAGTCATTGGCGCGCGGCCCGTCGGTGTTGATGTGGACCCAGAGCGTCCCGTCCGCCGGCTTCCACGTCGAAATGCCGTCCCAGTCGACCTCGCGGCCGCCGCCCTGGCCGTCCAACACGACCGCGAAGATCAGACCGTCGGCGTCGCTCATAAACCTATACTCCTAACGCGAGGCGGTACCTGACCCTAACTTAGCGCAAACGGGCATCGGTCAACCGCGATATCATCCGGCCAGGATCGTCGCCACATAGGCCGTGAAGAGCGCGAAATGGACCATGCCGGCCATCGTGTTCACCTCGCCGTCCTTGTAGTTATTGATTGCCATGACGATCGTCAGCGCAATGATCGCTTGTTGCACGGGCGTCAGCGCAAGCGTGATCGGCTGGCCGACCGCAAAGCCGATGGCCAGCATCACCGGCACCGTCAGCGCGATCGTGCTGACCGCCGAGCCGAGGCCGATATTGACGGCGCGTTGCACGTCGTTGGCGCGTGCCGCGTGCAATGCCTCGATCGCCTTGGGTGAGAGCACGAGCAACGCCACCGCGAGGGGGCTCAGCATCGCCGGCAGACGCAGCAGCTGGATCCCTTCGTCCATGACTTCCGCCAGATACTTCGACAGCACCGCGACCGCCGCGAAGGTGACGACGACCACCGCGAGATGAAACCGCCCGGATCGCGCCTGTCGTCGCCTTCTGGTCGATGCGATTGCAGCGTCGTGCGGCGGCTCACTCGGGTCATCGCCGCGTCCGGCGGTATGCGCGAAGAAATACCGGTGCTGGACGAACTGGACCCACAGGAACAGGGCGAAGAGCGTGACACAAAGGACAATCAGAAAGCCTTTGTACGGCCCCGCCGCCGCCGGAGGCAGGTAGCTCGGCACGAAGAACGCCACGCCCCATAGCGCCAGCAGCATGGAGAGATAGATCCGCGAGCTTTGCAAATTGTACCGCTGGACACCGTGACGCCAGCCCCCCACCAACACGGCCGCCCCCAGAAATCCATTCACGATGATCATCAAGCTCGAATAGAGCGTGTCACGCGCGATATTCGGCGTTGGCTCGTCGTGAAACAGGATCGAGGAGATCATGATCACCTCGATCCCTACCAGAGAAAGGATCAGGATCAGCGTGCCGAGGGGCTCGCGATAGAGCTTGGCTAGCGCCTCGGCATGGCGCGCGACGCCTATCACCCCGGCCAAGATGACGGCGAACAGCCAAACGAATAGCACCGACAGCACGACGGGGTCGACGATGGTATAGAACCGCGACTCGCCGACCGCGAAGACGAGCGCAAGCGAGACTAGCGCCGCGAACATCTGCCATTCCGCGATCAGGGCGAAGACGACCCCTCCCCGGTCTTTCTCGTGCAATCCCGCCTCCCTCGACGCCGCGACCGCGCATCCTAGTCGGTTGAAACGCCGACGGACAGCGACCCGGCCGGCCGTCGCCCAGGGAAGGGATCATTCGACGAACGGACCTTGCGCCCCCGCACCGCCTTCAGGGTAACATGGATGCAAGGAACCATGAGGCTAGGGAGGAACGGGCCCTATGCGGCAATGGGAGATCGGCCAGGCCCAGAGCATCGGCGCGCGGCGCGAGCAGCAGGACCGCGGCGAGGCCTTCGTGCTCGACGATGCGCGCACCTGCCTACTCGTGGTCGCCGACGGCATGGGCGGCCGCGCCGGGGGCGGCGAGGCGGCGGCGGCCGTCATCACCTGCGCCCGGGTGATGATGCAGCAGCATGCCGACGCCCGCTTGATCGACGGCCCCGCGCTCATGCGCGACATCGCGCTCTCCGCCCACGAGACGATCCGGGCCATGACCGACGACCCCGACAGCGGCCCGCGCGCCACCATCACCGCCTTCTTCGCCGACGGCAACGAAGGGCACTGGGTCTCGGTGGGCGACTCGCGCCTCTACCGCTTCCGCGGCCACGAGCTTGTGGAGCGCACCAAGGATCAGTCCCTGGTCCAGCTTCTGGTCGATATGGGCGAGATCGACGAGGAAGAGGCGCTTAAGCACCCCGACCGCTCGGTGATCACCGCCAGCCTCGGCGGCTACGATGCGCCCGAGATCGTGACCGGCGACGCGACCGTGCGCCACGGCGACAGCATCGTGCTGTGCAGCGACGGCCTGTGGAGCCAGGTCGAGCCGCAGGAGATGGTCGAGGCGGCGATGGCCGACGATCTCGACGCCGCCGCCGACGCGCTCGTCCACCGCGCCGAGACGCGCGCGGGCGCCAAGTCGGACAACGTGACCCTGGTGATGGGCCGCATCAAGCGCCGCGACACCGCCTGGCCGTGGGCCAAGTAACGGCTGAATAGTGGCGAAGCCTCGCCGGCTGGATCGATGGACGCGCTGAGGGGGTAGAAGGATCGCCGCGTTCAGGCGACGCGGCGGCCGTGGCGGTCGAGGCCGAACAGCGAGTCGTCGTTGAGCAGCTTGGCGCTCAACGGGCTGCACGACCCGAACAGCAGATTGACCCGCTCGCCGTCGTCGGAGAGCGGCAGCAGCAGGCGCTCGTAGTTCGAGACCATGCCGCGCAGATCGGAGAAGAAGCGGACGACGTCGGTGCGCGGCTCGCGGTAACGGACGACGTCGAGATAGTCCTCCTTCGTCTCGATGTAATGATTCTCGTGGTCGAACAGCTCGTCGAGGTACTTGCCGGTCATGTCGCGGCCGACATGGTCGACCACGCCGGTGCCGACGAGGCGGAAGCGGAAGCGCGTGTCGCCGCGCTCGAAGTCGACCAGGAACATGTGCAGGGTGAGCCGCGGCAGATCGATCACCGGATCGAGATCGACGCGCGACGGCATGGCGCGATCACCGGCCTTTTCACGCCAGTAATCGAGCACATCCTGGTTCTTTGGGCTGAGGCACTGCATGGCCTCGATCGGCGTCATGCCGTTTCTCCCTGGCCGTTGCTCTCTGGCTCCGCCTAACGCTCCTGCGAGCACCAGTCGCCGAGGGCCACCCAACGCAGCCGTCCCGGCGTATCGTCGGCAAAAGGCAGCACGACGAAGCGCGACTTCACCGTGCGGTTCTTGATCTTGTGATCGGGATATTCGTGGCTGAGCGGGCCGGGCGTCGCATCGGTCTGCAACCAGTTGGCCGCCTCGACGATCTCCTTCACCAGCACCGCCGCGGCGGCACCCGTATCCGACCAGTTGTCGCGCGAGGTATCGAGATGGCGGCGGAAGTTCGCGCCGATCTCCTCGATCGATACGGCCGATGTAGTGAGATCGGTTACCCCGATCACGCAGTAATCCCCGAGCTCGCGTGCATCCTCGACAAAGTCATCGCTCCAGGCCGGCACGTCGGCGCTGCCGCGGTAATGGTCCCACAGCGCGATCACGCGGTCGCATTTGCGCCGTTCCGCGCCTTTCTGGGGCACAGGCGCGGCGGCCGGCCCCGGCGCGCGCGTCGCGGCCTGGTGGAGCGTCTCGATCGGCATCTCGAACATTGTTCCCGGCATCTGTCCCACAATTCCTCAGTGAGCCGATTCTCACCAAAAGTATGAGCAAGCCGCTAATTTCCTATTAAGCTTCGCTAAAATTTGACTAAAAGGCCGTAGATCGGCGGCGCTTAAAGGGGCATTCCATGGCACGCGAAGACGTTCGGTTCTTAAGCGACGGCCTCACGCTGGCGGGACATTTCTATACGCCCGAGGGGGTCGCCCCGCCCTGGCCCACCGTCGTGATGGGCGGCGGCTGGTGCTATGTGAAGGAGCTGATTCAGCCCGAATACGCTCAGTTTTTCGCGCAAGCCGGCATGGCGGCGCTGGCCTTCGACAACCGCAATCTGGGTGAGAGCGAAGGCGAGCCGCGCCAGCATATCAGCCCCTGGGACCAGATCTTCGACCTGATCAACGCAGTCACCTATGTGAGCGGCCGCGACGACGTCGACGCCGCGCGGATCGGCATCTGGGGGATTTCGTACGCCGGCGGCCACGTCTTCCCGGTCGCGGCGATGGACCGGCGGGTACGCCTCCTGATCTCGGTCGTGCCCATGATCGATGGCTGGTACACCGCGCTCCGGGCCAATTCCAATGTCGGCCTCCGCGACCGCTGGGCGGCGATCGAAACGGATCGAGAAGAACGTTTCCGCACCGGCACCGACGGCACGATGGCGCATTCCGCGCACCCGCACGAGAAGCCGTCCGCCTGGCCCGCGCCGGAGACCTGGCCGGTCTTCAAGAAGTTCAAGGAGACTGTCGCGCCGAACCACGAGCACTGGACCACGGTGCGCAGCGTGGAGCTCGCCATGATGTACGACGTCCGCCCCTTCATGCGCCGCATCATCCACCAGCCGACCTTGATGGTGACCTCCTGGTACGACGACATCACCATGACCGAGCTCGAGGTCCCCGCCTTCAACGAGATTCCCAGCCCGCGCAAGAAGCTCGTTCAGGTCGGCGGCGACGCCTCGCACATGTCGCTCTACGACAATCCCGACCATCTCCGCATCGTCGGCACCGCCTGCGCCGACTTCGCACGCGAGCATCTGTGAGCACGCCGACGGCGGACGCCGACCGCATCCTCGCGCGGATCGCCGATTTCTGTCCCACCGATTTCGTCATCCACGACTTCACGGGCGAGCGTCTCATCCTGTATGGCGGGCGCGACGGCGGCGGCTGGCGCGAGCTTGCGGTCGTCTTCGACGAGGTGATCTATCTGAGCCTGCCGGTCTATCTGAACACGGTCACGATGCGGCGGGCGGGCAAGGCGGCGCGCGCGGCGCTGGTTGAGCGCTGCAACTGCGATCCGGCTACCGACGGCTTTCATCTCTTTGAGCTGATCGAGGACGCCGATTGGCCCGAGGGCAGCCGGACACATCTCGTCGCCGCCGGCTCGGTCCGGCTCCAGACGCAAGCCGAGACGGGCGAGCCGCCCCGACAATGAAAACGGCGGCCCGTCATCTGACGGACCGCCGTGTTC
>JARRKQ010000124.1:0-8503 GCA_037387885.1 Alphaproteobacteria bacterium | reverse complement strand
GGCATCGATGTCGGCGGCACCTTCACCGATTTCCTGTTGATGGAGGCGGGCGGGGCGACGGGGATTTACAAGGTTCTCTCCACCCCCGACGATCCCTCGCGCGCAGTCGTCGAAGGGTTGGAGCGCATGGCCGCGGCGCACGATACGGCGTTGCAGGCCTTCCTAGATGACGTCGAGATCATCGTCCACGGCACCACGGTCACGACCAATGCGGTGCTGACGGGTCGGATTGCCAAGACGGGGCTGGTCACGACCAAGGGCTTTCGCGATGCCTTGCAGATGCGCCGCGGTATCCGCGAGGAAACCTACGACAACTAGGCAAAGCCGCCCGCGCCCCTGGTGCCGCGCTCGCTGCGGCGGCCGGTCGGCGAGCGCGTGCTGGCCGACGGCACGGTGCGTGCGCCGCTCGACGAGGGCGATGTTGACGATGCCGCCGCGCGCTTCCGCGAGGCGGGGGTCGAGGCCGTCGCCATCTGCTTCATGCACGCCTATGCGAACCCGGCCCACGAAGCCGCGGTCGCGGAGCGGCTCGCGGCGGCGCTTCCCGGAGTCTATTGCTCGGCCTCGTCCGCCGTGCTGCCGCAGGTGCGCTTCTACGACCGGGTCTCGACGACCGTGCTCAACGCGGCGGTCGGCCCGATCCTCGATCGCTATCTGACCAACTTGACCGCCCGGCTCGACGAGGCGGGGTTCGTCGGCATTATGCTGATCATGCAGTCGAACGGCGGCGTGACGACGCCGGGCGTCGCGGCGAAGCTGGCCGCGAGCACGCTGCTCTCGGGACCGGCGGCTGCGCCGGTGGCGGGGCTCGCCTATTCCGAGCCGCACGGGGAGCGGAGCTTCATCACCGTCGATATGGGCGGCACCAGCTTCGATGCGGCGCTGGTGCGCGACGGCGCGCCCGAACTCACCACCGATGCCCGCATCGCCAAGCACGCATTGGCGTTGCCGAGCCTTGAGATCAACACGATCGGCGCCGGCGGCGGCTCGATCGGCTGGATCGATGAGGGTGGACTCTTGCGCATGGGCCCGGCCAGCGCCGGCGCCGATCCGGGCCCCGCCTGCTACGGCCGCGGCGGCACGCTGCCGACCTGCTCGGATGCCAATCTGGTGCTGGGGTATCTGAGCCCTGAATTTTTCGCTGGCGGCCGCATGACGCTCGACCGCGATGCCGCCGCAGCGGCGATCGAGCGCGATATAGCACAGCCGCTGGGGCTGTCGCTCGCCGAGGCTGCCTTTGGCATGTTCCGGGTAATGAACGTCAATATGGCGTCGGGTATTCGTGAGATCACGGTGCAGAAGGGCTTCGATCCGCGCGACTTCCCGCTCATCTGCGCCGGCGGGGCCGGGCCGATCCACGCGGCCATGATCGCCGAGGAGCTCGAGATCGGTCGAATTTTAGTACCGCGCGAGAGCTCGATCTTCTGTGCCGCCGGCATGCTGCGCTCGGACCTCAAGCACGACTACGTGCGGAGTTACCACACGCCGTTCAGCGCCGAGGGGCTCGACACGGGCCGCTTTCAGTCGGCACTACGCTCGATGACGGACGAAGCCAACGAGACATTGGCCAGCGAGGGGATCAGACCCGAGGCGCGGCGCTTCGACTACGCGCTCGATCTCCGTTATCTGGGGCAATACCACGAGGTCCGCGTGGACGTCCCCGAAGCCGAGCTGAACGGCCCCGATATGGATGCTGTCGGCGGATGTCTCCACCGCACCCACAACCGCCTCTACGGCTACGATCTGGAGGCGGACGGCACAGCGATCGAGCTCGTCAATCTGCGACTGTCGGCAACTGGTATCACCGAGAAGCCGCCGATTGCCCGTGAAGCCCGCGTCGACACCAAGGCGGATTGCGCCCGTAAGGGCGTGCGGCCGGCCTTCCTGCCGGGCGCCGGCGATTTCCGGGACGTGACGGTCTATGACGGCGACATGCTGCGCTATGGGCACCGCATCGAGGGCCCTGCGATCATCGAGCAGGTCAACACTACCGTGCTGCTGCCCGGCGGCTACATCCTCGGCTGCGACGAACTCGGCAGCTTCGTGATGGAGAAAGCGTGATGACCGATACGCTCACCATCGATCCCGTCCTGGTCTCCGTCCTCCAAAGGCGCTTCAAGTCGATCACCGAGGAGATGGGGCTGACGCTGCTGCGCACCACGCGCTCGCCGATCCTGAACGAGGCGCGCGACTTCGTGACGGGGCTCTACGATGCCAAGGGGCGCATGCTCGAGCAGACCGAGTACATCCCCGTTCTCGCCTTCGCGCTGCAGCCGGTCTGCGAATACATCGTGGAGTATTTCGGCGACGATATCGCCGAGGGCGACACGATCATCCACAACGACGTCTTCACGCGCGGCAACCAGAACGCCGACGTGGCGATCTTCAAGCCGATCTTCCATGACGGCCGGCTCGTCGCCTGGTCGGCCTGCAAGGGCCATCAGGCCGATATCGGTGGCGCCGTCGCCGGCGGCTACAACCCCGAGGCGAGTGAGGTCTGGCAGGAAGCCTTCCGCATTCCGCCGGTGAAGCTCCACGAGGGCGGGAAACTGCGCCGCGACGTCTGGGATCTCATCTTCGCCAACGTCCGCTACGAGGTGGTGCAGGAGGACATCAAGGCCCAGATCGGCGGCTGTGTCGTCGGCGAGCGCGGCGTGAAGGGGCTCTTCGAGCGCTACGGTGCGGACACGATGCTCGCCCATATCGACGAGCTGTTCCAGTCGACCGAGCGCATGATCCGCAAGGAGATCGCGGGCCTGCCCGACGGGACGTACACGGGTGAAAGCACGGTCTACTACGACGGCGTGCGCGATGGTTCGGAAATGACTATCCGCCTTGCCGTCACAGTCGAGGGCGACGAGGTCACATTTGACTTCACCGGCACCGATCCGCAGACGCCGGGTTTCGTCAACGCGCCCTTCTCGTCGACCGCTTCGGCGGTGATGCTGACCTTCCTGATGCTGATCAACCCCGACATTCCGCACAACGACGGCATCGTGCGCCCGATCAACATCGTGAACCCAGAGGGTTCGTTTCTTAACGCCGCTTATCCGGCGGCGACGACGTTCGGCAACTCGATCTGCGGGCCGACGTCCGATGCGATCTTCCGGGCCTTCGCGCAGGCGCTGCCCGGCATGGTGAGCGCCGGCTGGAACCGCTCGATGAATTTCGCCATCGTCGGCAAGGACCCGCGCCACGGCATGCGGCCCTATGTCGATATTCTGTTTCTGGCGCTGAAGGGCGGCTCGGGCGCGACTGAGGGCGCCGACGGCTACGACCATATCGGGCTCATCAACTGCGCCGGCGGGCTGCTTGCCCAGGATTACGAGATGTTCGAGATCCAGGACCCGCATGTGCTGCTCATGCACGAATACTGGACCGATTCGGCCGGGCCCGGACATTGGCGCGGCGGCTACGGCACCGAATGCGCGTTCGAGATCGACGGCGAAGAGCTGACCGGCATCGCTTTCGGCGACGGGCTGGAAGAGGGCGCGCGCGCCTTTGGCCTCTTCGGCGGCGCCGATGGGCCGCGCAACACGCTCACGCTGAACTATCCCGATGGACAGGAGCGTGTCCCGCGGGCAAAGGAGGTCGTGCGCAACATCCCGACCGGGGTGCTTTACCGCCAGCAGGCGGGCGGCGGCGGCGGCTACGGCGATCCCTTCGACCGGCCGGCCGCACTGGTCGCCGACGACGTGCGGAACGAGCTGGTCTCGATCGCCCGCGCCGCCGAGGACTACGGGGTCGTCGTCGATCCGGCCAGCTTTGCCGTCGACGAGGCCGCCACGGACAAGTTGAGGAGCGCGAAGCGATGAGCGAAGCCGCAACCGATACCCGCCCGGTAGTCGATCATATCGGCGTGGTCGTGCCGGATCTCGATGCCGCCGTGGCGCTGTTCACCAAGCTCTTCGGCGGCGGCCCGGTGAAAACGAAGGAAATGGCGGATGTCGGCCTCCGCATCGCCGAGTTCGCCGCCGCCAACGTCACCGTTGAGCTGCTGCAATACACCGGCGAGAATGACGCGTTCGCCAAAGACGTCATGGGAGAGGTTGCGGGCGTGAACCACATCTCCTTCCGCGTCGAGGGCCTGGCGGCGGCGACCGAGGCCGTCGCGGCGGCGGGCGCAAAGCCCATGGCCGGCTTCCCGCGCCGAGGCGCGCATGGTCAGGTCGTCTTTTTCGAGCCGGCCAGCACCGGAGGCGTCCGCTTCGAGCTCTGCGAGCCGGATGACTAGCCTCGCCAAGCGCCCGCCCAGCGACCAACCCCTCTGGAACCCGGCGATCGAGACGCTGTCGACCGAGGCGCTGCGCGACCTGCAATGGCAGCGTCTGACGCCCCAGCTTCGTTACAACGTCGAACGCTCGCCTTTCTATCGCGAAAAGTTCGAATCGGTGGGGATGACGCCGGACGACGTCCGGTCCTGGGACGATTTCGCCGCCATTCCCTTGATGACGAAGGACGAGCATCGCGCGGCGCAGGAGCGGGGTCTGGCCGAGCACGGCGATCCGCTGGCGCTCTTGAACTGCGCGCCGCGTGAGGAGGTCGTGCGCATCAACGCGACCTCGGGCACCACGGGCATGCCGACGCTCTATGCGTTGACGCAGGCCGATGTCGACGTGGTGAACGAGATGCATGCCCGTAAATACTGGCGCTCGGGCATCCGGCCGGGCGACGTGATGATTCAGGCGCTCTCGCTCAGCATGTTCACCGGCGGCCTGCCGCTCAGCCAGGGCATCATGCATCTGGGCGCGGCCTGCGTGCCGGTCGGCATCGAAGGCGGGACCAAGCGCGTGCTCGACTTCGTGACGCTGACGCGGCCGAGCGCCATGATCGCCACGCCGTCCTTCGGCCAGCACCTGATCGAGGAATGCCGCAAGCATACCGGCGAGCCGGCGGACGCGCTCGGCATCACGCGCTTCTTCTGTGCCGGCGAGCCGGGCGGCGGCGATCCGGCGGTGCGCATGGCGTTGTCGGAAGGTTTCGGCGGGGCGGCGATCTTCGATCACACGGGCGGCGGCCACGCCTTTCATGCGATCTCGCGCGAGGAGCCGGCGGATCAGTTCAGCGGCATGTACTTCGTCTCGGGCGATCACTGCCTTCTCGAGCTGATCGACCCCAAGACACGGGCGCCCATTGCGCTGGCGGACGGGGCGGTGGGCGAGATGGTCTGGACGTTCCTGTCGTGGCGGGGCGGGCCGTTCCTGCGCTACGCCATGGGCGACGTGGCGGAGGTGTTCACCAGCCCATGCCCCTCGGGCACGCTTGGATTGCGCTTCCGCATCATCGGGCGCGCCGACGATATGCTGATCGTCAAGGGCGCCAACGTCTATCCGGCCGCGATCCAGAACGCGGTCTTCGCGTTCCGTCCCGACGTGACCGGCGTCTTTCGCATCATCCTCGACAGGCCGGGCCCCAAGGTCACGCCGCCGCTCAAGCTCCGGATCGAACACGGGCCGCAGGTCGGGGCAGGCGACGTCGACGCGCTGGGTAAGCGCATCAATGCCCATTTGCGGGGGACCCTGCGGGTCTCTGCGGTATTCGAATGGGTGCCGCCGGGGACCTTGCCGCGCGAAGCGCATAAGAGCCGGTTGGTGGTGATCGAAGATGGGGAGACGGGGTGATGCAGCAAGCCCACGATTTCCGCGAGGAATGCGATGTACTGGCGGAATTGCTCGAACCGCTCGCGCAAGACGACTGGGCGCGTCCGACCAAGTTCAAGGACTGGTCTGCCGACGACGTGCTGGCGCATCTGCATTTCTTCAATGTCGCGGCCGATCTGTCGCTCACCGACGTCGATGCCTTCGACGATCTTTTCGCCAAGCTTTTTAAGGCCATGGGGGAGGGCACCGGCGGTCTCGTGTTCAGCCATGCATGGTTGGGGGACGTTCGCGGGCGGACGCTGTTTAAGATGTGGCGCGACTTCTATCCGGGCATGGCCGAGCGCTTCGCCGCCGCCGATCCCGAGGCGCGGCTGAAATGGGCCGGCCCCGATATGAGCGTGCGCATGAGCATCACCGCGCGCCAGATGGAAACCTGGGCGCATGGCCAGGCGCTGTTCGATCTCTTCGCCAAGCCGCGCCGCGAGAGCGACCGGATCAAGAATGTCGTCGTGCTCGGGGTGACGACCTAGGGCTGGACCTTCGCCAACCGGAAGCAGGAGCCGCCCGGCCCACCGCCGTGCGTGCGGCTGATCTCACCCTCGGGCAGCCAATGGCTGTTCAATGAGGAGAATGCGGACAGCCTCGTCGAGGGCGATGCGGTGGAGTTCTGTCAGGTCGTGACCCAGACGCGCAACATCGCCGATACGGGCATCAAGACGACCGGAGAGGCGGCGGCGAAATGGATGGCGATCGCCCAATGCTTCGCCGGCCCACCGGAAGATCCGCCGGCGCCCGGCGCGCGGGGATAGCATGCTCGCTCACGCCGCCTTCTTCGCCGCCATCGCTTCGTCGGGATAGGTCTCGATCAGGTCGCGGACCTCTTCCATCGGCGTTGCCGGATCGAGCCAGGCCGTGAAGGCCGAGCGGTCGAGGATCACCGGCATGCGGCCCTTCGGGTGGTAACGGGTCACCAGGTCGTTGGCGGCCGTTGTGATGATGGTGAAGCTCTCGAGCGGGCCGTCGGGAAGCTGCTCGGCGCGCTCCCACAAGCCCGCCATGGCGAAGAGGCCGCCATCCTTCAGGCCGAGCCAGTGCTTCACCTTCTTGCCCTCGATCTCCGGCCATTCGTAGAAGCCGTCGGCGGGCACCAGGCAGCGCTGCGTCTTGAAGGGCTCGCGGAAGGAGGCGCGCTCCGACAGCGTCTCGGCGGCGGCGTTGAACATCGTGTATTTCTGGTTCACCTCCTTGGCCCAGCGCGGCACCAGCCACCAGCGGAGCGCCACCAGCTCGCGCTCGCCTTCATCGTTCAAGCGCACGACCGGCGCGCGGTCGGTCGGACGAATGTCCGGCATCGGCTCGAAGTTCCACGACATCGGGCCCAGCAGCTCGAAGAACTGTCGGACGGCCTCGGCGGGGCTGGTGAAGCTGTAACGGCCGCACATGGTGAAATTATACCAACGGGTCGAAAGAAAGGCCCGTTGTAGTTCCCTGAGGCGCCGGGCGGGCGCATCTGCGCCTTCCGTGATTGAGAATGACCTAGCATTGCTAGTGGCGGGCGACGACGCCAAGGCTCGGCCAATCGGGCCGGGCGTGCAAGTCCTTCGAGCCGCAGGCCGAGCAGCGCAGATGCCGCGCCAGATCGGGCACCGGGCTGGCGGGGCCGAGCCGCGCGATCAAGAGCGCCGTCTCGATGACGCCATGATGACTGCAGCTCTCGCACCAGGCCCAGACGTTGATGTTCTCGCGGGCGAGGTCGGCGAGGGTCGCGGGTTCGGTGTCCGGGCGGCGCGGCATGGCGGCATGACGCATGGTTTGGAATGAAACAGGAACAAATGATTCCACGCGGCGCACGCCTGATCTAGCGACCGGCGGTGGCGTTAATGCGTTGATTTTCGTGGGATTTTTATCCTTGGCGGCATAACGGGATATTCCCTCTCCCGCAAGTGGGAGAGGGGTGACACGGCGAGATACGTCTAGTCCTTCTCCGCCTTTCGCCGCGTCATCTTTTCAGCCAGGCGCGGCGCGGTGCCGGGGCGGCTCCAGGGGCAGACGGCGATACAGATGCCGCAGCCATAGGTCTCGTTGAAATACGGCACGCATTTGTCGAAATCGACATACCATTTGGTCGTGCCGCGCACGGTCTGCTTGTCATGCGCGATCGCTTGGGGCGGGCAGGCGCGGGCGCAGACCTGGCAGCTCGTGCAGAAATCGTCGGCGCCGAAGCTGTCGGGCGCATCGGCGATGAGCGGCACCGACGTCGTCACCGCGGCAAGGCGAAAGGACGAGCCGTAGCGCCGGTTGATGATCGAGCCGTGCTTGCCAAGCTCGCCGAAGCCGCAGGCCAGTGCGGCGGGGATCATCGTGACCGGGCCCGCAATCGGCCCGCCATGACCGTCGGCGTCCCAGCCCAGGCCGCGGATATGATCGGCGAGCGCCTTCGCCGCCCGGTCGCCGCGATTGTAGGCGGCCATGACCTCCTCGACCGAGGCGACCTCGGGCCAGACGGCCGCGAGCCGCGGCTGGTCCATGGTGATGCCGAGCACGATGATCCAGTCGGCGTCACAGTTGTAGCCCTCGAAAACCCAGGTCCGATCGAGCCGCGCGATGCCGACGAGATCGGCCTCGTGCGCGAGCGCAAAATCCTTGAGGCGCTTGGTCCAGCCGTCCGGCGTGTCCTCGGTGGGCGGGTCCGCGATCGGTGCAGGCTCGCTGGGCCCGCGGCCGCCGAATTTCTCGTGCAGGCGGTCGACCGAGGGCTGCTCGCGCGCGGTCCGCTCGAGCATCCATTTCATCACCGGGCCGTGCGCGATCATGGAGGGATGGTGCCAATAGATCGGCGAGGGCCGCCGCACGGTGTCCTCGCCGAGCCCGTTGATCGCATTGCCTGAGACCGCGGGCAGCAG
>JARRKQ010000123.1:0-10578 GCA_037387885.1 Alphaproteobacteria bacterium | reverse complement strand
CCGCGCGCCGCCCCGCGCCGGCCGCGGGGGAGTAGGTTAGATACGGTGGAGCTATCGATCTTTCCCTCCCCCTCTTTAGAGGGGGCGCGTCAGTGAGGGGGTGCGGTCACGGCAGTTCGCGCCCGGCACTCATCCGAACTCTCTTGAAGCGCGACACCCCCTCCTCAATCCTCCCTCTCTAATGAGGGGGAGGAGAAGAAGAACTGTCCTCGTTCGGACGAAACGGAATCGCCTAAAGCCCCAGCACGTCGTTCATGCCGTAGAGCCCAGGCCCCTTGCCCTGCGCCCACAGCGCCGCCCGCACCGCCCCGCGCGCGAAGACGTGGCGTCCCTCGGCGCGATGCGTCAACTCAATGCGCTCGCCCTCGCCGGCGAAGGTCACCGTGTGGTCGCCGGTCACCGAGCCGCCGCGCAGGCTGGCGAAGCCGATGTCGCCCTGCTTCCTCTCGCCGGTGATGCCGTCGCGCCCGCGCGCCGCGACCTCGTCGAGCACCACGCCGCGCCCGCGCGCCGCGGCCTGTCCAAGCCCCAACGCCGTGCCCGACGGCGCATCGACCTTGTGCTTGTGATGGATCTCGAAGATCTCGATGTCGAAGCTGTCGTCGAGCGAGGCGGCGACCTGCTGGGTGATGGCGAAGAGCAGGTTGACGCCGAGGCACATATTGGGCGCCCAGACGACCGGCGTGTGCCGCGCCGCCTTGGCGAGCCCCTCCTCCTCGCCCGGCTCGAAGCCGGTGGTGCCGGTGATGAAGGGCGTGCGCGCCTGGGCCGCCAGCGCCGCATGCGCCAGCGTCGGCACCGGCCGGGTGAAGTCGATCACCGCATCGGCATCCGCGAACAGCTCGGCCGCGTCCTCGATCAGCGCGATGCCGAGCGTGCCGACCCCCGCCAATTCGCCAGCATCGCTGCCGATTTCCGGGTTCCCCGGCCCCTCGGTCGCGCCGGCCAGCGTGGCCCCGTCGGTCTCGGTGATCTCCTTCACCACCATCCGGCCCATCCGCCCGGCCGCCCCGACGACCCCGATCCTCACATCCGCCATAGCTCACATCTCCCAATTTTCGCCGGATTTAATCATATGCTCTTGGCCCGCGACAGAGTTTGGCCATTGGACCGTTTGACAAGAATGTGTATTGCGCGCCGGGTCCGCGCGAGCGAAGTGTGATCGGGACAGGGTTTTCGGGCCCTCACGCCAACAGGGATAGGGGTGCTCAGCCGAACATGGCCGGACCCTCCACGAACGGAGTGCTGCTGCGCGTCGTCAATGTGCGCCCTAGCGAGGTGCGCGCGCTGCTCTTCTCGTTCGCCTATTTCTTCTTTCTCATGGGCGGCTACGCGATGCTCCGGCCGGTGCGCGACCAGATGGCGATCGCGCGCGGGCTCGATAACCTGAAGTTCCTCTTCCTCTACACCTTCATCGCCATGTTGCTCGCCGCCCCGCTCTATGGGGCGCTGGTGGCGCGCGCGGCCAAGGCGCAGATCGTGCCCGTGGTCTACCGCTTCTTCATCCTCAATCTCGTCGCCTTCTGGGCCTTCATCATGCTGACCGAGGCGCCGGCCAAGGCGGGGCCCGTCTTCTTCGTCTGGCTCTCGGTCTTCAACCTTTTCGTGGTGTCCGTCTTCTGGAGCCTGCTCAACGACCTCTTCTCCTCCGAGCAGGGCAAGCGGCTCTTCGGCTTCATCGCCGCCGGCGGCTCGCTGGGCGCGCTGGCCGGCCCGGTCATCGTGGTGCTGCTCGCCAAGGTGATCGGCCCGGTGCATCTGCTGTTGATCGCCGCCGCGTTCCTGGAGATCTCGCTCCTCTGCATGCGTTTCGTCGTGCGCGCCGGCGACCCGCCCGGCCAGCCCGAGCGCACGGCCCAGCGCAACGCGCCGATCGGCGGCAGCGTCCTCGGCGGCTTGAAGCTCGTCCTGAGCTCGCCCTATCTCGCGGGCGTGGCGCTCTTCTTCCTCTTCATGACCGGCGTTGCGACTTTCCTTTACTACACCCAGGCGCATTTCATCCGCGCCGCCACGGTCGATCCGGCTGAGCGCACACAGATCTTTGCGCTCTTCGACATCGTCGCCCAGGCGCTCACCTTCGCGATCCAGCTCTTCATCGCCGGCCGTCTCTTCAAGCGCTTCGGCATCGGCTGGGGGCTGACCGCGTTGCCGCTCATCGTCGCGGCCGGCTTCGCGCTGATGGCCTTCGGCGGCACCACGCTCGTCATGCTCGCGGGGTTCCAGGCGATCCGCCGCGCCGCGCAATACGCGCTCACGCGCCCCGCGCGCGAGAACCTCTTTACCCCCCTCGATGCGGAATCCAAATACAAGGCCAAGAACTTCATCGACACCGCAGTCTATCGCGGCGGCGATGCCGGCAGCATTTGGATTTTCTCCTGGCTGCGTGCGGTCGGCATCGACTTCGCGACGATGGCCGGATGGATGGTGATCGTCGCCGGCCTCTGGCTGGCCACCGCGTTCCTGCTCGGACGGCGGCATGCGAAGTTGGCGCCGCCCGAGCCGGTTGCCCTTTCCCCTAAACCCGCCGCAACGCAAGCGGCAAATCTGGGAGCGGAGTGATGACGCAGTATGAGATCGGCAGACGTCGGTTCGTTGTTGGCGCGGGCGCCACGGCGCTTGGGCTCGGCCAGCTCGCCTCGCTCGAGGCCTTGGCGGCGGATATGAAGACGATGGCCACCCGGCCGATCCCCTCGACCGGCGAGCGCCTGCCCGTCATCGGCGTCGGCACGTCGCGGGTCTTCAACGTGACCCTCGACGCCGAATCCCGCGCGCGCCTCGGCGGCGTGCTCAAGGTGATGCTGGAGGCGGGCGGCACGGTGATCGACACTGCCAACGGCTATCGCCGCGCCGAAGGCGTGGCCGGCCGCCTGGTCAACGAGCTCGGCATCCGCGACAAGGTCTTCGTCGCCACCAAGATCGGCGCCAACGACCGCGAGGACGGCCTGGCGCAGATCCGCAACTCGCTCAAGCTCTTCAACACCAACAAGATCGAGCTCATGCAGATCCACAATCTGCGCGACTGGCGCACGCAGATAAAGACGCTGCGGGCGTTCAAGGAGCGGGGCATCTTCAAGTATATCGGCGTCACCCACTACGCGACCGAGCCCGAGGACGAGATAGTCCGCATCATCGCCAACGAGAAGATCGACTTCTTCCAGTTCCCCTACTCGATCGACCGGCGCGACGGGGAAAAGAAGATCATGCCGCTTGCGCAGGAAAAGGGTGTGGCGATCCTGACCCACCGCAACTTCGGCCGCGGCTCGCTGTTCCGCGAGGTACGCGGCCACAAGATCCCCGAATGGGCGACGGCCGAATACGACATCAAGAGCTGGGCGCAGTACCTGCTAAAATTCGTGATTTCCCACCCTGCGCATACGGTCGTGATCCCCGGCACCTCGAAGATCCACCATATGCGCGATAATGTGCAGGCGGGCATGGGCCGCATGCCCGACGCGAAAGGCCGCGAGCGCATGGCCAAACATTTGGAAGCACTATGAGTACCGCACTATGAGCATCGCACTATGAGTGTCGTATTATGAGTATGGCGCCGATCAACCGGCGGGAAGCGCTGGGCATTGCGGGTGGAGCCGCCGCGCTCGCCGCCTTTCCGGAACTCGCGATGGGAGCCGCCAGCCCGCGAATGATCGCCAAGCCGATCCCGTCCTCGGGCGAGATGCTGCCCGTGGTCGGCGTCGGCACCTATCTCACCTTCGATGTCGGCTTGAGCGCCGAGGAGCGCGCGCGGCTCACCAAGGTGCTGGGCATCCTGTTCGATGCCGGCGGGCGGATGATCGACAGCTCGCCGATGTATGGCCGCTCGGAGGGCGCGGCGGGCACGCTGCTCGAGGCGATGGGCGCGCGCAGGAAAGCCTTTATCGCCACCAAGGTCTGGACCCGCGGGCGTGCGGAAGGCATCGCCCAGATGCAGCGCTCGCTCAAGCGCTTCCGCACCGACAAGATCGAGCTGATGCAGGTCCACAACCTGCTCGACTGGCGCACGCAGTTGAAGACGCTGCGCGCGTGGAAGGAAAAGGGCGTCTTCAAATATATCGGCATCACGCACTACTCGAGCGGCACCTGGCGCGAGCTTGCCAAGATCCTCAAGGCCGAGCCGATCGACTTCGTGCAGTTCCCCTATTCGATCGTGAACCGCGAGGCCGAGCCCCTGCTCGACGTCGCGCGCGAGACCAAGACGGCGGTGATCACGCATCTCAACTTCGAGCGCGGCCGGCTCTTTCGCAAGGTGCGCGGCGTGCGGGTGCCGCCATGGGCGGGAGAGTTCGGCTGCCGGTCCTGGGGCCAGTTCTTCCTCAAATTCGTCCTCGCCCATCCGGCCAGCTCGGCCGTCATTCCGGGCACCAGCCGGGTCAAGCACATGATCGACAACGTCCAGGCCGGCATGGGCGGCCTGCCCGACGCGCGCCAGGCCGCGCGCATGATCAAGGTGATCGAGGACATCTGAGGCGCGCCAAAAGCAATGCGAGCGCGTGCGGGGAGACACGCGAATATCGACACGAAATCGGCATGGGGGAAATGACGGCGCCCCGGGGAGGGGCCGCCGACCGGGCATGAACTGAGGCGACCCACCCTATGATCGAGCGGCGGACGACGGCGGATCGTCTCACGTTACGGCTTACCGTGCCGTTGCGTTCACTCACGGTTTGGCAGGCGCTGACGGCGCGCGCGCATCTCGCCCGCTGGTGGGGCGAGCATGTGCGCCTCGAGCCGCGCCTCGGCGGCCGCTTCGTCGAGCGCCACCGGGATTTGGGGTGGGATTTGGGGCGCGAGGGCACGCGGAACGCCGTCACCACCGGCTCGATCATCGCCTGGGATCCGCCGAACGAGCTCGCGCTCAGCTGGTCCGACGACAACTGGACCGCGGCGACCGAGCTCCGGATCACCCTCGAAGACGTCGACGACGGCTGCGTGATCCTCCTCGATCACGGCGGCTGGGAGCGCCTGCCCGAAAAGCACCGGGCCGCGCTGATCGAGGCCCACGCCGACGGCTGGGCCCGCCACCTCGAAGCGCTCGCGCGTTACCTCTCGGGTAACTGAGCGGGAAACCCGCTAGCTCACTTTCTTGAAACACCCGATCACAGCATCGGCCGCGCGGTCGATATCGGCGTCCGTGGTCCGCCAGTTCGAGACCGAGACCCGCATCGCGCCCTTGCCCTGCCAGACCGTGCCGCCGAACCAGGCCGTGCCCTCGTCCTGCACCGCGGCGATCACCGCGTTGGTGAGCCGGTCACCCGCCTCCCCGGCCGCGCTGTCACCGAAGCGCACCAGCACCTGGTTGAGCCCGACCTCGTTCAGCACCGCGATCCCGTCCTCGGCCGCCATGCGCGCCGCGAACTGACGCGCCCGGGCGCAATTCGCCTCGATCAACGCCGCCAGCCCCGCGCGGCCGAGCGACTTCAGCGCCGCATAGACCGCCACGCCGCGCACCCGGCGCGAGGCGTCGGGCACGTATTCCATGGCGTCCGGCGCGCTGCCCGCGCGGATGAGGTAGGCGCCGCTCTGCGTCATCGGCGCCCGGTGTGCTGCCTCGTCGCGCACCGCGACGATGCCGCCGTCATAGGGCACGTTGAGCCATTTATGCGCGTCGGTCGCCCAGCTATCGGCGCGCTCGATCCCCACGGTGAGGTGCCTGAGCGAAGGCGCCGCCGCGGCCCAGAGCCCGAAGGCGCCGTCGACATGGAGCCAGGTCTCGGCGTCCGTTTCCGCGCAGGCGTCGGCGATGCCCCCCATCGGATCGCAGGACCCGGTATTAACGTTGCCGACCTGGGCGCAGACCAGGACCGGGTTCGTGGCCATCGCCAGAACGTCCCGCAATGCATCCGCCCTCATGCGGCCCTGGCCATCGGCGGGCACGCGGATGACCCGTTCGCGCCCCAGCCCCAGAAGCTGCAGCGTGCCGGCAACCGAGCTGTGCACCTCGTCGCCGACCACCACGTCGATCTCCGGCGCGCCGAAGAGCCCGTCGGCCTCCACGTCCCAGCCGGTGCGGGCCAAGAGCGCGTGGCGGCCGGCGGCGATACCCGTCGCGTTCGCCATGGTGCAGCCGGTTGTGAAGCCGACGCTCGCCTCATCGGGCAGGCCGATCGCCTCCTTGAACCAGCGTCCGGCGACCGCCTCGACCGCCGCGGTGCCCGGCGACATGACAGCGAGCGCGCCGTTCTGGTCCCAGGCATCGACCAGCCAGTTGGCTGCGAGAGCCGCCGGCAAGCTGCCGCCATTGACGAAGCCGAAATAGCGCGGGCCGGTCGAGGCGACCAGGCCCGGCTCGGCGCCCGCTGCCAGCGCGTCGATCACTGCCGCGGCATCGTCCCCCGTCTCCGGCAACGGCGCGTCGAGCGCCCCGTGCACGGCCGTGAAATCCGCCGCCGGCCCGACCCGTCGCTCGGGCAGGGCATCCAGCCAGCGCGCCGCGTGGGCCTGCGCGCGCTCAAGCGCCGCTTTGGTGTCGTCGTCCATGAGTGACTGCCCCCGATGGTTCGAGACGCGCCGCGTGCGCGGCGCTCCTCACCATGAAGCTAAGTATTGGACCAAAAACAGATTGATCGACAATACCACCCCTTCATCCTGAGGAGCCGCCTGAAGGGCGGCGTCTCGAAGGACCGGCGACCCGCCGCTCTCACCCTACTTCGCGCACCAGAACTCGTACTCGACCAGCATGTTCGGGATCGCCAGCGCCTCGATCACGCGCAAGGTTCCGGCCGTCGGCTTCACCGCGACATCGGCATAGAACGCAGCGAACAGCCCGAAGATCTCGTCATAGGCCTCCGGCGGCACCGCCTTGGTCATGGTGAACTCGGTGCGGACGATATCGTGCTTAGTGTAGCCGGCGCTTTCCAGATAGGCCGGCATGTGATCGAGGATGTATTTCGTCTGGGCGACTGCATCGTCGGGGTGCTGGATCGCGCCGGTCGCATCATGCGCCCCGTGCCCCGCGATCAGGAAGAGCTCGCTGTAATCCGTGAGCTTGAGGCCCCAGTTGAACATGGAGCTAAAGTCGGGATTGGCCGGGTTCGGCACGGCGGTCTTCGTGGCCATGATCGTCGTCCTTTGCTGATGGGGGCGATGGGGGAACGGTCTCGCCGCGCGATCGCGTCGGCCGCTCCTTCGATGAACCGTAGACGGAATACCCCGCGCGCGGACTTTGCGCACGGGGCAAACCTCGTGGGGCGTCAGCCCGATGAAATGCCCGGAACGACCGGGCGGATTACTCGGCGGCCGGCATCTTCTTCGGCGCTTCGACCTTCGGCATCGCCGGCTTGGCCGCCGCCGGCATCTTCGCGGCCGGTTTGACGGCTGCCGGCGCCTTCGCGGCGGTCGACTTGGCGAGCGCCTGCTTCAGCGCCGCTTGAGCCTTCTGGTGCTGCGCCGTGGCCTGCTTCAGCGCCTCTTCGATGCTGGCGCGCTCGGCGACCACCTTCTGCAGCTTGGCCTCAAGCTCGGCCCTGGCCTCTTCGGCCTTCTGCTTTGCCGCGATCGCTTGTTCTTTTTCCATCGCGGTCTTGCGGATGGCCGCCTCGGCGCTCTTCTTGGCTTCCATCGCGGCCTGCTTTTCCATGGCGCTCTTGCGCATGGCTTCCTCGGCCGCCTTGCGGACCGATTCGGCCTTGGCCCTGGCCGCCGCCGCACCTTGCTTCTCGGCCGCCGCCGCCTTCATCGCGGCCTGCGCTTTGGCCGCTGCCGCCGCCGCCGCGTTCCTCTCGGCAACCGCCTTGCGCATCGCGGTCTCGGCCTTGGTCTTGGCCGCCACCGCCGCGGCCTTCTCAGCCTCGGCTTTCTTCAGCGCTGCCTCGACGCTGGCCTTGCCCTGCTCGGCCGCCATGGCTTTGGATTTCGCGCTGCTGAGCGCCGACTGGCTCCAAATACCGCCGACGATGACGACCGCAACCAGAACCAACAGCGCCCAAAAGGCCGCCGGATAATCGCTTTTCAGCTTGTTGAACATCACTAGCCCCCATTTCCCGTGAAGTCCTGGCAAACAGCCTACGGCACCCGGCATAGGTTGGCAATTGCAAGACGGGCATGGATTTACCAGCGGCGATCTCGTGGATCTGCCCGCGGGCACCCCGAAAAACGCCTAGAAATCAGTTGCATCCGCTGGCCCGGCGCGATGCAATCCGGGCCAGGATTTGTTCGCGCAACCAAACCAGGCGGGGGTCTCGTGGCTAGGATTTTGATCAAAGGCGGCTGGGTCATCTCGATGGACCCGGCGATCGGCGTGCTGGACCGCGGCGACGTGCTGGTGGAAGACGACCGGATCGCCGCTGTAGCACCCACCATCGAGGCGGGCGAGGGGACCGAGGTGATCGACGCCTCGCGCATGATCGTCATGCCCGGCCTGGTCGACGCCCATCTCCACACCTGGCAGACCGGCATCCGCGGCATCGCCGGTCAAGGGGCTCACCGAATCGGGCATCCGCGCGGTCTTCGCCCACGGCTCGCCCAAGCCCGACCCGAAAGAAGGCCAGAAGCATTTCAGCGAGGTGCCGCACCCGGCGAGCGAGATCAAGCGCCTGCGCGACGGACCCTTCGCCTCCGACGACGGGCTCGTCACGCTAGCGATGGCCATCCTCGGCCCGCACTATTCGATCTACGACGTGACGCATCAGGACATGCTACTCGCCCGCGAATACGGCCTCACCGCGAGCGCGCATATGAGCGGCGGCTTCAATCGCATGGTGCCCGACGGCATTTACAAGATGCGCGACGACGGCATCCTCGGCCCCGACTTCAACATCGTACACGGTAACGACCTGACCGACGAGGAGCTCGACATCCTGGTCGATGCCGGCGTCACCTTCACCGTGACGGCGGAGGTCGAGGTGCAGATGGGCTTCGGCGATCCGATCACCGGGCGCGTGATGGCGCGCGGCGGGCAGCCGTCGATCGGGGTCGATGTCGAGTCAAACATTACCGGCGACATGTTCAGCATCGCCCGCACCACGCTGCAGATCCAGCGCCTGATCGACAACCGCCCCTATGCGGAGGCGCACAAGCCGATCGAGGCCCTCTCGGTCTCGCCGCTGCAGGCGCTCGAATGGGCGACGGTCAATGGCGCCAAGATGATGGGGCTCGACGATCGCATCGGCTCGCTCGCGCCGGGCAAACAGGCCGACGTGATCCTGCTGCGCGCCGACGACTACAACATCCACCCGGTCAACGATCCGGTGAACGCCGTGGTCTTCTACGCCAACGGCTCGAATGTCGACACGGTGTTGATTGCCGGCGAGGTCAAGAAGCGCGACGGCAAGCTCGACGCGCCCGGCCTGCCCGCGGCGATGGAGAAGCTCGCTGCGTCAAGCGCACGCATCCTCTCCCGGTCGGGGGCGATGGCAGCGCAACAGGTGCAGACGCATTCAAACTCGCCTGATCGCTGACATGGCAATGAATAGCGCTCAATAGAGCAGGAACGGTGCGCGGGCGTCGGCCCACGCCGCCTCGTCCGGCGCCAACCGCGCCTCGAAATCCGCGGGGCTCGCGGCCGGGTCGTCCACCCACTCCCGCAAGAACGTGCCGCCGCTCAACAGGTCGATGGCCAGCCGCTCGGTCTCGTACTCGTAAGCGAAGTCGCGCCAGATCTCGTAGCCGGGATGTTCGGCCCGCACGGCCTTGAGCAGCAGCGCCGCCAGCCGGTACGGCCGGAAGGCATGATGATCGTAAGCCGAGCTGTCGGTATGGATCTGCAGCCCCGAGCAGAGTTGGCCGGCGTGTTTGTGGAAGGTCGGCTCGAAGTAGCATGGCCGGATGAAGCAGCCGGCCAACCATTGACCCTGCAATGACCGCATCCGGTCGAGCACGCGCTCGAAATCGATATCGGGCGCGCCGATCACTTCGAGCGCCGTCGTCGTCCCCCGTCCCTCCGACAGCGTCGTGCCCTCGAACAGCACCGTACCGGGAAAGGCGCGCGCCATGTTGAGGCTCGAGGCGTTGGGGCTCGGGTTGACCCAGGGCAACGCGGCCAGCGGCCAGCCGTAACCCGGGCCGGCCTCCGGCTCGTAGCCTTCCATCGGCACGACGCTCAGATCGACATCGAGCTTCGCCTCCGCCGCGTACCAATGCGCAAGCTCGGCAAAGGCGAGCCCGTGGCGCATGATGAGCGGCCCCGCGCCGACGAAGCTCTCCCAGCCGTCTTCGAGGATCGTGCCCTCGATCGGCCGCCCGGCCGGGTTCGGTCGGTCGAGCACGGTCACGCTCTTGCCCGCCGCGGCGCAGGCCTCGAGCAGATAGACGAGCGTCGTCACATAGGTGTAGATGCGCGTGCCGATATCCTGCAGGTCGACGACCAGCGCATCGAAGGACGCCATCATCGCGTCGGTCGGCCGGCGCACCTCGCCGTAGAGGCTGAAGACCGGAATGCCGAGCCGGGGATCGCGATAGTCCTCGGTCTCGATCATGTTGTCCTGCTTGTCGCCGCGCATCCCGTGCTGCGGCCCGAAGGCGGCGGCAAGCACGATGTCATCCAGGGCTGCGATCGCATCGAGCGCATGCACGCCCGACGACGTCAGCGAGGCCGGATGGCCCAGCACCGCCACGCGCTTGCCCGCGAGCGGCGCGCGCAGAGAT
>JARRKQ010000122.1:0-16595 GCA_037387885.1 Alphaproteobacteria bacterium | reverse complement strand
GTTTAGTTTCAGGTTTGGGTGATCCTCGCGTATTCGTGCAGGGCATTTGTCCAGTCGCGCGAGGCGATCAACTACCTGATAGGCCGTCACCGGATAAGCGATCCCCTTCGCGGCAATCTCGCCGTGTTCCATGCAGTTGATTTCGTCCTTTACGAGCGCATAGGTCTCGTAGGAGACCAGTATCTCCCCCGGTGTGGCCGCACTCTCGAGCCGGGACGCGACGTTCACGCCGCCGCCAATGATCGTATAGTCCAGGCGGTCTTCACTCCCGAAATTTCCAACCGTGCAATAGCCGGTGTTGATACCGATCCTGCATTTCAAGGGCTTTTCTATGCCAGCATCTCGCCAGATGACATCGAGGTCACGCAGGCGATCGCGCATGGCGATGGCCATGTTGACGCAAGCTAGTGCATCTTCCTTGATTCCTTGCGATTCAGGGTCGCCAAAGAAAATGATGATTGCGTCGCCCACGTACTTGTCGATCGTCGCGCCATGGTGAAGTGCAATCCGAGACATTTCCGTCAGATAGTGGTTGAGTAGCAGCGTTAACTCCTCGGACTCCAATCTGTCCGCTGCCTCGGTAAATCCAGCTATGTCAGAGAAGAAGACCGTGAGCTTCTTGCGACGACTTGTAACCCTGACCTCTTGACGCCCTGTGAAGATCGATTCGTATACCTGCGGTGAGAGATATTTGGCGAGCTGACTAGAGAGTTGCTCGAGTGCATTTGACTTATCCGCCAGGTCCTGCTCGCGCCGCTTGAGTTCGGTGATGTCCGAGTAGACGGCTACCGTGCCACCGTCGCCTGTCTTATGCTCGCTCACCAAAATCCAACGGCCGTCGCTGCGTTGCTGAGTATGCGGCTCGCTACGCTCGCGGCGGCGCGTAAGACGCTCCTGGACCCATTCTGCGACCCTCCCTTGAGCCTCCCGAATGTATCCGCTCGCTGCGGATTGGCGGATCACGGATTCGAACGTCATACCCGCAGTGATCTGTATATCAACATTAGAATAAAGCATTGCCCGGTATTTGCTGTTGAACACGACCAAGCGGTCTTCGTTGTCGTACAGCGAAAACCCCTCCGGGATTGTTTCAATGGCATCGGATAGAAGCTGCTGGCTTCGCCTCAGAGCCTCCTCCACCTCGACTTGCTCGGTAACATCGGATCCGGTGCCTCGGTATCCCTTGAATTGCCCTTCCGGATCATAGACTGGCTTGCCGCTGACTCTTAGGTAGCGAGTCTTGCCGTCTCCGGCTGTCGTGCTGTAGGCGAAATCCCGGAAGGGCAAACGCGCCATAAGCTTGGCCTGATGGTCCTGCCAGGCTTGGTCCAAGATCTTTGTTGCGGCGAACTCTGTTCGTGTCTTGCCGATAATCGATTCGGGCGGCACGCGAAAGATCTCGAAAAAACGCGGTGAAAAATAGGTGAATTGCAGCTCACCATTCATCTCCCAGATCCAGTCGCCGGCGCTTTCGGCCACGTCGCGAAAGCGCTGCTCACTCCACGTCAGCGCCCGTTCCCTGAGAAGGGACACGACCCAGTGCTGGACGATTCGGCAATAGGCGCGAGCGACCTGGAGCGGTGCAGCTATGCCAACGCAGAACATGCGCTTGCCTTCGAACTCAATTGGAAGCGTGGAGCCTTCCAACATAGTGGAATCGTTAGCGGCTTCCTCGGCTGTCAGCTCGTAAGAGTTAGCTTCTCCTGCCATGATTTTTGCGCCGCCCGCGTGAAACTCGCCAATCCTGGTACGTCGGGAGGAAGCGATGATTTCACCCCTCTGGGCGTAGACGGATACGACGGCGTCAATCTCCACGGAAATCTGATCACAGATTTCCTGAAGCAGTCTTGTTTCTATTGACATGTGCGTGTCCAGCGAAGGAGGCCTCCTCGGTCTCCAGTTGCAAAAAAACACCAGTGCCGCCGCTATGACGGAACAGGGGGGACTTTCAGCTTGAACTCGCGACATTGGACCCGCGAGCACAGCTCAACCTGCCCCTCACCTAGCCGCCGATTCCTCTGCAATAGCAATGGAAATCGCTAGACCTAGACATCTGACTCGTCTGATCGGCGACCACTATGCGCTCGGAGGCGATCAGGCTTGACTGATTGATGGAGGTCCGCCTGGTTTCCGAGAGAGACATCGTGGATCGCGCCCGCAATGCCCGCCTGTACCGGTGAGGCTACTTGGGGCTCCTCGGCGCATAGACCGGACGTATCACTTGGAGCTCTTCAGCCTCGCCAACACATCCTCGAGTGAGGCGATCGCTTCGCTCCGGTTCTGCTTGGTCAAGTCGATCAGCACACGCAATCCATCGCTTTCCTGCAGGACCACCCGTCCTTCTTCGATGAGCTCCTCATAGGTGCCGATGATCTTGTAGTTCTTGATCGGCCTGGAGAACCCCTTGACCGTCATCGGCGGCTGCTCGTCGGTCAGGACAATGTCCTGAACCAGGGCGTTGATTTCGTTTGATAAAAGGATGCTGCCCGGTTCCGCGGCGGCCTGCAGACGCGCCGCCAGGTTCACCTCGTTGCCGATGATCGTGTAGTTCAGGCGATCGGGGCTGCCGAAATTGCCGACGGTGCAAAAGCCGGTGGTCGCCCCCATGCGAATGCGGAAGGGCCGCTCCAGACCTCGGCTTCGCCATTCCTGGTCCAGTGCCCGCATCCGGCGTTGCATGGCCAGAGCCATCATCACACAGGCCTTGGCATCCTCCTTGACGCCCTTCGTTTCCGGATCACCGAAGAACAGCAGCATTCCGTCGCCGATGTACTTGTCGACGGTCGCGCCGTATTCCAGCGCAATCTTGGACATTTCCGTCAGGTAGTGATTGAGGACGTCGGTCAGCTCCTCCGACTCCAGGTTGTCCGTAGTCTCGGTGAAACCGGCGATGTCGGAGAAAAACACGGTGAGCTTCTTGCGCTTGGACGCAATCTCAACCGCCTGGCCGCCGCTGAAAATGGACTGGTAAACCTGGGGCGCGAGGTATTTGGCTAGCTTGGCTGACAACCCTTCGAGCATCTGGTTCTTTTCCTCGACCTGCCGCTTGGCAACGAGGAGTGCCTGCTCGGCCTGTTTCTGCTCTGTAATGTCGGTCATGATTGTGACCGTGCCGCCGCCTGCGGCCCGGCGGCGACGGATGCTGTAAACGCGCCCGTCGGGAGTCTGGTCTTCGAAGCTCGTCCCGCTGGGGCTGCGCAGGCTTTCGATGCGCTTGGCCACCAACGCTTCTACGTCGCCCTCGCCATAATAGCCATGCGTTGCTAGATGGCGCAGGAATGCGGCATAAGGCCGGCCGGGCTGAAGCAGTTCCGGTGGCACCGGGTACATTTCCCGGAAACGATCATTACAGGTGACGAAATTCAGGGTCTCGTCGGTGTAGGCGAGCGCCCCAGGCATGTTGTCCAGGGCAACATGGAGCTGCGCCTCCACGTCGCGGGCTTGCCCGTACGCCGGGCGCCGTTCTCCGATTTTCTGTGTCACGAGCGTTTCCAGCTGGAAACGATTGGCAGTCGCCTGGGTGTCGGCGGACGGTCGCACGTTCCAAAAACGACCATTGCCCTACTGCCGTGCTTCAGGCTCGAAGGCCGACGCGTCCTTCGGCAGCGTATCAGGCGATGGCACTCATACTACGCTCATTTGCTATTTGACGCGTAGCACGAAACTCGCGTTTCAAGACTTTGTCGCTTGTCGCAGAAACGAGGTCTGAACTGCCGGGTCCGGATTGGAGCGCCTGGAAGCGACCTACCAGAACCGCGAACATGCCAGCGGACCGAAATGTTCGCTTTGGGTCATAAGCGGACATCGACGCCCGCGTCAGCAATGTCCGCTTTTGGGCGGAAAGCGGAAGTGCTTCACAGCCTGCCTTGCTTGGCTGCCAGCTTGGACATCGCACCCCTGCGAGCCTGCTGGTTCTCGGAATAGCGCCCGACCATCGCAGGCGACTTCCAGCCGCCCGCTTGCATCGTCTCGGCAATGCCCAGTCGTAACGCGGACTGACTTAGCTGTTTCTTATGGGTCTCGTCAGACATTGGCAGCCTGTAAATGTTAATGTGTTGCCACCAACCGATTATGCGAGTGGAGAATCAAAAGGTTTGAATTCGTGGCAATGCGCAACGGCTTGGTCGCCGTGTTCCAGGTGGAGGTTCAGGCGCCGCTTGAAATCAGATCGACAATTTTTTTCACGGAAAGCAATCCGTATTCGAACACATAGCTCTGGCCGCCTTTTGTACGGATCACGACTTGCTTAAACAGGCCTCGTTTGGCGGCTTCGGCGAGTTCAATGTCCGCGCGAGGCACGACGATATCATCATCGAGGTCTTCGGAACTGAACTCCACGGCCTCGTCGGTGACAGCCAGGCTGCCCATGATGCGCCCGCCACCCTCGGGTCGATAGTTGAGCGTCCAACTGTCGATGACGTTCGACATGGTTTTGCCCCACCTGTGGTTTCCGGTGTAGTGTGCACACATTCTGGACCATCACGCGTGAAGGTGCCAAGACGTAGCGGCGATGGCATTCGAGTTCGGCAGACCGTCATTCTGACCTGCCCCCTTTAACCGGATCCGGTTAAAGGGGGCAGGTCAACCGGCCTCACACAGTTCTGTTTTAGTGAAGGCAATAAGTTCTTTCTTATACAGGATCACCACGTCTGGGCGTCGATAACTCTCGTAACACACCTGCGCAAACCGGAGGAGGACGCCAAGACGGGGTGACGGCACATCTCGGATATGTAGGCGAGGAATGGGATGGTCAGTTTGCAATTCCCGAGGAATGGCGTTTCCGAGACGATGTTTGGTCCGCATCGCTTTTCCAATCAAGGCTCGTTATTGCGTAAGCGCGGTCGTTATCCGTCCAACAACCTGCGGAGTGTGCTCACAAGATCATGTACGTAGGGTTCTTCGGTGGGGTGCGCCCTGCGCGAGGCTTGGTACTTTTCGGCAATCTCAATTGTATCTAGATGATTCAGCGCAACGCGCCTCCATCCGAACTGGTTGGTCGGCGACCCGATATTGATCAGTGTGACAGGTCCATTGTAACTGGCCGGATTATATTGCGCTTCGGCGCGAATGTTTGCGTGCGCCTCGTCAATCCACGGCAAAAAATCAGTCTGGTATTGATCCCATTTGTCATTTGGCGTCAGGCAGCGACGAACCGCGAAACCTAACCGTCGCGCGACATTCCAGAGCCGCTGCCCTACATAGGTGATCGCATTGGTTTCGGACGAATTGATCAATTGACGCCAGTGATGTCCCAAACGCAAACGCTTATGGCGGAGCCGGACTCCAATCCGGCCAACGGGATATGCCGTGTCGATCAATGCAAGTAGAGCAACCTCTTGGCCTGACGCCCTTAGCTGTTGGGCCACTTCGAAGGCAACAACGCCGCCGAAACAAACCCCGCAAAGACGATATGGCCCCTCAGATTGGATCTTTCGTATTTCCGGAATATAGGCTGCAGCCATGCCTTCAACGCTTCGACGCTCGCAAGGCCCGTTTTGCAGCCCGTAGCTCGCTATGCCGTAGACCGGCTGTTCAGGTCCCATCAATTGAGCCAGACGTCGGTAATCGAACAAGTGCCCTTGGTAGTTGTGCGTGCAAAAGAGCGGTGGTCTCTGGCCGCCGGGCTGCAACGCAACGAGACCGCGAGTGGCAATCCCCTCGACAAGGCGCTGTACAATGCCGCCCACGGTTGGCGCTTCAATAACGGTCTCGGGTAAGCAATCTATGCTTAGGCGATCCTCAATCAGCAGCTGGAGCTGCATCGCCGCGAGCGAATCCCCTCCGAGCTCGAAAAAATCGTCATTTAGGCCAATCTCATCAATCTCCAGAGCATCACTGAAACAACTCGCGATGATCCGTTCCTCTGCGGTTACGCATTCCTGAAAGGTCTGCTCCAACGCTGGCCGATCGCGGCCCGGCGTGGGCAACGCGCGGCGATCAATCTTGAAGTTGGCGTCGGTTGGCAAACTGCTCAAAAAGACGAACCGAGCTGGGATCATAGCTTCGGGTAATGAAGCAGTTAGCGCTCGTCTGAGTTCGCTGACCGTTGGCCGCGATTCCGCCGAGCAAACCAGGTAGGCGACGATCTTTTGCGCACCGGGACTGTCCTCGCGCACGACAACCGCCGCCTGCTCGATCTTCGGATGTTCACGCAGCTCATTTTCAATATCAGCCACCGGGGTTCGAAGCCCGCGCACTTTTCCGTGGAGGGATTTCCGACCCAGATACTCAAGGCATCCGTCGGGTAACATGCGGCCGAGATCGCCGGTTCGATACCTTCGGCAAGTGTCGTTCTTCGGATCAATCTCGAATGCAGCTGCCGTGTGTTCGGGGCGTCTCCAATACTCCAGCGCAAGGTACGGACTTCGAACGACTATTTCGCCGATCTCGCCAGGGTTCACTTCGGAGCCAGCTTCGTCCAACAGAAGCACATCCATGTCCTCAACGTGATAACCGATCGGGACCCCCCGCCCCGGGATATCGCTGTCGGGCGTCATGAAGTACTGCCGGACAATGCCGGTTTCCGTCGCGCCCAGCCCGTTAACGAGTACACAATCGCCGTCAAAGTGGCGTCGATATAGCGCGACGTGGCGGAGAAAGGTCTGATCGCCTTCGAGCCGAATGACACGCAAGCTGTCCGCTTTCGGACCGGCTAACATCAAGTGATCAAAAATTACTGGAACTGAGTGGAAAACAGTTATCCGCTCACGATCGAGCCAGCGCGCCATCCGCTTCGCACCCGCAGCTCTCAAGTCGAACGGGAATATGCACGCCCCGTTCAGCAGCGCGCAAAAGAGACTTGAGACGGTTCCACTGAAACTGCACGACTGAACCAACGACAATCGGTCCTCGAGACAGATGTGTAGGTTGTTCGTGTATCGCATTATGTTGTGCAGGACGTTTCGGTGCGTATCTACAACGCCCTTTGCCGGACCGGTCGAGCCAGAAGTGTAGTAGATGTAGGCGCGACGGTTCGGAGACAGAGCGATCCCGGGGTTCGAGCTGCTGCAATCCGACTGAAGCGCATCCATTGTCAGCACACGATCTTCGGAACCCGCCAAATCGGCCGCAACTGTCAGGTGCCGTGCAGCCGTCACGATCAATTCCGGCTGGCTGTCGGCCACGACACGGGTGAGATGCGACCTGTCGTCACGGGCATCGAGGGCGACATATATCTTGCCTGCTTTTAGTGCCCCGAGGATCGCGGCGACCAGCGACGCTCCTTGTTCAAATAGTAATGCTATCGGTGCCTCGCCCTCGCCGCATCGTCCCAAGATTGCATGGGCAATTTGATTGCTGACGTGATTCAAGCGGCGATAAGAAAGTGCTTGGTCCTCGGCACTGACAATGGCATGAAACCTGATGGCATCCTGGATTGAGTTGGGTAGTAAGACATTCGACCGACGGAGAACCGCTAAGTCCAGCTCATGCATTGTGGCTTGTCACACAGACTCCTACCAATTGCTATTTTGCGTTCGTAGAGTTTTGGCAGACGGGGAGTGAGCTTAAAGTAACAAGTCGTTGCGAACCAATTGTCCTCCGGCCTATGACAGTCGTTCAGTAATCGGGCGAGATATCATACAAGGCTGTCCGACCAGCACGATTTGCAACTATGGACGTGTTTCGAGATGAATTCGGAAGCCAGCATTTGGTTCCCAATGATACTTAAGAAGTTCGGGAGGGCCGTCGTCGACAGTGAAAAGATTGAACCCGTGTGCTAGCTCGTGAACGAATATGCGTCCAATCATGTTCGTGAGATCCGCGCCGATACATTTGTGCCGAAACAGACCGAAAGGCGCGTAAGCGGTCGGTGAAAGCTGGTTTGTTTTCTCGAAGCGCCTCGGGTCGAATCTACAAGGGTTTTGGAAGACCGACGGATCGCGATGCGCATCGCGCGTGCAAATTCGCAACACCCAGCCTTTGGGAATGGTATATCGCTTTGCTCAAGCCGCAACGCTTCTTGGACAATGAGGCCAGCTAGTGAGTCGCTTGTCGGCAGCGCGGTTGACCCTTTTCGCAATTCAATCATCCATGCCGGGTTGTCAGCGAGCATTTTGAGAAGCCACATGAGCAGTCCTGCGACGTCATTGCGACTGACTTCGAGCATGTAGGCGAAGTTGCCAATCACCGTTGGGTCGTCGATGTTCCGTTCTTGGATCTGGCCAACTGCTGCTAGCGCGCAAGCTCGAAGCACTGGATCATTAGTTTTGTCATGGTGGACACGTTTCGCCTGATCGATGAGAAACGCCATTAATTTGGCGCGGCTCGCTTCAATTTTCTTCGGCCGAGTGAGTTTCGATACTCGATGAAATCCAAGCGCATCATGCAAATTTCGTAGCTGCTCAAACCGCGCGGTATTTGGCGAAATTCCATAGAAAACAGTTGTCATTATGGCAAACAACATTTCTTTCAAATGTCGGTCCGGTCGAACTCCCTTTGCGTCCCTCCTGGCGCAGTCATGGCTCAACAGGAGTAGCCGCGCGCGTATCGCAGCGACGATGATATTTGCTGGATAATTGGTAACTGCGTGCCGCATCGCAGCATGAAATAGTTTGCTGTACTGAGCATGATCAGGCGGTTCCATATGTCGCAGAAACCCCCGAGCGATGAATCGACTAAAAGGAAGTTCGGGCCGAAGTGTCAGTGCAGCGTCGTAGCGCTTTAGCACCTCAAAACCGAGTTCGTTGCCCACAATGCATGCGACCGGCCGCAGAGTCGGGTAGGGATGCGTTGCTCCTGTCTTGAAAACACGACCGAAGCGTTCGGCTTCCTTTCGGAAAAATCCAGGATCGAGGCATGGCCCCAAGGGCAATATAGTGAGTCGGCCTGGCGGCCAGCCCTTACGTTTTCCGTATTTTGGAAGTCCGCGCCACCATACAAAGATCAAGCCCGAACCGATGAGGACCACCAGCGAACGGAGAACCCAAGGCTCAATAAGTGAAATGACTAGGACCGAAACAGAATAAAAAGCCAGAACCGCGACAAGTATAAATGCCTTGATCGGAGACTTTTTTCGGAATGGGCTGAGGAAGATGAAACGCCAAATTTGATATGGCGCAATCAATAAAAAGCAAACTTCAAGCGCCCGTTCCGCGGCGACAACGGTCAAATTCAAACTGCTCGCCTCCCGTTAGGTTCCCATTCTTGGTTTCCAATCGGAGCTCAGCCCTAAAGTGTGACTATTGATGATCCGACATAGTCGCGTGATCGATCGCACAGCAATTACACCTTGGGTCATCACAATGCAGCCTTCACGGTGCAAGCCAAAATCGCATTTGCCACGAACAAGGACTACCACACGTCCACCAAGCCCCCATACTATTAGATAAGCAATCGGCGTTTGGACAAGGCGCTCCGTCATCAGTCTTGCTCTTAGCAGGCGCGGCGAGGTTCGCGACGGCGACGACTGCAGCGGCTGCCGCCGTGGCGATCGTCGCGGGTGTTGCTGCAGTCGCGAGCACGTCCATCGCCGGACCGTCCAAATTCAAGCCTGGGTGCTGGCCCGGCTTCCAAAGGTCCATCAGCCGTCGATGCTCGAAGACGTTCTACACGACGTGCCCTGGGAATGTGTATCGGGACACGCCTGTACTCGAGCATCTCGGTGGGAAAAAGTGGCGCGTTGTGTACCGCTGTCAGTACATAAACTAATGCAGGGATTTCGGGACTGGGCGACTGGGGCGGATCTGGTGGTTCGCCTCTTTCGTCGCGTCATCGGTGTGTTTTTTTCGCGAACTCAAGTGAGCTCACATATTTAGTGCACGCCGCCTTTGAGGCTAGGTATCATCGGTGCCAATGTCCGCTACGGGTCATAAGCGGACGTTGCTTTCGCCGGGATCAATGTCCGCTTATAGCCACTAGTGGCGGTTGGCCGCATGTCGCGAGTTGTCGCTCTCCCACCTAGCCAAATCACCTTGCGCTTTCGCTTCCTGCAATTGCCTTTCTCTCTCAGCGTTTGCGTTTTCTCGCAAATCTTGACGGAGTCGCTCTTGCTTTCGCATGCGACCACGATTCACCCGCCATATCCAAACAGCGCCGGCAATGAAAGATAGAGCTAGCGGAGCGAAGATTTCATACATTCTGTGACCGCACCCCGGGACAATATCCGCGCGTGGAAAAGGGCTGGCTTCTGGTACGTTGCCGGCCTGATTCCCCGAAGAGATATGGGCCGGCCGGCGGTCGCTCGAGCTCCCGTGGCGGCCCCGCCAACGGCTAGCTATTATTGGCTAGTCCGCCGCGAGTATTGTTGCGTCGTGGTGGAGTTTTGGTGGAGTTTGGTACCCTTGGTCCTCTACACGGGCGCCGCGTTGGCGGGAAGTGATCGGCATTTATCGGTCGCTGCGGCAGAGGGGGAACAGGCAATGGCCCAATTCAAGGTTGACCTCACGGACGAGCGCCTTTGGTGTGGGGATCAGCCTGTTCAGATCAGCAGCAAGGCGTTCCAATTGCTGCGACTATTCATCTGCAACCCGAACCGGCTGCTCACCAAGGGCCAGATTTTAAAAGCTGTTTGGGACGATGTCTTTGTCTCGGAGGGGCTGGTCAAGGAGTACGTCCACGACCTGCGCCAAGCCCTAGGTGACGACGCCAAGCATCCGCGGTTCATAGAGACGGTGCGTGGCCGCGGCTATCGCTTTCTCGGCGGCATAGGGCACGTTGAGCGCTCCAGCACCGGCGATGCGCGGGGGGCACTCTCAACGCACGCTCTGTCGTTGGCCATACTGCCCTTCGCGAACTTGTCCGATGACCCTAGCCAAGAGTATTTCGCCGACGGTATCAGCGAGGACATCAGTATCGGTCTCTCAAAGAACCCGCATCTATCCGTCATTTCTCGCAACTCCAGCTTCGCCCTCAAGGGCAAGTCCATGCCAGCGCGGGAGATTGGCAAGGTGTTGGGCGTTCAGTTCGTGCTGGAGGGAACCGTTCGTAAGACTGGGGCTCACCACCTCCGGGTCACAGCCAAACTTGTCGATACGGTCAGCGAGCGCCATCTGTGGGCCGAAGCCTATGATCGGAAGATCGATGATCTCTTCGCCGTGCAGGGCGAAGTCGTCAGCGCCATCATACACGCCCTCGGCGCGACTGACGGCGCCATCGAGAGATCGGCGCGGCAGCTTGTGGCCCGAATGTCGAATACCGACCCGACCGCCTACGATTGCTATCTGCAAGCCCAAGGGCATTTCTACCGCCACGGCGATTCAGGTTACGACGAGGCCGAAGCGCTCTACGAGGCGGCGATTGAATTGGACCCAAGCTTCGCACGCGCCTATTCGGGGCTGGCCATGCTTTATTTTCTGCGCTTCAAGAAGTATCTGACTTTGCGGTTCGAAAGTATGGAGCCGAAGGCGCATGAACTGGCGATCCGCGCCGAGCGGTTGGACCCGGACGACTATCTGGCGCATTGGGTGCTCGCTCTTTTGTACAGCTATTTGGCAAAGCACAGTCAGGGTTTTGCTGAGTTCGAACGGGCACTACGGATCAATCCAAATGATGCCAATTTGCTTGCGGACTTTGCGGAGTATCTTGTCTATTGCGGGCGCGCGGACGAGGCACTAGGCCACTGTCAGCGCGCTATTCGTCTGAACCCAAATTGCCCGGACTTTTACTGGTGGAACCTCGGATTTACCTACTTTCATCTCGGTCGCTACGGGGAGGCGCTCCAATCCCTCGACCGGATGACGTCGCCGGATCAAGCTCGCAGGCTCTTGGCCGCGACATACGCACAACTTGGCCGCATTGATGAGGCGCGATCTGAAGCCGACGAATTCATGAACGCCAACCCACGCTTCTCGATCAGAGAGTGGGCAAGGACCGAACCCTACATCGACCCGAACGAACTGCAACGCTACGTGAGCGGCTTGCGCACTGCGGGCCTACCGGAATGACGGGTTGGCTCAAAGTGAGAGATCGACCCCAGCCGGCAATGTCCGCTTTTGGGCGGAAAGCGGACATTCAAATGCCTCGTCAGGCCATTCGGGTGGGCAAGCCTATGAGCGATCCGCTCTTGGCCACGAACGTGCATGCGCAAAAGCGCTATTCGATCACCTCGTCGGCGCGGAGCAGGATCGCCCGCGGTATGGAAATGCCCAGTGCCTTGGCGGTTTTGAGGTTGACAATAAATTGGAACTTTTCCGCTTGCTCGATCGGCAATTCGGCCGGTTTGGCTCCCTTGAGTATTTTGTCAACGTAGGTCGCGGCGCGGCGATAGAGCTCTGGAACGTCGGGCCCGTAGCTCATCAAGGCACCCGCTCGCGCAAGCGAGGGCTGGCAAAAGATTGAGGGCAAGCGTTTCTGCAGAGCTAGCTCAACAATCTTGCGCCTGAACACTCGCGTTTCGACCGTCGGAGGACCCAGGACGGCATCGACCTTGCCGCGAGCAATTTCAGCGAAGAGCCGATCGTAATCGGCCTCGTGGACGGGCACATTCGTGACCGCCGGAACAAGCGTCATGCGCAAGGTCCGAGCCCCGCCGCGCGCCTTCTTGGCAAATGGACTGTCCCAATAATCGCCTCTGATGAGATAGCCAACACGTCTGGCCGACGGTACGACCTGCCGCAATAGGTTGAGCCTCTTCGGATCCAGATTGCCGCCTGGATCTGCGCTAAGCCCGGTAACGTTTCCGCCGGGCCTCGAATAGCTAGGCACGATCCCGAGTATTACGGGGTCCGTGACAATCACAACGATTGGAATGGTCTCGGTCTGTGACATCAGCACTTTGACGAACGGCTCATCGCCCCCAACTAACACGAGGTCAGGTTTGGCAGCGATCAATCGCGCCGCTATTTCCCTACGTTCCGCCCGGCTGACCTTCGTGCTGCGGCGGTCGACGATCAGATTCTTTCCCTCGATATAGCCGTGTCGGCGCAATGCCTGAAGCAGGGCGCTCCACGTGGGGCTGCCGCCGACAACCATTGACTCGACTGTATTCGGCGAGGCTAACGCAACGCGGGACACCTTTTTGACACTCTGAGCAACTGACGTCGTGTCGATTAGTAACCCCAGGCACAGGCCGATGACCAAGGCGGCTCGGGTTATCATCATTTATCTCCCTTCATCCAGATGAGTGCTTGAGCGTTTCCACTGACATGCAAGACTGCAAACTTCGCCGCACTGAACGACGATATGTCACTTTCGAGACGCCAAGTGTGGCAATTGCCACAACCTCCATGGTCCGTATGGCCTCCAAAATGTGCGTGCACCCTCGTGTGCTAGTTGGTAACCGACGGAAGCACGGCCGGTGGGATCGAGCGGCTATCCCTTTGGGGGTGGCCGAAAAGACCTGAAGAATGACAGGACGATAGCAACGCCAATGTCCGCTTCGGGTCATAAGCGGACGTCGAGTATGGCGCCGGGGATGTCCGCTTTTGGGGGGAAAGCGGACATCAAGAATCGGACCATCAATGTCCGCTTTTAGCCAAAAGCGGACTCAGAGATCAGGTGTCGGCGATCCGCTCTGGTGCGTCTCAGTGCCGTTAACACGTGGGTCGCAAGCGCTTAAAGCGGATCAAATCCCTTTGCCACGAGAATGCGCCTTGCGGAGCGCGAAGCAAAGAACCTCATTAGCTTACGCGCTGCGTCGTGGACCCCGCTTCCAGTCAAAACACCAGCAGCAAAATCGGTATGAGAGCGGATTTCAGGGGGCAATACGCCAACCAGTTCGACCCCAGGGCGAGCCTTGATTTCCGTTGTCAGGGCAAAACCGATTTCGCCGTCCTTCAGAACCTTGCCGAAACCGCCTGGTGCGAAGATTTTGATCTTGGACCTGATCATCGGGGCGATATCCAACTCGGCGAGCAGTTTGGAAACGTAGCGGGCCGTCCTTCCGCCCCGTGCCGGATCGCTGTGGGCTATGGCTTTGGCGGACAAAAGCGCTTTCTTGAAAGCCGCCATGGACGAGATATCGGGCTTGAATGCGCCGTTTCGAACGAAGACACCGACGCTAACCCGCGCGATGTCGATCGTGTGCACTTTCGATATCCGGCCCTGTTTCACAAGATCAGCAATTCCTTTCTTTGTGGCTATGGCTATGTCTGCGGCTTCACCATTCCGAATGCGGCGTTTAATGACCGGCGCCGTGGGTGCATAGGAGACCGCAACCGAGTTGTGGGTCGAACGTTGGAAGAGCGGAACAAGCTCTCGCATGACAGGTTCCATGGCACCACCGGAGAGAACCTTGATTTCCGCCGCCCGGGCGGGCCCCTCCGAGGCTGCCGAAAACACGGCGCAGAGGAGGATGCCGACAATCCTATTCTGTCGCAGCCAGACCAAGTGTCTTACTGGAAGTGCCATGCGCTCCATCTTCTTTCTGTCAGCTGAGACGATAGCTGAAAGCCTTCGGTTTACCTTGTCCGACGCCACGTAGCGGCACCTCCCGAGGCATCTTTTCGTTTGCAGGATACCGCCCGTCGCAATCGGTCTCCTAATCAAAGAAATGTGGGGTCCGATGCGCGCCACCTCAGCGCCTATACGTCCGCAATTAGCCATAAGTGGACATGCGCCGTGTCCAAGAGGCTGTACAGACCATACGCAGCCGCTGCCTAGATTTACATCAAGCTAGTCAGGCAATCCGGCCTTACGCAGCCCCTCCATGAGATATTCGAGAGAATCGCCGTCGCTGATCGGCCAGTAGTTGCGAACGAACTCAAGCGTTGCCTCGGGCCTCATTCGGTTTATGGCCTCGACGGCCCGCCTGGCCTCCTCGGTTTCCCCCGAGTGGGCGAGCGCCGATGCGAGAATTGCCCAGCGCGACCATTGTATGTTCGGTTGGCGCAGGGAGCGGCGTGCCCAGTCGACCGCCTCGGCATGCTGTCTCATAAACAGATGGGCTTCGCTCATGCGGACCATGAACTGCCCCATGAAGGGATCGTGCGGGCTCAACCGCATGGCTGTCTCGATGTGGGGGATCGCGGCCTCGGGTTGACCCGAGGAACCAAGAGCATGGCCGAGCGCGTAATGGGCTTGGGCGAAACTGGGGTTGAGCTCGATGGCGGTCTCTAGCGCCGCGATCGCCTCGGAGTGCTCCCGCATCAAGGTAAGCGCCCGTCCAAGCGCGTAGTGCGCAAACGCGTCCTGGTCGTCCAGCTCGACGGCGCGCCGCCCCAGGGCAACCCCATTAGATCTCAGTTCGTCCGGTGACGCGGCATATCCCCCAATCACCTGAAAATAACACGCCTCCTCGCAGCCGGCATGGGCAAGCGACAGATGGGGGTCCAGCTCAATGGCTTGCCGGAACAGCTCCCGGGCCGCGACTAGGTCTTCCTTGGAGCGTTGGTAGGTATGCCACATTCCACGCTGGTACAGGTCCCAGCCCCGCAGATTATCGGGTCGCCGGGCCTTGGCACGTTCGCGTTCGGCCCGGCCGAGTTCGGGCTCGATCGCACCGACGATCGTTTCCGTAATCTCGTCCTGGACCTCGAAGATGTCCTCCAGCTCGCGGTCATATCGCTTGGCCCAGACGTGGTTGCCGGTGTGTCCTTCGACGAGCTGGGCGGTAATGCGCACACGATTTCCGGCCTTGCGCACGCTGCCTTCGAGCACGTAGCCGACGCCGAGATCGCGGGCGACGTCGGTTATGTTGGGCGACTGTCCCTTGTAGGCGAAGGTCGAGTTGCGAGCGATCACGAAGAACCAGCGGATACGCGACAACGCCGTAATGATGTCCTCGGTAATGCCGTCGGCAAAATACTCTTGCTCGGCATGGCCGCTCATGTTGACGAACGGCAGAACGGCGATCGAGGGCTTGTCCGGAAGCGGCAATGGCTCGTCCGCAGCGGGATATCCCTGCGCGGTCGACTTGGCGTCTTTGTTCCACCGCCACACCCGTACTGGCCGATCGATGTTCTTGACCTTCTGCTCCCCAACATCCTCGAACGCCACCTCGATACGGTCGCGCACCTCCTCGTGGACCTTTTCCGAAATGCAGATTCCGCCCGGATCAGCAATAGCTTCAAGGCGTGCCGCGAGATTTACGCCGTCGCCCAGGATGTCGTCTCCGTCGATCACCACGTCGCCAAGGTTGACGCCGACCCGGAAGACGATGCGGCGATCTTCCGAAACTCCGCCCTGGTGTTCCGCAACCGCGGTCTGCACCTCGAGCGCGTTGCGCACAGCGTCGACGACGCTGGGGAACTCGGCCAACATGCCGTCGCCCATCAGCTTGACAATACGTCCTTCATACCGCGCGATGCTCGGGTCGATAACGTCCTTGCGAAGAGCGTTGAGTCGCGTCAGCGTGCCTTCCTCATCAGCCCTGACGAGACGGCTGTATCCGACGACATCCGCCGCCAATATCGCCGCAAGTCTTCGCCGGACGCGTTCCTCGGCCATAACGACCGCTTCCTCCTAGGCGCCTGATGCGCAAGGAGTTTACGGTCGACAATTGAGGGAGTCTATCGGAGGTCCGAATGTCCGCTATGGGTCATAAGCCGACATCACCCTTAGCTTCAGGAATGTCTGCTTTCGGGCGCAAAGCGGACATTAAGCGGAGCCTTTTGGCTGGGCTATTGCGATATGGCCCAGGTCGCCCGGCAGTGCAATTAATTGCACGCCAAGTCGCGCTCCATCTTTCGGTCAACCCCTCCTGTGGCAGCGTCCGAGGT
>JARRKQ010000121.1:0-8694 GCA_037387885.1 Alphaproteobacteria bacterium | reverse complement strand
GAAAGCCTGACCGCGCTCGGCACCGACCGCATCGACATCTACCATCTCCACGGCGTGGCGCCGGACAGCTACGGCTACTGCCGCGAGGCGCTGATCCCGACGCTCTTGCGCGCGAAGGAGCAGGGCAAGGTCCGCCACCTCGCCATCTCCGAGCGCTTCGGTCAGGACACCAACCACCGCATGCTCGACCAAGCCCTCGACGACGACGTCTGGGAGGTCGTCATGATCGGCCACAGCATGATCAACCCCTCGGCGCGCACCTCGATCCTGCCGCGGCTCCGTGCGAAGAACCTCGGCGTCCTCGACATGTTCGCGGTGCGCCGGGTGCTGAGCCAACCCAAAGTGCTCGTAGAGTTCGTGCGCAAGGCCGTGCGCGAGGGCCTGGTGCCCAAGGACGAGATCGATCTCGATGCGCCGCTCGATTTCCTGATCACGCAAGGCGGCGCCGAAAGCATCGTCGATGCCGCCTACCGCTTCTGCCGCCATGAGCCGGGCATTCACGTCGTGCTCTTCGGCACGGGCAAGCGCACGCATCTCGAAGCGAACATCAAATCGATCAACCGCGGCCCGCTCACCGACGAAGCCCTTGCCCGGCTCGAGAGACTGTTCGGCAAGATCGACAGCGTCTCCGGCAACTAGACGGCGCCCGCCCGACATGAGACGCTAGGTCGGTTGCCGCCTACGGATTTGCGTCCTATGTCGGCAAACGATTGAATGCCTTGCCGCTCCGGGGGACCCACACCTAACACGACACTTGGCGGCCCGTTCCGTTGAACGGGTGTGCGCCCGCAGAGCGCTTATGAAGGCCGCAACAAGTATGGACCTGCCGCAATGATCGATCTCTACACCTGGACCACGCCCAACGGCCGCAAGGTCTCCATCGCGCTCGAGGAGATGGGCCTGCCCTACGAGACCCATGCCATCGACATCGGCAAGGACGAGCAGTTCCAGCCGGCGTTCCTCAAGATCGCCCCGAACAACCGCATCCCCGCCATCGTCGACCGCGACGAGGACATCGCCATGATGGAATCGGGCGCGATCCTGCTCTACCTCGCCCAGAAGACGGGCCGGTTCATGCCGACCGAGAAAAAGGCCTACTGGAAGGCGATGGAATGGCTGATGTGGCAAATGGGCGGGCTCGGCCCCATGGCCGGCCAAGCGCATCATTTCCTCCGTTTCAATCAGGGCAAGGCGCCCTACGCCGAGGAGCGCTACGGCAACGAGACGAAGCGGCTCTACCGGGTCCTGAACGGCCAGCTCGAGGACAACGAATACATCGCCGGCGACTATTCGATCACAGACATGGCCTGCTGGCCCTGGATCTCGCGCTACGAGTGGCAGCAGATCGACATGAACGAGTATCCCAACGTGAAGCGCTGGTACAAGGCGATCGCCGCACGGCCGGCCGTGATCAAAGGCTACGACGTGCCCAAGCACGTCAATCCGATCCCGATCCCCGATTGATCGCCGTCCGGCACGCCGAACAGCCCTGGAGATGTGATCCGCGATGAAGTTCGGACTGGGCCAGCCTGTCCAGCGGGTGGAGGATCTGCGCTTCACCACCGGGCGCGGCACATACACCGACGACATCACCCTGCCGCGCCAGCTCCGCGCCACCATCCTGCGCTCGCCGCACGCCCATGCGCGCATCGTCTCGATCGATACAAGCGAGGCGGCGCAGGCGCCCGGCGTCGCCGCGGTCTTCACCGGCGATGACGTCGCGGCCGCTAGGATCGGTGACCCGCCCTGTCTCGCCACACGGATCTTTCCGCTCAAGCGCCCCGACGGATCCGACACGACCACACCGCCGCGGCCGCTGCTGGCGCGCGAGCGGGTTCGCTATGTCGGTGACTATGTGGCGCTGGTTGTGGCCGAGACGCTCGATCAGGCCCGTGATGCGGCCGAGCTGATCGCGGTCGAGTACGAGGAGCTGCCCCAGATCACTGCCACCGCCGATGCGATCGCCGACGGCGCGCCGCTCGTCTGGGAGGACAGCCCAGGCAATGTCTGCTTCGTCCGCGAGATCGGTGACAAGGCCGCGGTCGAGGCCGCCTTCGCGCAGGCCGATCACGTCACCACCGTTACCATCCCGGTGACCCGCGTGGCGCCGAGCCCGATGGAGCCGCGCGCCGCCGTCGGCGACTACGATCCCGCGCAGGACCGCTACACGCTCTACACCGGCACCCAGCGCCCGCACGACAACCGCCACGCCATCACCCAGGCCGTCCTCAAGGTCGAGGAGAACCAGCTCCGTGTAATCAGCGGCGATATGGGCGGCGGCTTCGGCATGCGCAGCACGATCTATCCCGAATTGCCGCTGGTGCTGTGGGCCTCGAAAAAGCTCGGCCGGCCGGTCAAATGGACCGCCGACCGCTCCGAAGCCTTCCTCGCCGACGATCACGGCCGCGATTGCATCACCATGATCTCGCTCGCCCTCGACAAGGACGGTAATTTTCTCGGCGCGCGGATCGAGAATGACGGCGCGGTCGGCGCCTATCTCTCCTTCTTCGGCCCCTTCCCCGTCTTCGGCAATCTGGGCGGCACGGCGGGCGTCTATACGATCCCAGCGATGTATGCAGAGGCGCGGGGCATCTTCTCCAACACGCAGCCGCTCTCGCCTTATCGCGGGGCCGGCCGCCCCGAGGCCTCGCTCGCCATCGAAACGGTGATCGACCAGGCGGCGCGCGAAATGGGCATCGACCGGATCGAGCTCCGCCGCCGCAACATCATCCCCGAAGACGCCTTTCCGTACAAAACCGCGCTCACCTTCACCTACGACTGCGGCGCGTTCGAAAAGAACATGGACGCCGTCGCCGAGCTTGCCGACTACGCCGGCTTCGAGGCGCGCCGGAAAAAGGCAAAGGCGGACGGCAAGCTGCGCGGCATCGGGATCGCCAACGCGATCGAGCAGGCCGCCGGCCGCAACGACGAGGGCGCGGAGATCCGCTTCGATCAGGGCGGCAGCGCCACTGTCTTCGTCGGCACGCATTCGCACGGCCAGGGTCACGAGACCGTCTTTCGCCAGCTCATCGCCGAACGGCTCGGCCTCGACTTCAGCCAGATCCGCTACGTCCAGGGCGACACCGATCAGGTGCCCCACGGCCACGGCACCTTCGGCTCGCGCTCGGCCGCGCTTGGCGGCTCGGCCGTCAACATCGCCGCCGACCGGATCATCGAGAAGGGCAAGGAGATCGCGGCCCACGGCCTGGAGGCCGCCGCCGCCGATATCGAGTTCGCCGGCAACGCTTTCCGCATCGCCGGCACCGACCGCACGATGACCATCGAGGAGGTCGCTCGCCGCGCCTTCCTGCCGCAATTCCTGCCTGCGGGCATGGAAACGGGTCTCCGCGCCTACGCCGCCTTCAATCCGGCGGCCCCCACCTTTCCCAATGGCGCCCATGTCTCCGAGGTCGAGATCGATCCCGAGACGGGCGCGCTCAAGATCGTCGGCTATTGGGTGGTCGACGATGTCGGCACGGTGCTCAATCCGCTGCTGCTCAAGGGCCAGATCCATGGCGGCATCGTCCAGGGACTCGGCCAGGTGATCGGCGAGCAGATTTTGTGGGACAAGGAGACGGGCCAGCTCCTGACCGGCTCCTACATGGACTACCAGATGCCGCGCGCCGCCGACGTGCCGCAGATCGAGGCGGCATCGAATGCCGTGCCGACGGCGATGAACCCACTCGGCGTCAAGGGTGCGGGCGAGGCCGGCTGCGTCGGCGCGCTGCCCTGTCTCATGAGCGCGATCCACGACGCGCTGGCGCCCCTCGGCGTCACGCATTTCGAGATGCCCGCAACGCCGGAACGTCTCTGGCGGGCCATCCACGACGCGCAGGGAGGATGAGCGACACGATGGCGAAGGACCCGCGCGTCGAGACCGCGATCACCCATTGGGCGGGCCGCTTCATCTCGAACGGCGTACCGCTCTTCGATTTCCAGGAGATCACGGCAAGCCTCACCCACTGGGACGACTGGTGCGCGGCCTGGTCGGAGCGCGCGGCGGTGCACGAGGCGGCCGGCCGCACAGCGCTCGACGCGGGCGTGACCATAAGCGCAGGCGAGCATCTGGAGCGCGCCGCCGTGCTCTACCATTTCGGCAAGTTCCTCTTCGTCAACGACATGGACCAGATGCGTGCGGCCCACATGAAATCGGTCGCCTGCCGTACCGCCGCCCTGCCGTATCTCGACCCGCCGGGCGAGGTGGTCGCGATCCCGTTCGAGGGCGCAATGCTGGCCGGTGTCTTGCGGAAGCCGCGCGACGTCGCGCACCCGCCGGTCATGATCATGTGCGTCGGCCTCGACTCGACGAAGGAGGAGATGGGCACCAACGAGGCGAACTTCCTGAAGCGCGGCATCGCCACGCTCGCCTTCGACGGGCCCGGCCAGGGCGAGGCCGAATACGACCTGCCCATCCGCGGCAACTACGAGACGGCCGTCACCGCGGTCGCCGACTGGATCGAGACCCGCGACGATCTCGACGCGGACCGCATCGGCCTATGGGGCGTCAGCATGGGCGGCTACTACGCGCCGCGCGCCGCGGCCTTCGAAAAGCGCATCAAGGCCTGCATCGGCATTTCCGGTCCCTACGATCTGGGCGCGATCTGGGACAGCTTTCCCCCGCTCTCGCGCGAAGCCTTCCGCGTGCGCTCGCATTCTGAAACCGAGGATGAAGCCCGCGCCGTCGCGGCCACGATCAGCCTGGAGGGCGTGGCGGAAAAGATCACCTGCCCCCTTATGATCATCACCGGCGACCAGGACCGAGTGATCCCGCGCGCCTCGAGCGAGCGCATCGTCGCCGAAGCGGGCGGGCCGACCGAGCTTCTCTTCGTCGAGCGCGGCACCCATGTCGCCAACAACCGGCGCTATTTCTACGACGCACCCTCGGCCGACTGGATGGCGGGGCATTTGGGCGCCCGCTGATTCATCGTCGGGAATTGCTAGGCCGTCGGCACCGGCCCCGTCGATTCGCGCACCACGAGCTCGGGCCGGATGGCGATCGAGCCCGACGCCGTCGCATCGCCCTCGATCCGCTTCAGGAGCAGCCGCGCCGCCATCGCGCCCATCTCGTCATGCGGGATGCGCACGGTGGTGAGCGGCGGCTGGATCTTGTCGACGAAGGGCATATCGTTGTAGCCGGTGACGGAAATATCCTCCGGGCACCGCTTGCCGAACAGCTTGACCGCATCGAGACAGCCGATCGCCAGCAGATCGTTTGCGGCAACCATCGCCGTGAATTTCTCGCCGCGCTCGAGGAGATCGGAAGCAGCGCCCCGGCCCTCGTCCTCGGCGAAGCTGCAGCAGATTTGGATCAGCGCCGGATCGGGCTCGAGCCCGGCCTTGCGCATCGCCACCTCGAAGGCGCGGTGACGCACCCGCGCGGTGGAGACGTCCTGCGGCCCGGCGATATGCGCGATCCGCCGGTGCCCGAGCGCGGCCAAATGCGAGACGATGAGCCCGATGCCGTGGGCGTCATCGTTGATGACGCACGGCATCTCCGGATCGGCGATGGTGCGGATCACCAGGATCATCGGGATGTCGCCGCTGCGCGCCTCCTCGATCACGGGGTCCTCGTACCGCGCGGTGGCGATGATCAGCCCATCGACCTGCCGCTCGCGCATGATGTCGAAGTTGACGCGCTGGCGCTCGGGGTCGTTGTCGGTATCGGCGAGGATCGTCGTATAGCCCGCCGCCGCCATCGTGCGCTCCACGCCCTGGATGATCGGCGGGAACAGCGGATCGGTGATGTCGGGGATCAGCACGCCGATGATGAAGGAGCGGTTGGTCTTGAGACTGTAGGCAAAGGGGTTCGGGCGGTAGCCCATATCCTCCACCGCCTCCATCACCCGCTCGGCCATCGCGTCGGCCACCATGCTGCGGGTGCGCGGATTGAGCACCCGCGATACGGTCGAGGGATGAACATCGAGCCGCCGCGCGACGTCGCGTAGGGTGACCCTGGTGCGTTTCATGGTCGACACAACCGTCTCCTCGTCGCCTATGCCCGGCCCGTTTCGGTCCCCGGATCAGCGGCAAATCGTCCGCATTTCGTCCGAGCTGCAAATTTGACTCGCAACTTGGCCCCAAACTACCCTATGGAAGCAACCCTGCAAACGTTTGCAAATATTCAACAATCAAGGGCGGAGCGTCGCTAGATGGCTGAGAATACCCTCAAGGATCACAAAATCGGCTGGATCGGCACCGGCCGGATGGGCTACGCGATGGCGGCCCGGCTGCTCGAAGCAGGCACCGACGTCGCCGTGCAGAACCGCACCCGGGAAAAGGCCGAGCCGCTGGCCGATCTGGGCGCGACCATCGTCGACACGCCCGCCGATCTCGCCGACCGCGATATCGTTTTCACCATCGCCGCCAACGACCCGACTTTTCTCGACGTCACGACGGGCCCGCAGGGCGTCCTCAGCGTCGACGGCACGGCGCCTAAGATCCTCATCGACTGCACGACGATCTCGACCGAGGCCTCCGCCACCGCCCGCGCCGCCGCCGCCAAGGTCGGCACGACGATGATCGACGCTCCGGTCAGCGGCAATGCCAAAGTCGTCAAGGCCGGCCGGCTCAGCATCGTTGCCTCGGGCGACAGGGCCGCCTTCGACGAGGCGCTGCCCTATATGGAGGCGCTGGGCGAAGGCGTGAGCTATGTCGGCGAGGGCGAGCTCGCGCGTATCGTCAAGATTTGCCACAACGTCCTCCTCGGCGTGGTCTCGCAGAATCTCGCGGAGATCACCATTCTCGCCGAGAAGGGCGGCGTGCCGCGCCATGCCTTCCTCGACTTCATTAACAAGAGCGTCATGGGCTCGATGTTCAGCCGCTACAAGACGCCGGCGCTGGTCAATCTCGACTTCACGCCCACCTTCACGCCGGGCCTGTTGAAGAAAGACCTCGATCTCGGCCTCGCCGCCGGCCGCGAGCTCGGCGTGCCGATGCCGGTGACCGCAGCCACCCGCGAGATCGTGCAGGCGCTGATCGGCAACGGCTACACCGATTGCGATTTCGCCGCGCTGATCGAGCTCGAAGCCAAGGCCTCGGGCATGGAGATCAAGCCGGAGAACGTCGAGGTGGGTACGGGGCTCTAAGAGCCCCGCCTGGGGCCGGGCTTAGCCCTGCGCGTTCAGCTGCTCCTCGAGCTGGCCGAGCGTGCGATAGCAGGCGAGCACCTTGGCGATGCTCGAATTGGGCTCGCGGCCCTCGTCGATCGCGGCGAAGAACTCGCGGTCCTGCAGCTCGATCCCGTTCATCGAGACGGCGACCTTCGAGACGTCGATCTGGTTCTGCTTGCCGTCGAAGAGATCGTCGTAACTCGCGATATAGGTGCCGTTGTCGCAGATGTAGCGGAAGATGGTCCCGAGCGGCCCGTCATTGTTGAACGAGAGCGAGAGCGTCAGGATCTTGCCGCTTGCCGTCTTCAACTGGATCGACATGTCCATGGCGATACCGAGCTCGGGATGCATCGGCCCCTGCACGGCGTTCGCGACCGTCACTTCCTCGCCGGTCTGATACTGGAAGAGATCGACCGTGTGCGCCGCGTGATGCCACAGCAGATGGTCGGTCCATGACCTTGGGTTCCCCGCCGCATTGATGTTCTTGCGGCGGAAGAAATAGGTCTGCACGTCCATCTGCTGGATCGCGAGCTCGCCCGCGTCGATCTTGTTGTGCACCCATTGATGCGAGGGATTGAAGCGCCGCGTGTGGCCGACCATGCAGACGAGACCGGTCTCCTTCTGGGTCGCATCGACCGCCTGGGCGTCGGCCCAGCTATCGGCAACGGGGATCTCGACCTGCACGTGCTTGCCGGCCTTCATGCATTGGATCGCCTGCTCGGCATGCATCTGGGTCGGCGTGCAGAGGATCGCCGCATCGGCGTCCGCGCCCGCCAGCGCTTCGCCCAGATCGGTCGTCACATTGGGAATGCCGTACTTGTCGGCGATCTCCTGCGTCGGCTCCAGGCGGCGGCCGACCAGCGTGACGCATTCCACGCCGTCGATCTCCTTGATCCCGTCCAGATGCTTTTGCCCGAACGCGCCTGCGCCCGCGAGAATGACTTTCACTTTAACGGCCTCCGTATTCCATTTGCTTCGTCACGCGTGGTTCTCGAGAATCATATGCCCGACCGCCGTGTTCGATGCGGGCACGTGATAGAGCTGATGGATGACATCCACCGCGTCGTCCATGGCCCCGCGCATGATCAGCCACATGACCAGCTCGATCCCCTCCGAGCCGGCCTCGCGCACGTAATCGACATGGGGCATCTTCGCGAGCTTCTCGGGCTCGGAGACGATGCGCTCGAAAAACGCCGCGTCGAATTCCTTGTTGATCAGCCCGGCGCGCGGCCCCTGCAGCTGGTGGCTCATGCCCCCGGTGCCCCAGATCTGAACGTTCAAGTCCTGATCGAAGCTGTCGACCGCCTTGCGGATCGCCTTGCCCAGATGATAGCAGCGGTTGCCCGACGGCGGCGGATAGAGCACGACATTAACCGGGAACGGAATGACCCTGCAGGGCCATTCCTCGGGCTGGCCGAACATCAGCGACAGCGGCACCGTGAGGCCGTGGTCGACGTCCATCTTGTTGACGATGGTGAGGTCGAAGTCGTCCTGGATCACTGACTGGGCAATATGCCAGGCAAGATCGGGGTGGCCCTTCACCACCGGCACCGGGCGCGGCCCCCAGCCTTCGTCGGCGGGCTTG
>JARRKQ010000120.1:0-9289 GCA_037387885.1 Alphaproteobacteria bacterium | reverse complement strand
CTGCCCTGGCGGGAGAACCTCGTCGGCAATCCTGAGACCGGTGTGCTGCATGGCGGCGTCGTCACCACCCTGATCGATTCGATCTGCGGGCTGGCCTGCCTCACCGCGCTGGAGAAGCCGCAGCCGATCGTCACGCTCGATCTGCGCATCGACTACGTGCGCCCGGCCACCCCGAAGCTCGACATCTTCGCCGCCGCGCATGCCTACAAGGTTACGCGGCAAGTCGTCTTCCTGCGCGCCACCGCCTATCAGGAGGACCCCGACGATCTGGTCGCCGCCTCCGTCGGCACGTTCATGCTGAGCGGCCGGCTCGGCATCCGGCCCACAAGTGACGGTGCCACGAGTGAGGGCGGATCATGAGCGCCTTCGTCGACCTGATCGCCAAGGCGAAAGCGAGCGGCGACATCCAGGGGCTGATCGATGCCATCCCCTACCACGCCTATCTCGGCATCCGGGCGCGCGAGGAAAACGGCGCGCTGATCGCCACCCTGCCCGAGAACGAGAAGATCATCGGAAACCCGGTCCTGCCCGCGATCCATGGCGGCGTGATCGGCGCCTTTCTGGAAACCACCGCGATCTTCCACCTGCTCTGGACCGGCCAGACGGTCCACGTGCCCAAGACGATCACGATCACCGTCGACTATATGCGCTCTGCCAACGTTCGCGACACATACGCGAAAGCTCATATAACCAAGCTCGGATCGCGTGTAGCGAACGTGCGGGCCCACGCCTGGCAGGACGATCTCGAGCGGCCCATCGCGGCGGTAAACGCCAATTTTTTGATTCAACCTGCCGATAACGGCTAATCCTTTAATAGTAAACGAAAATTAGCCATGTCAGACGGCGCGCATCTGCTCGTCTGGCGTCTATTGCGGCCGGATATACAACCGCATTTCCGTTAACCTCCTGACTAATTTTATTAATTCTTTGGTAAGTCCTGCCCCCGAATAATCGACCCGAAGCCGCGAGGAAACGCGGCCGTGAACCACCGGAACGCGCTGGCGCATGTAGCGTGGCGGGACCGGGTGGAAAGAGAGGTTTTGGGTAAGGAGAGCGGCGGTGCATAGACGCACCAATTCACAAACGGCCCACGAGGCCCGCGGACTGCGCCGTCTTGCGCGCGGTCTTCGCGCGTGCGCGCTCGGGATTTTGGAGACGGTGCGATGACCGCCGTCGCCCAGGCCGCGCTCACGGCCTCGCCTGATATCGCCAATCTCCTCGACCTGGCGCGCGACCACACGCGCGCCGGCCGCGCGACCCTGGTCGACGCGGTGGGCAATCTTTTCATTAGCCGCGAAGGCGGCTTGAGCGCTCGCGAGAGCGAGCTCATTTCAGAGATCCTGTGCCGGTTGATCGAAAACGTCGAAGTCTCGGTCCGCCAGACGCTCGCCGAACGTCTCTCCGACCGGAGCGACGCGCCGCGCGACCTGATCGTGCAGCTTGCCAACGACGAGATCGAGGTGGCGCGCCCGCTGCTGGCGGACAGCCCGCTGCTCGAAGATCCCGAGCTGATCGAGATCGTGCGCCACCGCTCGCGCGAGCACCAGCTCGCGGTCGCGCTGCGCAGCGGCATCAGCGTGCCGGTCTCCGATGCGTTGATCGCGAGCGGCGACGGCAGCGTGATCAAGACGCTTCTCGAAAACGACAGCGCCGAGATATCGATGCTCGCCTTCGAGTATCTGGCCGAGCAGGCGCGCCGCACCGACGCCTTCCACGAGCCGCTGATCGACCACCACCATCTGCCGGCCGAGCTGGCCTCGAGGATCTATTGGTGGGTCTCGGCCGATCTTCGTGGCCGCATCATCGGGAAGTTCGACATCGATCCGCTCGCGCTCGACGAGACCTTGCAACTCGCCGTCCGCGACATGATCGCCGAAGCCGACGAAGAGCTGACCGGCGACGCGGGCAAGGCCAGCGAGCTGGTCGAGCATCTGTGGCGCAGCAATGCGCTCGATTCGAAGCTGCTCATCCAGGTCCTGCGCGAGGGCGAGATCCCGCTCTTCGAAGCCATGTATGCGAAGATCACCGACCTGCCCGTCGCGACCATCAAGATCCTGCTCTACGAGCCGGGCGGCGAGCAGCTTGCGGTCGCCTCGAAGGCGGCGCATATCTCCAAGCCCGACTTCGCCTCGATCTTCCTGCTGAGTCGCCAGGGCCGGCCGGGAGACCAGACGGTGGACCCCGAAGAGCTCTCTCGGGTGCTGGCCTATTACGACACGCTGAACGGCGATGTGGCGGTCGACGAGGTGAGCCATTGGCGCGTCGATCCCAATCGCATCAGGATCGGCCAGGCCCCGACCACGGTCAACTGACCGTCCACCGGCGCTGCCGGCGGCCTATATAGCTTCTACCTGAACCGGGTCACCCGGATTGACGCCCATCAGCGTGCGCACGTCATCGACCGCCCGCGCCCAAATATTCGTAGGTGCGGCGAGCCGGATCTCGTCGCCCTCGGAGATCGGCGTGCGGCCGTAGCCGATCGCGATCGCATCGCCCTCGACCCAGAAGGCGATCTCCCCCGGCTCGACGACGGCGCGGGCATCGGCCTCGCGCGCGACCGAGACGGGCGTCTCGAAATAGACCTCCTCGCCCCAGGTGAGCGCCTGCGCCTCGATCGGCAGCGCCGCCAGGACAGCCGCCGCCGTGGGCGTGTCGAGCGTCTCGGCCTCGATCGAGACGGCGCCGACCGTGATTTTGATCCGCGCCATGGCTCAGCCTTCTGCCCGCAGGGCCTCGACGCCCGGCAGCGCCTTGCCCTCGAGCCATTCGAGGAAGGCGCCGCCCGCCGTCGAGACATAGCTGAAGTCGTCGGCGACCCCGGCATGCGCCAGCGCCGCCACCGTATCGCCGCCACCGCCCACGGTTAGCAGATCGCCCGACTTGGTCCGCGCCGCCGCCGCGCGCGCCACGGCCACGGTCCCGGCATCGAAGGGCGGCACCTCGAAGGCGCCGAGCGGGCCGTTCCAGACCAAGGTCCGCCAGTCCGCCATCGCCCTCGTGAGCGCCGCCACGCTGGCCGGGCCGACATCGAGGATCATGGTGCCCGCGGGAACCTTACCGATCGGTACGGTTTGGGTCGCAACGCCCGCATTGAGCTCGGCCGCGACCACGCCGTCCTCGGGCAGCAACAACGTACAGCCGGCCTCCTCGGCCGCGGCCTCGACGTCGCGCGCCGTGCCGACATAGTCGGGCTCCATCAGCGAGGCGCCGACATCGACCCCCCGCGCATGCAGGAAGGTGTTGGCCATCGCGCCGCCGATCACGATCGTGTCGACCTTGGCCGCGAGGTTCTCCAGCACCGCGATCTTGGTCGAGACCTTGGCCCCGCCGATGAGCGCGGCGAGCGGCCGTTTCGGCGCGTCGAGCGCGCCCGAGAGCGCTTCGAGCTCGGCCTGCATCGCGCGCCCCGCCGCCGCCGGCAGGAGATGCGCGATCCCCTCGGTCGAGGCATGGGCGCGATGCGCGGCCGAAAAGGCGTCGTTCACATAGAGATCGCCGAGCTTCGCCAACGCCGCCGCAAACGCCGGATCGTTCGCCTCTTCGCCGGGATGTAAGCGCAGGTTCTCAAGCAGCGCCACCGCGCCATCGGCCAATCCGTCGATCACGGACGCCGCCGCGTCGCCGATGCAGTCGGGCGCGAAGATAACCGTGCGACCGAGCGCCGCTTCGAGCGCGGGCGCCACGGGCTTCAAGGAGAACTCCGGCTTCACCGCGCCCTTGGGCCGGCCGAAATGCGACATCACCACGACCTTCGCGCCCTTGTCCGCCAGCTCGTTCACCGTCGGCGCCAGGCGGTCGAGCCGCGTCGTGTCGCTCACCTTACCGTCGGCCATCGGCACATTGAGATCGCCGCGGACCAGCACCCGCCGCCCCGCCGGCTCGAAATCGTCGATCGTCTTGAAGCTCGCCACCCGCGCGGTCCCTCGTCTGCGTTTCTCTTCGGACCGCCTATTCCATATCGATCGAGGCCGCGCCCGCAACCGCATATTCGCTGGGGCCGATATCGAAGATGTTGCGGATGGGATCGCCGAGCAGGCCGATGGCGCCCGGCTGGCGCGCGCCCTCGATGATGGTAACGTCGCCCAGCTCGCCGCCGACATTGTCGACGCGCAGCCAGTGGACGAGATTGCCGGTCTCGATATCGATCACCGCCACGGCGCACTGGGGATTGGCCTTCGCCTTGGCAAGCGTCTGGGCGATCGGCAGCTCGTCGAAACCGGCCTCGCGCCGCGGCCGCGAGACCGTGACGACGGCATAGCGCCCGACGAAGGAAAGCCCGCGCAAAAAACCCGGACACAAAGCCACGCGCTCGAACCGGCCGGTGGCCGTATCGACGAAGCCCAGATAGCCGGTGCCCGATTCGAGCAGCCACAGCTTGCCCCGATAGACCCGCGGGCTGTGCGGCAGCGAAAGCCCGCGGGCAATCACCGTCCCCCCGGCCACATCCATCACCACGCCGCTATCGGCGCGGCGGTCGCGCCAGCCCCCGGCGGTGTTCTCGCTCGCCAGCGCGGTCACGTAGCGCAGCTTGCCCTCGTCGACGGCGATGCCGTTCAGATGGCAGCGGTCCTCGGCGACCAGCGCGCTTACGAAGGGCGGCCGCCAGACCGGCACGAAGTTGTAAAGATCGCGCAGCTCGGCCACGCAGGAGAAGAGCGGGTTCGCGAACAGCACCCGCCCCTCGCCGTCGACCGCGATGTCGCCCGGCCGGATCTCGCCGGTCGTGTAGGCCGCCTGCGGAATGAAGAGGCGGTCGTAGCCGGCGACCGTGACGCCGTCGGCGAGCCGATTCTCCATCCGCCAGATCTGATAGCGCGTGGCGAGGAAGATGCTGTCGTCCACCGCCTTCACGCCATAGGTGCGCCCGAAGGCGCGGCCGACCAGCGCGATCTCGCCGTCGGAGGTCAGCCCGACCAGGAAGAACATGCCGCCCGTGCGCGTGGTCAGCGCCAAGCCGATATGGCGCGCGGTCAGCCAGTCGGCAAAGCCCGACGAGCGGCTGAGCTTCGGCCGGTCGATCGTCTCATCGGCGCGGTGATTGCCAACTGTGCTGTTCATCGTCGTCGGGCCGGCGCGCTAAAGCTCCCGGGAGGGTGCCTCCCGGAATGAGGTTTGGAAGGGCGCCGCCGCCGCCGATCCTGTTACTAATAATTCAATCAAATCAACCGCTTGACAAACCACTTATTTCCAGCCGCGCTCCAGCCGACGGAAGCTGTTGGGCTTGCGCGTCGCCTCCGCCGGGGCGGGCACGCCCATCGTCTGCAAGAGGACGCCCATCGTCGCGAGCGTGCGGAAGACGCCGAACTTGACGGTGGAGTCCTCGGTCACGAGTTGGCTGCGCGTGGTGAAGAGCTCGTTCTGGATATCGAGCAGGTCGAGCAGCGTGCGCTGGCCGAGATCGAACTGCTTGGAATAGGCGTCACGCACCTTGGCCGTGGCCGCGACCTGGTTCTGCAGCGCGACGCGGCGCCCGCGCGCGGCGTTGAGCGCGGCCCACGACGTGCGCACCTGCTGGACGACCTCGCGCCGCGCCCGGTCGAGCGTGTCGCGCGCTTCCGAGAGCCGCGCCTTGGCCTCGCGGAGCCGCGCCGTGTCGCTGCCGCCGTGGAAAAGGCTCCAGCGCCCGACCACCAGCGCCTGGCCATCGAAGGTGCTGCCGCGCACCCCGTCGACATTGCGCAGGCGGTTGGCCGCGGCCTCGATGCTGACCTTGGGGAAGAACTCCGAGCGCGCGACGCCGATCTGGCCCATCGCCGTGTTGATGTCGGCCGCGGCAGCGAGGATCGCCGGCGCCGTCTTGACCGCGATATCGGAGGCCGCATCGACATTGGCAGGCAATTCCAGCTCGGGCGCCGTGACCGGGGCCAGGCCTTCGGGACGCTCGCCGACGATGGCGCGGTAGCGCGCAACCGCGTCCTCGTAGCGGCCCTGCGCCGTGGCCAGATTGCCGGTCGCCGCATACATCCGCGCGCGCGCCTGCTCGACATCGGAGCGCGGGCCCCGGCCGCCGCGCGCCCGGGCGGTGACGCGCCGCAGGATCGCCTGATGGGCCTTGAGATTGCGCTTGGAGAGATCCACCACGCTCGCCGTCCGCAGCACGTCGAGATAGGCCTCGATGCCCTTGAGCGCCACGGCCTGGGCGGTGTCGCTCACCCGGTAGCGCGCGGAGTTCACGCGCGCCTTCTGGCGGGCCACCTCGCTGTCGGTGAAGAAGCCGTCGAAGAGCCGCTGCTGGACCACAACGCCGGCTTCCTGGCGCGGCATGCCGTCATAGCCCGACTTGCCGCGCCCGCGCGTCGCCGCGTTCAGGCTCGCCTCGGGGCCGACCGCGCCGCGCACATCGACCTGCGGGAAGTAAAGCCCGCGCGCCGCGCGCAGCTCCTGGCCGATGGCGCGGCGGTTCTTGCGCACCGCGCCGATCTCCGGGTTCGTGGTGACGATGATTCGCACCGCCTCCTCCAGCGTGCGCGCCTGCGCCGGCTGAACGCACAGCGCAGCCGCGACCGCCGCAGCAACAGAGGCCGCGCCGCGCAATCGCCGATTGGAGAAGGGCAAGGTCAAGGACATCGATTAGTAGTGCTGGTGAAACGAAAAACCGTGATCAGCGTTTCCTTTTGGCGAAGCGAAGTAATAATTCAAACACGCACGTTAGTCCTATTCGAACATGGGTTCAAGGACCGCCAATTAACACTGAATACAGAAGTGATTTCTTTGTGGCAATCGGATCGTGAGCGATTCGACATCATTGAGTCGTATTGGATCGCCGATGTTGCAAACTCACATCATACGGGCGTGATTCTATCTTTCGTCTGCTCAAATATCGGTAGAGTCAAATGAGGTTCGCCGAATGAATATTTCAGAGTGAGCCAAGTATATTGACCCGCACGTGAATCGATTTCAGCATAGTCCGTAAAATTCTTGAGTCTTCGCGCGCCCTTACATTGGTAATTTTGAATCACACGCCATGCGCCGAGTCGCCAAGACTCTACGCCACAACATGTGCGCAAATACTCGCACACGCCCACCAAATATTCGCGTGGTAGCGCCGTCCGGCGCAGCGATTACGCCGCGCCGCGCACCGGGGCCGGGGTGAAGCCGAGGCGAAGCGACCGGACGCCGCGGAAGGACAGCGAATCGACCCATTCGGGCTCGGGCCCGCGTGGCTCGAGATGGGTCAGGCGGCGCGCCAGGATCGGGAAGGCGATCCGCGCTTCGAGCCGGGCGAGCGGCGCGCCGAGGCAGAAATGGATGCCGTGGCCAAACGTAAGGTGCCGGTTCTCCTTGCGCGCAATATCGATCGTCTCGGGCCCGGGGAATTCCTCGGGATCGCGGTTCGCCGCCGCCACCATGGCGAAGACGCGCTGGCCCGGCTCCATTCGCTTGCCATGCATCTCGACCGGCGCGGCCGGAATGCGCGTCATCGCCAGACCCGGCCCGTCGTAGCGCAGGATCTCCTCCACCGCGCTCGGCGCCAGTCCCGGATCGGCGACGAGCTTCGCCAGTACGTCAGGGTTGCGCGAGAAGTGATAGAAGCCGTTGCCGATCAGGTTCATCGTCGTTTCGTGGCCGGCGAAGAGCAGCAGCACGCAGGTCGCTAGCAGCTGCTCGTCGTTCAACCCGCCTTCCTCGTCGGACGCCGCGATGAGCCCCGAGATCAGATCCTCGCCCGGGTCCTTCCGCCGCGCCGCGAAGATCTCGCCGAAGAGGCCTTCAAGCGCCTTCACCGCATCCTGGGCGCGTTGGCGCTTGTCGGGCGTCATCTGCGCCGAGCCGACGAAGGTCGCGAGGTCGTCCGACCAGCGCTTGAACTGCTCGGTGTCGTCGAGCGGCACGCCCAGCATATGCGCGATCACCATCACCGGCAGCGGGAAGGCGAAGTCGGCGATGAGGTCGGTCTCGCCCTCCTCGATGAAGCGGTCGATCAACTCGTTCACCAGCGTCTCGACGCGCGGCTTCAGACGCTCGACCGCACGGCTGGTGAAGGCCTGGTTGGCGAGACCGCGCAGCCGCGTGTGCAGCGGCGGATCGTTGAACACCATCCAATAGCCGAGGTCGCGCAGGAGATCGGGAATGCGGTTTCGTTCGCCCTCGGAGAGGCTGTTGCGGAAGGGTGAGATGCGGTCGGCGGAGAACTGCTCGCTGGTCATGCAGAGCTTGACGTCTTCGTAGCGCGTCAGCACCCAGCCCTTGAGCGCCGGGCTCCAATGCGCCGGGTCCTCTTTGCGGAGGCGCTGGAAGGCCGGATAGGGATCCGCCTGGATGCCGGGCGCGCGGGTGTCGAAAACGAACGGTTCTGACATATGCAATCCGCCTTTCCTGTCCCGATACTACGCCGCTATGCGATCTCGATCACGCTATCTCGATTACGCTATCTCGATCACATCGGGATCGCCGCCGGCATAGATCTTCGCCACCTGATCCGGGCGGTTGTCGAGCACGGCGCGCTGGTTCACGTAGCCCTTGTCGGTGATCTCGTTGGCGTCGATCGAGGGCGGCTCGGCCATGATCAGCGCATAGGCGAAGCGGCGGCTGTTGGCGCTGTTCTCGACGTTGTGTTTCTTCAAGCCCTCCTTCAGCGCCTCGCGCACCTCCGGCCGCGCAATCAGTTCCGGCAGCGGCTCCGCCATCCTTCACCAGCGACGCACAGCCGGCCGCGTTGGGGAAGATCAAGAGACCGATCTCCTCGCGGTCGTGGCCGGTCAGCACCGCATCGGCGACCACCGGCCAGCCGGCGTCGATGGCCTTCAGGCGCAGCTCGCCCGCATGCACCCAGGTGCCCGACATGAGCTTGAAGTTCTCCGCCGTGCGGCCGTCGAAGACGAGCCCCTTGGCGGGGTCGTCGGGGTCCTCGAGCTTGCCGGCGTCGCCCATCTTGAAGAAGCCCTCCTCGTCGAAGGCCTCGTCGTTCAGCTCCGGCCGGCGCCAATAGCCGGGCGTGACGTTGGCGCCGCGCACGCGCAGCTCCATCTTGGTGCCCGAGGGCGCGAGCTTGATCTCGGTGCCCGGCAGCGGCACGCCGATCACGCCGGCCTTCTCGATCAGCCAGTGGACGGTGGCGGCCGCCGGCGCGGTTTCCGTCGAGCCCCAGGAGGAGATCATCGGCACCCGGTCGCCGCGCGCCTTGATGGACAACTCCTCGAGCTTCGCCCACAGGGCCGGCGGCAGCGCGGCCGCCGCGTAGAACAGCATGTCGAGGTTCTTGAAGAAGTTGTCCCGCAGCTGCTCGTCCTTTTCGAGATACGGCATCAGCACGTCGTAGCCGCGCGGCACGTTGAACGAGATCGTCGGC
>JARRKQ010000119.1:0-8777 GCA_037387885.1 Alphaproteobacteria bacterium | reverse complement strand
CCCCTCTGAAGAGGGGGAGGGGGAGCGAATCAGATTTGGGATTTTGCGCTAGAACCCCTCGGCGACGGGATCGCCGTTCGCATGGCCCTGGCCTTCGCGCAGCGCCTGAAACGTCCAGCTCGTGCGCTCGCGCAGGATGCTGCGATAGACCGCCATGTTGTTGCGGTAGGTGAAGTAGTACCAGTGATCCCAGATGTTGCCCTCGCGGTCGCCGGAGATCATGAAGCCCATCGGATTGAGCTCGGTGGCGAAGGCCTCCATCCAATGGCGGAGCGGCCAGCCGTCGATACGCAGATCCATCCAGCGCGTCGAGCGGTCGCCGGTTTCCAAGCCGTTGTGGCCGATCACCTGGCTGTTGCCGAAGGTGCGCGGGCCGAAATTCTCGGCCAGCACGTCGAGCACATCGTTTTCCTTGGAGCCGAAATTATAGACATAGGGCCCGAAATCAGCGTCCCAGCCGTCGCGGGCAGACAACGCCAGCAGACGCTCGTTGAAGATCTGCGCCTCGACCACGTATTCGGAGCCGCCCATCAGCACGATGCGGCCGAGCCGGCGGAAGAGCGCGCGCAGCCGAGCCCTGTCGTCCGGACCGCCGCCGATCTCGCGGCCCAGCGCCACCTTCGCCGCCTTGGCCAGCGCCCGCAGGGTGACGCGCGTGCCAAGGCTGTGGACGAAGAGATCGACCGGACGGTCCTCGATGCGCTCGGTGAGCGCAAGCAGCAGGTTGACCAGCGGCCAGGACGAGAGCGTCGCGTAGTCGTAGGCGCGGGCATAGAAGTTCTTGCCGACCTCCAGGATCGACGAGGCGAAGCCGGGCTGGCTATGCCAGCCGTAGCCGATGGCGAGCCCCGACGCACCGCCATCATCGTCTGCAATGCCAAGCCCGACCGGCCAGGACGAGGTGTGGTGGCGCCACTCCTCGCGCTCGGCGGCATCGCTCGGATCGAAGCCGAAATGGTAGAGCCGGCTGTGCGGATTGTCGGAATCCTTCGGCGCCACGGTCACGGCCTGGCGCGGATCGAAGAGGAAGCCATGCAGCATGACGACGACCGGGGCGCCCGGCGCAAGACCGGCGGCCTCGCGCGCCAGCATGTGGTCGAGATAGCGGCCGAGCTGCGAGTCGGCGGGCAGCAACCGGGTCGGCTCGACGGCCTCCATTCGTCCCGCCGGCGGGCGGCGGCGGGCGTTATAGGCCTCGTCGACCAAAGAGCCGTCGATGGATGGCGCGAAAAGACGGTCCTTCAGGCAGGACAGCCGGACAATCGACATTTTGGACCCCACGCAAACTGGGCAGTTCCGTTTGCCCGCTTATCTTTGCGTTATGTTATTGTGTTGTGTGGGAAACCTCCCATATTCTACCCATACTTGAAATGTATAACAGTTATACGCGTACAGTAAAATTGCTTCACGGCTAATTTTCGGCCGCCCACGACCCTTACGCCGCCATAAATACCTACGCGGTGGCCATGCGGTCGCCGATCCGCACCTTCACCGCCGGGATCACCTTTTCGCTGATCCGCTCCATGCAGGCGCGGACGAGCGTGTCGTCCAGCCCGCCGAAATTCACCAGAAAGGCGACATGGTCGACGCCCATCTCGTGCAGCCGCACCAGCTTGTCGACCACCGTATCGACGCTGCCGAAGAGGGCCAGGCCTGAATTGAGGATGTCGTCATAGACCTGGCTCTTGGCGTAGAGCCGGGTCTCGACGTAAAGATCGAAGGCGGACGCAGCCTCCGCGCGCGCCTGCTCGTCGCTGTCCGCGACGTAAGTGTGGAGCGCCGTGACCGTCGCCCGGTCGCCCGCCGGCGCCCCGCTTTCCTCGTAGCCCTTGAAATACTCGGCCATCATCGGGCCGATCTCCTCGAAGGTGTCGCAGGCGGCATAGGGCACGGTCATCAGCTTGTTACCCTGCTTGCCGACGTGATAGGCGGCCTCACGGCGCAACACCGCGACGTAGATCGGCGGGTAAGGCTGCTGGATCGGCGTCACGTTGATCTGGAGATCGTTGACGTCGTAGTAGTCGCCCTTATGGCTGAAGCGCTCGCCGGACAGCGCCTTCTTCAGCACCGCGAGCCCGTCGTCGAACTGGAAGCGCTTGTTCTTGGGATCGGCGGCAAAGCCCGCGAACTCGTGCGCCAGATACCCCGAGCCGACGCCGAGCTCGACCCGGCCGTGCGAGATCTGGTCGAGCATCGCGTAGTCTTCGGCCACGGTGACCGGGTTGCGGAAAGGGAGGATCGTGACCGCGGGCCCAAGGCGGATATTCTCCGTAACGGCGGCAAGCTGGCCCAGCGCCACGGCCGGATTGGGATAGACGCCGTATTCGTGGAAATGGTGCTCGGCGACGAAGAAGGCGTAATAGCCGAGCCGGTCGGCCAGCATCGCCTGCTCACGCATCTGCTCGTAGAACTGGGTGAGCGTGCGCGGCAGCCCCGGATAGTGGTCCTGGACCGAGAACATCGAGAACTTCATCGCAGCGCCATCCGCCATCGCATTCCTCCCAGCTTACCCAAAGCGCTCTGACCTGGCGCTTGCCAACATGTCGGCCCGTCCAGGCCGCTCGTTGATTTCGAATATCATAATCAATTATAAAATATGGAATTCATGAGTCAACCGGGTGCCATCATGGCGGACAGCATTGGGGCGGACGGCGCGGACGCGCAGGAGATCAAGGCCCAGCAGGGCGTGCAGTCGGTCGAGACCGGCATGGCGCTGCTGGGCGCGCTGGCGGCGCGGGCGCGGATCCCGGCGAGCCTCTCCGATCTCGCGGCCGCGGCGGGCATGGCCCCGGCCAAGGCGCATCGCTATCTGGTCAGCCTGATCCGCGCCGGCATGGTCGAACAGGACCGGGCGAGCGGGCGCTACCGTCTGGGCGGGGCAGCGCTCAATGTGGGGCTGGCGGCGCTCGGCGCGCTCGACGTGATGCGCCTGGCCGGCGAAACGCTGGAACGCCTGTGCGCGGCGATCGACGAGACCGTGCTGCTCGCGGTCTGGGGCAACAAGGGCCCCGTGGTGGTGCGCTGGGAGGAGGCGAGCCGGCCGGTCACGACGAACGTGCGCGCCGGCTCGGTGATGCCGCTGCTGAACTCGGCGACCGGCCGCGTCTTCGCCGCGTTCCTGCCGGACGCGCAGACGACGGCAATGATCGCCGCCGAAGCGGCGCAGGCGCCGGCGCTCGCCAAGGGCTTCGAGGCGATCCTCGGCGAGACCCGCGCGCACGGGCTAGGGCGGGTCGAGGGCGATCTGCTGCCCGGCGTCTCCGGTCTCGCCGCCCCCGTCTTCGATCACCAGGGTGACGTGGTCGCGGTGATCGCAGCCCTCGGCCCGCAAGGCCAGTTCGATGCCAAATGGCACGGCGCGATCGCGCGCACGCTCAAGGACGCGGCGGATGGACTGTCGCGGCGGCTGGGGTACGGGACGGCCGCCTGAGCGAGGACGGGATTACCCTATCAACTTCCGCACGTCGTTCGGCAGCGCGAAAGCGGCGCGGTGGATTTCGGGGTTGTAGTAGCGGGTCTCGATGCCGGCGGCGGCATAGCGGGCCTCGAGCTCGTCGAGCGGCGTGGTGCGCAAGCGTTCGTCGTCGCTTGCCCAACCGAAGGCCATGAAGCCGCCGGCATAGGTCGGCACTGGCGCCACGTAAAAGGCGACGTCGGCGAAATGCGCGCCCAGCCGTTTGTGGCTGTTCGTGACCTCCACGCCCTGAAGCGACGGCACACCGTTTTGCGTGACGATCACCCCGCCCGGATTGAGGCAGCGCTTGCAGTCGCCGTAGAAGGCTTGCGAGAACAGCACCTCGCCCGGGCCAGCCGGATCGGTCGAGTCGATGATGATGACGTCGAAGCGCCGCCCATTCTCGGCTTCGGCAGTCTCGGCGACGAAGGCGGCGCCGTCGGCGATGACGACCTCGGCGCGCGGATCGTCGAAGGCGCCGGCGCTGTGGTTCGGCAGGTACTCCCGGCACATCTCGATGACGCTGGCGTCGATCTCGACCTGCACGGCGCGCTCAACCGTCTTGTGGCGCAGCACTTCGCGCAGCGCCCCGCCGTCGCCGCCGCCGACGATCAGCACGTCCTTGGCCGCCCCATGGCCGAGCACCGGCATGTGGACGAGCATCTCGTGATAGACGTATTCGTCGCCCTCGGTCGTCTGGATGACGCCGTCGAGCGCCAGCACGCGGCCGAATCGCTTGTTCTCGAAGATGATCAGGTCCTGATGCGCCGTCGCTTCGCGGTGCAGGATCGTCTCTATCCGCAGGCTCTGGCGATAGTCGTGATGAAGGATCTCATCGTACCAGATCGGGGCACCACTCAAGGGACGCGGCCCCGCCTGGCTTCCGTCAGCTCGACCGTGCCCGGCGCGAAGTGGCGCTCGAAGACCGGGATCGCCGCATGCGGATCGCAGCGCCCGCACATGAAGATGTCGATGGCCGCATAGCCGCGCTCGGGCCAAGTATGGATCGAGATGTGCGACTCCGCCAGCACCGCGACGCCGGAAACACCCTGTTCCTCGCCGAAGTGATGCAGGTAGAGATTGAGCAAGGTAGCGCGGCACGCGCTCACCGCCTCGCGCATGGCCTGCTCGACCAGTGTCAGATCACCGACATTCCGGCAGTCCCAGAGATCGACGAGCAGATGGGTGCCGGCGAATTCGACGCCGTCTTTGGTAATGAAGTAGTCGTGTGAGACCACCCGATCTTCGGTCGTCACGGCCGCCGCCGCGTGCGGGAGAACCGACGTGTCCGCCATGTCCTCCAATACGACCCCCAACCGGGCGGCAGAGCCATCAGAAGCCATGCCCTACACCAAGTCAGAAAGGTGTACCCGAATATCGGGAAGCGCAGTATCTAGGGCGTGCTGCAGCGCAATGCAAGCAAAAAAAGGCGCACGGTGTGCGCAGTGCGGGAAGCCGAATGCGCCCTCCGATTTCGCTGCTATGATGAGGCGCGGACGTGACATTTTCGGGGGCTCTGCGTCGCGATGACCAAGCTGCTTCTGCTCGGTGCGGGCAAGATCGGATCGGCGATCACCGCGCTGCTTTCGGAGACCGGCGACTACGAGATCACGGTCGCCGATGCGAACAGCGAGATGCTGAAGCTGATCCCCGAGACGCAAGCCGAGCGCAAGACGGCGAACGTCGCCGACGAGGACACGCTGCACGCGATCGCCAAGGGCCAGGACGTGATCGTGAGCGCCCTGCCCTTCTTCCTGAACGCACCAGTAGCCGCCGCCGCGCGCAAGGCCGGCGCGCATTACTTCGACCTCACCGAGGACGTCGAGACGACGGAGAAGGTGAAGAAGATCGCCAAGGGCGCCAAGACCGCCTTCGTGCCGCAATGCGGCCTCGCCCCCGGTTTCGTCTCCATCGTCGCCTACGACGTCGCCAAGCGGTTCACGGACTTGCGCGACGTGCATATGCGGGTGGGCGCGCTGCCGCAGTTCCCGGTGAATGCGCTCCGCTACAACCTCACCTGGTCGACCGACGGGCTGATCAACGAGTACTGCAATCCCTGCGATGCGGTGCATGACGGCGAGCGGGTGAAGGTGCTGGCGCTGCAGGGCCTGGAGCATTTCTCGCTGGAGGGCGTGCGCTACGAGGCGTTCAACACCTCCGGCGGGCTCGGCACGCTGGCGGAAACGCTCGAAGGCAAGGTCGACAGCCTCAACTACAAGACGGTGCGCTATCCGGGGCACCGCGACATGGTGCAGATGCTGGTGCGCGACCTGCGTCTCTCGGAGCGGCGCGGGCTCTTCCGCGACCTCCTCGACACCGCGGTGCCGATGACCAAGCAGGACGTGGTGCTGATCTTCGTCACCGTGGCCGGCGAGCAGGAGGGCCGGCTGACGCAGGAAACGTACGCCAAGAAGATCTACAACAAGGAGATCGCCGGCCACGAATGGAGCGCGATCCAGGTGACGACGGCCGCCGGAATCTGCGCCATGGTCGATCTGATGGTCGAGGGCAAGCTGCCCGCCAAGGGCTTCGTGCGCCAGGAACAGTGCAAGCTCGACGACTTCCTCGCCAACCGCTTCGGGGCGCAGTACGCATGATCGCCCCTGGCACGGTCGGACGCGAGGACGCGGCCCTCATCCGCACCGAGATCGAAGCGCTGATCGCTGAATTCGCCTACCGCATCGACCATGGCCTGTCGGGCACGGTCGCCGATCTCTTCACGCAAGACGGCTGGTACGGCCGCGCGAACGGGGAGAAGACCGTCGGCCGCGATGCCATCCGCGCCGCCTACGCGAAGCGCGCCGAACGCGGCGAGCGCACGGCGCGGCACATCTTCACCAATCTCCGCCTCACCATCGACAGCGTGGAAGCCGCGCACGGCACGACGATCCTGCTGCTGTTCGCGGGCGACGGGCCGCCGCTGCTGCCCGCGCGGCCGATGCTGGTGCAGGATTACAACGACGAGTACCGGCTGGAGGACGGCGAATGGCGCTTTGCCGCCCGCGCCACGCACCGGCTCTTCGTCGACGAGAGCTTCGAAGACGTGCTCAACCTCGGCGGGGCGGGGAGCGCGGGCGCATGAGCTTGGGCCTCGTCTGCGTCTCGCATTCGCCGATCATGATGGTCTGCGCCAAGCCGCCGGCGAGCGAGCCGGAGATCCTGGCGCAATACGAGGCGCGCAAAGCAGCGATCGAGGCCTTTGATCCCGAACTCGTGCTGGTCTTCGGCACCGACCACTTCTTCGGCTTTCACCTGGAGCTGATGCCGAGCTACTGCATCGGCGCGGCCTGCCGGTCGATCGGCGATGTCGGCGGCTTCGCGGGCACCTTCGACGTGCCGGGCGAGACCGCGCTCACCCTCGCGGCGCATCTGATCGGCGAAGGCTTCGATCCGTCGGTGGCAAGGGACATGACCGTCGATCATGGTTTTTCGCAGCCGATGCACCGACTGCTCGGCGGCGTCGACCGTTATCCGGTGATCCCGATCTTCGTCAACGTGCTGACCCCGCCGCTGCCGCCTTACCGCCGCATCCGCGAGCTGGGCGAGGCGATCGGCCGCTTCGCCAAAACGCTGGACAAGCGCGTGCTGTTCCTGGGCTCGGGCGGCATGTCGCATCACCCGACGCGCTACTACCCGCCGCAGGAAGAAGCCACGCCCGAGGTCGCCGCCTATCAGATGAGCGGGGCGGCGGGCGGCACCTTCAGCGACGAGGCCTGGCTCGAGCGGCTTTACACGATGCACGAGGAAGGCGCGCATATGCTGGTCGACGGCAGGCGGACGAACAAGGACATCCGGCTCAACGTCGAGGCCGACCGCAAATTCCTCGACCTGCTCTGCGCGGGAGATCTCACGCGCTTCGACGATTGGCGGGGCGAGGACATCGTCCCAAGCGCCGGGGTCGGCTTCAACGAGCTGATGACTTGGATCGCCGCTACCGCGGCGCACATGACGGCCGGCGGCGATGCCCCGACGCTCGCGGTCTATGCCGACACGCTCGAATACGGCATCGGCTTCGGCATGGTGTATGCGGGGGCGGCCGCGTAGCGGACAGCCCTAGGCCTCAGAACTGATCCTCGGCGAGCGCCATCACGGCGCTGCCGCCTTCCGTGATTGCAGCCTTTAGGCTGGGCGCGCGGGTGAGGCGCTGGTCGGCGAAGAACCGCGCGGTCTTGAGCTTGGCCTCGTGGAACGCCGCACCACCGTTCGCTCCGTTTCCGCGCACCTTGTCGGAGGCGAGCGCCGCCTTGGCGAGCAGCCAGCCCGAGGTCACGTCGCCCCAGAGCTCCAGATAATGGCGCGCTCCGGCGGCGGCGAGATGCGGCTCTTTGGGGAAGGTCGCGACGATCCAGTCGGTCGCCTCGCTGAGGCACGCAAGACCTTGGGTCAGCGCGCCGCGGATGGCCTTCAAGTCGCCGTCCTCTGCCGCGCCCAACTCGTTGTCGAGCGCGCCCATCGTGGCGATGAAGGCCTTGGCGGTGGCGCCGCCGTCGCGCACCACCTTGCGGCCGAGCAGGTCGTTCGCCTGGATGCCGTTGGTGCCCTCGTAGATCGGGTGGATCCGCGCGTCGCGCCAGTGCTGGGCGGCGCCCGTCTCCTCGATGAAGCCCATGCCGCCATGCACCTGGATACCGGTGTTGCAAACGTCGAGCCCGGTATCGGTGCACCAGGCCTTGACGACCGGGGTGAGGAGATCGATCAGCGCCTGCTGGCGTTTGCGCTCGTCGGCATCGGGATGGTGCTTGGCTTTGTCGAGCGCGGTGCCGGCAAAGTAGATCAGCCCCCGCATCGCCTCGACGTCGGCCTTCATCGCCATCAGCATGCGGCGCACGTCGGGGTGCTTGATGATCGCCACCTTTTCGCTCGGGTTGCCGGCGATGTCGGCGCCCTGAACGCGCTCGGTCGCATAGTCGCGGGCCTGCTGGTAAGCGCGCACCGCGGTGCCGAGGCCGAGCATGCCGACGTTGAGGCGGGCGTTGTTCATCATCGTGAACATGCAGGCCAGACCGTTGTTCTCCTCGCCGATCAGATAGCCGATCGCGCCCTCACCGTCGCCGTAGCTCATGACGGCCGTTGGGCTCGCATGGATGCCGAGCTTGTGCTCGAGCGAGACCACGCGGAGGTCGTTCGGCTCGCCCAGCGAGCCGTCCTCGTTCACCAGGACCTTCGGCACCAGGAAAAGCGAGATGCCTTTCGGCCCCTCAGGGGCATCGGGCAGGCGCGCGAGCACCAGATGGATCACATTCTCGGTGTAGTCCTGGTCCCCGTAGGTGATGAAGATCTTCTGGCCGCTGATGCGGTAGTGGTCGCCTTCCGGCACGGCCTT
>JARRKQ010000118.1:3509-12980 GCA_037387885.1 Alphaproteobacteria bacterium | reverse complement strand
CCACCGAGGAACGCGCCGTGCGGCGTTGGCTCGCGGGCCTTGCGGTCACCTTCGGGGAGAAAGACAGCGTCTAGTCCGGCAGATCGAAGCTCGCCACCACCGGCGCGTGATAGGATGCGGGCGAGAGGCCCCCGTCGGTCGCGGCGTTGGCGTAGCCGACGAGCTCGTCGCCAAGAGCCTCGTTGTGGATCTCGGTGCCCCGATACAAGGCCATCAGCGCCCGGCTCATAAGCAGATGGTCGAGCATCACCCGCCGGCCGTTGTGGATCACCGTGAAGCGGCGGTCCTCGGGCAGGCTGTTCTCGGCCGCGATCAGCACCCGCCCGGCGAGCTCGCCCGAGCCGGTATCCTCCTCTGCGCCCGCCAGCAGGCGCATCGCCGTCTCCCGGGCCTCGGCATTGCAGTCGCCGCAGACCGCTATCATGGCTTGCGCGTCGCCGTCGAGGAGCTCGTCGACCGCGAGCCGCGCTTCGAGCGCCTGCCCCGCCCGCTTGACCGCGGCGAGGAAGAAGCCCTCGGCCCAGCCCGCCACCGACTTCCAGGCGAAGGCGCCCGCTTTCTCAGGCTGAGTGCGGCCTGGAGCAGCGGGCGCTCCCAGGAGATCGCGCTCGGCGCCTCGCTGGCCGGCTCGGCGGTGACGAGGCGGTAGTCCGGCGGCGCCACGATCTCGTGGCGGAGCTGGCGATGGCGCGCGACCGGAAAGGCAGACAAGATCGCCAGATTATGGACGTCGAGCGCGCCCTTGCCCGACTTCCGCTCGGTTACGACCCGCTCGCAGCTCGCATATTTGGTGCCCTCCAGCAGCGTGTCGAGCGCCGCCAGGGTGTATCCGCGCTCGGTCTTCTCGCCGTTGATCTCCTGCAAGCAGAGCACGTCCGCGTCGAGCCGCAGAAGCTGGGGCCGTAGCACGGCGATCCGGTCGGCCAGCGGCGGCACCTCACCAGGATGATTGGGCTTTCCGCCCAGATTCTCCAGATTAAAGGTGGCGATACGCAGTTTCACCGGCGCGTCCAATCCCGACGCCTCGCCCGTCCCGAGGGCGCGTTAATCATAGGCGTTTCCGGGCCTTGGGGGAATGCCCGCAGATTTCGCGTGAGATATGCCCATCCGGCCCGGGCTAAGCCGTTTACACCCCATGACCGGACTGTTACAAACCGCCCGAGAGGCGGGGCTTCGGGGGTTGTCCCGCCGTTCGTATTCGGGGAGCCGGACCGGGGGGCGCGAGGCACGCTTTTCGAGCCGGACGCGGGCATTGAGGGGCACCCCGCATGAAGCTGATAGCGGGTAATTCGAACCGGCCGCTCGCAGAAGCGATCTCGGCCTATCTCGGCATTGCGCTGACCCAGGCCGCGATCCGGCGCTTCTCGGACATGGAGATCTTCGTCGAGATCCTGGAGAACATGCGCGGCCAGGACGTCTTCGTCCTGCAGTCGACCTCCTACCCCGCCAACGACAATCTGATGGAGCTGTTGATCCTGATCGACGCGCTGAAACGCGCCTCGGCCAAGCGCATCACGGCGGTCGTGCCTTACTATGGTTACGCCCGGCAGGACCGGAAGACCGGGCCGCGCACGCCGATCTCGGCCAAGCTGGTCGCCAATATCCTGACCACGGCGGGGGCCCAGCGGGTGCTCACCCTCGATCTCCATGCGGGGCAGATCCAGGGATTTTTCGACATTCCGGTGGACAACCTCATGTCCGCTCCGGTGTTCACGACGGATATCAACGAGAACCTGAACGGCAGCGATCTCGTCATCGTCTCGCCGGATGTGGGCGGCGTGGTGCGGGCGCGGGCCATCGCCAGCCGCCTCGACGCCGATCTCGCCATCATCGACAAGCGCCGCGAGCGCGCCGGGGTTTCCGAGGTCATGAACATCATCGGCGAGGTCGATGGCCGCAAATGCGTGCTGGTCGACGATATCTTCGATCGCGCCGGGACCTTGTGCAACGCGGCCGAGGCCCTAATTAAGGAGGGCGCCAGCGAGGTCGCCGCCTATGTCACCCACGGGGTGCTGTCGGGCGGCGCCGTGGGGCGCGTTTCGGCCTCACCGCTGGAGGAGCTGGTCATCACCGACTCGATCCTGGCGACCGAGGCGGTGCGCGTCTCCAAATCGGTGCGCCAGCTCTCGATCGCTCCCCTGCTCGGCGAGGCGATCAAAAGGATCAGCGAGGAGGCCTCGGTCTCCAGCCTTTTCGACTAGGAGTTTTTCGTCTATGTAGACGCCCGCGCCGGCCACCCGGACCCCAAGGGGTCTCGCGCTTGTGGACGGCGGCGCCATTGTCCAGTACCAGACCGGCACCCCTGGAGGCCGGTCGTTTGCCCGTCGCAGCCACGCGGCGGGCATTCACGCAGAACAAGGAGTGAGTGATGGTTGAACTCGTAGCCATGGATGCGCAGCCGCGCGACCGGGTCGGCAAGGGGGCCGCCCGCGCCGCACGACGCGCCGGGCGCGTGCCGTGTGTGATCTACGGCGACAAGAAGGACCCTGCCCTGATCTCAATCGACCCGCAGGTGCTGTTCATGCAGCTCCGCGAGCCGGGTTTCTTCATCCGGCAGTTCGAGATCAAGGTGAACGGCGAGGTGCAGCGGGTGCTGCCGCGCGACGTGCAGTTCGACCCGGTGAGCGATAAGCCGCTGCATGTCGACTTCCTGCGCATCAACGACCAGACCCAGGTCCATGTCGAGGTGCCGGTGCAGTTCATCAACGAGGAGGAGTCGCCGGGCATCAAGCGCGGCGGCGTGCTCAACGTGGTGCGCTACGAGATCGAGGTGGTCTGCGCGGCGGGCAACATTCCCGACATCTTCATCGCCGACCTGGCGGGGCTCGATATCGGCGATTCGGTCCATATCTCCGACATCAAGCTGCCCGAGGGCGTGACGCCCACCATCACCGACCGCGACTTCACCGTCGCCGCCGTCGCCGCGCCGACCGTTGTGGCCGAGGAAGCCGCCGCGGAACAGGCCGAGGGCGAGGAAGGCGAAGAAGGCGTCGAGGGCGAGGAAGGCGTCGAGGCTGCGGCCGAGGGCGAAGAAGGCGCCGAGGGCGAGGCCAAGGAAGGCGGCGAGAAGGAAGACGAGTCCAAGGGCGACTAGCCGCTTCCCGCCCGCACGGGGAACGCCACCATGCTGCTGCTTGTCGGCCTCGGCAATCCGGGGCCCGGATATGCCAAGAACCGTCACAATCTGGGGTTCATGGCGGTGGACGAGATCGTCCGCCGCCATGGCTTCGGGCCGTTCCGGCGGCGCTTTCAGTCGGACATCTCCGAAGGCCGGATCGGCACTGAGAAGCTGCTCGCCCAGAAGCCGCTGCAATACATGAACCGCTCGGGCCTGCCGGTGAAGCAGGCTTCCGACTTCTACAAGCTCGCGCCGGAGGAGATCATCGTGATCTACGACGAGATCGACCTCGCGCCGGGCAAGATGCGGGCGAAGAAGGGCGGCGGCCACGGCGGGCACAACGGCATCCGCGACATTGCGCGCCATATCGGCCCGGACTTCTGGCGGGTGCGCGTCGGCGTCGGCCATCCGGGTGACAAGGACCGCGTCGAGGGCTGGGTGCTGCAGGATTTCCCCAAGGCCGACTGGCCGCTCATCGAGCGCATGGTCGATGCGGTGGCCGAAGAGCTGCCGCTGCTGGTCGACGGCGACGACGGCGCCTTCATGAGCAAGGTCGCGCACCGGGTCAATCCGCCCAAACCCAAACCGGATCCCAAGCCGGAAGCGCAAGACGGCGACAGCTCCAAGGCGGATGGTGCGTCCGAGCGGCCCTCGTCCGCCGGCGACATGCGATCGGCGCTGGAGGCGGCGCGCACCAAGTTCGAGACCAAGAAGCCGGGCGGCGATGGGGTTTAACTGCGGCATCGTCGGGCTGCCCAATGTCGGCAAGTCGACGCTCTTCAACGCCCTCACGGCAACCCAGGCGGCCGAAGCCTCGAACTTCCCCTTCTGCACCATCGAGCCCAATGTGGGCCGCGTCGCGGTGCCGCATACGCGGCTTTACGAGATCGATGCGATCACGAAATCGGCCAAGGTGGTGCCGACGCAGATCGAGTTCGTCGACATCGCGGGGCTGGTCAAGGGCGCCAGCAAGGGCGAGGGCCTGGGCAACCAGTTCCTTGGCAATATCCGCGAGGTCGATGCGATCGCCCACGTGCTGCGCTGCTTCGAGAGCGACGAGATCACGCATGTCGAGACGAGCGTCGATCCGATCCGCGATGCCGAGACGGTGGAGACCGAGCTGCTGATCGCCGATCTGGAGTCGCTGGAGCGGCGCGTCGACCAGATGCAAAAGCGCGCCAAGGGCGGCGACAAGGAAGCAAAGGACCTGCTGCCGGTGATGGAGCCGGCGCTGGCAGCGCTTCAGGAGGGCATACCCGCCCGCCGGGCCGCGATCCCTGACGGCAAGCAGGCGGATCTGAAGCGGCTCAACCTGCTGACCGCGAAACCCGTGCTCTACATCGCCAATGTCGAGGAGGACGCCGCGGCGACGGGCAACGCCCATTCCGCGCGCGTGGTCGAAAGGGCGGCGGCCGAGGGCGCGGAATGCGTCGTCGTCTCCGCCGCCATCGAGGCCGAGATCGCCCAGCTCACCGATCCCGAGGAAAAAGCGGAGTTCCTCGCCTCGATCGGCCTGGAGGTCGCGGGGCTCGACCGCATCAAGGAGGCGGGCTACCGCCTGCTCGGCCTCATCACCTACTTCACCACGGGACCCAAGGAGACGCGCGCCTGGACCGTGCCGCAAGGCACCAAGGCGCCTCAGGCCGCCGGCGTGATCCACACCGATTTCGAGCGCGGCTTCATCCGCGTCGAGACGATCTCATACGACGACTTCATCGCCTGCAACGGCGAGCAGGGCGCGCGCGACGCCGGCAAGATGCGCTCCGAAGGCAAGGACTACGTCGTCAAGGACGGCGATATCATCCTCTTTCGCTTCAACGTTTAGGCCCGCGCCGCCCGATCACTATCCCGGCCAGCTATGGGCGCGGATCTGGCTGCGGAAGGCGGTGGCGGCGGGCGAGAGCGTGCGGCCGGCGACCGCCACCAGATCGACCGAGCGCTCCACAGCGGGCTCGACCAGCGGACGGCTCACCATACCCGGCACGGTGATCGAATATTCGGGCATGAAGGCGAAGCCCATCTCGGCGACCACCATGCCCTGAATCCAGTCTTCGCGCTCGCTCCGGTAGGTCGCATAGATGTCGACGTTCCGTGCAGCGCAGACCTCGAGCACGGTCTCGCGCATCTCGCAAGCCAAGCGGTCGAGATAGGGCTCGCCGGAGACGTCCGCGAGACTGACCGCGTCCTGCCCGGCGAATTTGTGGCCCGGCGGGAAGACGACCACATAACGCTCGCGGTAGAGCGGCTCGCTGACGAAGCGGTCGTCGAGCCCGGCCGGTGCGTTCAGCACGGCCAGATCGAGCTCCTCGTCGATCAGGCGCCGGCACAGCGGCTCCAACGCGCCTTCGTGAAGCTCGACCTCGATGCCGGGATAGTCGTGCTGGAAGCGGGCGAGGAACCGGGCGAGACAGAGCGGCCCGATCGTCGCCATCACCCCGACATGAAGCGGCGCGCGCCGCAGCAGGAGGAAGCTGTCGGCGACGCTACGCGCCGCCTCGGCCTGGCCGTGGACCTGCTCGATGTAGGGCCGGGTGAGCGCGCCCAGCTCGGTCAGCGTTGCCCGGCCGCGATGCCGGTGGAAGAGCGCGCCGCCGAATTCCTCCTCGAGCTTCTTGATCGCCGTCGTCAGCGCGGGCTGTGAGACGTGGCACTGCTCCGCCGCCCGGGTGAAGTTCTGCGTCTCGCAAACTGCGAGGAAATAGCGGATCTGATGCATCTCCATGGCAACCGCCTCCGCGCGCGCCATAAGGCGCGTCTATCAAACTATAGGCAAACGATATTTCAAAGCGTGACGGTGCCTGCGTACCGTCGGTCCTGCGGCCTGCAAGGTGCCGGCCCGCGTAGCGAATAGGAACGGAGCACGTCATGGCGAGCATTCTCGTACATCTGACAAGCGGCCCGGAAAACCCGACCAAAGCGGCGCTGGGCTTCCTGGTCGCACGTACGGCCGTCGAGGCCGGACACACGGTCTCGCTCTTTCTCGCCGGCGACGCGGTGCAGCTGATGCGTGGCGGCGTGCTCGACACGCTCACTGGGCTCGGCACCGGGGCGCTCCGCGAACACTACGATGCGATCGTCGCGGCGGGCGGGCGCTTCCATCTCTCCGGCATGTCGAGCAAGTCGCGTGGTCTCGATGCCGAGGTCATCGCGGACCAGCCTGCGGAGATGGCGATGCCGGACGTGCTGGTGCGCCTGGCGCTCGAGCACGATCGGATGTTCACCTACTGAGAGGAGGATCGACGATGAGCAAAACGTTGAAATGCGGCGACCTGATGCCCGGCTGTGATTTCGTCGCGCACGGCGAGAGCGAGGAGGAGGTGCTGCAGAAGGCGGCCGTCCACGCAAAAGAGTCGCATGGGATCGAGGAGATCACCGACGAGGTCGTCGCCCAGGTGCGCGCCAATATCAGCGACGCCTGAGCGCGTTCTCAGGCGGCGTCAAGCGGCGCCGCCCCTCACGCCGCGCGCGGCCGGGCAACCGTGTGCCGCGAATTGACGGTGCGCGCCTGGGCGGCCTCGATGATGGCGCCGAGGAAGCCGGCGTAATCGAGGCCGCCGAAACCCGCCATCAGGTTGAGCTTGCCGTCCCAGCACCAGCCCGGATTGGGGTTGACCTCGAGCAGCTTGGGCCGGCCCGCCGCATCGCAGCGGAAGTCGAACCGCGCATAGTCGCGGCACTCCAGGCGCTCGAAGAGCGTCGCCGAATAGTCGGTGAGGCGCCGCCGCAGGCCGTCGTCGATCGCTGCCTCCCGGTAGCCGATCTGGTTCCAGTAGGGCGACGCGGGCTCCCACTTCGATTCGTAGGAGAGGATCGGCGGCAGCGACGGGTCGAGCTTGGAATAGTCGACCTCGAGCACCGGCAGCGGCATGAGCCCGACCCCGGGATTGCCGATGAGGCCGACGCTGTATTCGGCGCCCGTCAAGTATTCCTGCACCAGGATCGGGCGGCCGGGCAGCGTCTCGCGCAGGTAGTTCACATAGTCGACCGCCTCGGTCGCGCTGTGCACGACGGCGTGGCGGGTGATGCCGATGCTGCTGTCGCCGGTTGCGGGCTTGATCAGCGCCGGCAGGATCGCCGGGATGGTCGCCGCCTGATCGTCGAGATCGAAGAAGGTCTCCGCCGGCACCGGCACGTCGAGCGCCATGGCGATCGAACGCACCAGCGACTTGTTGTAGCAGAGCCCGAGGCAGGCCGGCCCGCCCCCCGAATAGGGAATCCCGGCCATCTCCAGTATCGCCGGAACATGAAGCTCCATGAGGGCGTCGTTGTTGAAGCCTTCGTCGCAGAAGTTGAGCACGAAGTCCGGCGGATGCGTGCGCAACTCGGAGGCCAGCGCGGCGTGGTTGTCCAGATACTGGAAGCTGTAGCCGGAAAGCGACGCAAGCGCCGCTTTGAGCTTGTCGACGGTCTCGAAATCCTCGGCGTTGAACACACCGCCTTTCTTCACATTGTCGGGAAGCCGCGGGTCGCCGAGCAACACCGTGACGGTCGGAAAGGCAATGCCGCGCTTGGCCGCCGCTGCCCGCGCCGGACCCGAGGCGGAGAGGAAGAGCCGCCGCGCCATCATGCCGAGATCCTGGTTGCGCTCGGAGTCCGCTTCCAGCGACCCATGCACGCGTATGTCGGAGAAGCCCGCTTCGTCGAGCAATGCCGTGATGCGCTCGCGCGAATAGAGCCGCTCAGCATAAAACTGGTCGGCGATCACGCCGCGTTCGGCATGGACCACCACCTCGCGGGTGACGAGGCGCCCGCCATCGCCGCTCAAGGACCGCTCGCGGCAGACGAAATGGTCCTGGTCGATCCACTCCCAGCTCCGCCGCTCGAAGTTATCGCGCATCCATTCACCGTCGGCGAGGTCGAGCGCCAGCGATCCGCGCGACCGCAAGGCGCGCTTGACCGCCTCCAGGACCGCAGCGTCGTCCTCCTCGCGCTCGAAATAGCCGAACGAATTGCCCATCAGCACGACGCAGTCGAAGGACGCCTCGCGGACCCGGAAGCGCCGCGCGTCGCCTTCGTGGAACTGCACCTTCAGCCCATCGGCCTTGGCGCGCCGGCGGGCGAGGCGAATGAGATAGCGTGAGCGGTCGATGCCGGTGACATGCACGAAGCCGCGCCGGGCGAGCTCGAGGCTGTGCCGGCCCTGACCGCAGCAGAGGTCGAGAATGCGGTCCTCCGGCTCGAGCCCCAAGCTCTCGACCAGCAGGTCGATCTCGCGCGCGGTGTTGGCGGCGTTCTCGACGACGTCGCCGTCGGTCTTCAGATAAACCGCGTTGAAGAGCGAGCGCCACCAATCGGCGGGCAGATGGCGCTCGAGATCGGAAACGGGCCCGAGCGTGCGCGTGGCACCGCCCGGCATGGATGAATTGCGAGCCATATCACCCCTTATCAGACGGCCGGACCCGATCCAGGGGTCCCGGCCTCACAGCCATGACGCACCGCCGGCGCCCAAGATGACGGGCATCGGAGCGGCTTTCCCGGCTCGACCTGCGCGCTTGCTGCGAAACGCGGGGGCCCGGAAAGGCCCCTCGCGTGGGGTCGGCCCGCTCTGGGCGCAGCCGGCCGTCAACACCGTGAAAGCAAAGGGCAAATGCGCCTCCCGTGAGTCGGATGCAAGAAAAAAATGCAGGCGGGCTCACGCCATCCGACGGGCACGATCGTGACGCCTTGACGCGGCCTTGGCGAAGGTGGGGTAATGCGCGCCGATCTGCCGTCACATGTGGAAACGCGCTCGTGACCAAAGCTGCCCCGAAGACACCGCGCAAGCGCGGCTACCGGATGAGCCGGGCCGCTCCGCCCGGCAGCGTGCCGGGCACGCTGGTCAGCCATCCGGACGCCGTCGCGCCGAAGATCGACGTGATCCGCTATGGCCCCGATCAGATCGACGAAGTCCCGGCGGCGCCGGCCGACGAGCTGCGCGCCGGCGTCGGCACGCAGCCGGTCACCTGGGTCAACGTCTCCGGCCTCGGCGACCTCGACCTGCTGCGCAGCTTCGGCAAGGCCTTCGGCCTGCACCGCCTCTCGCTTGCCGATGTCGTCAACGTGCACCAGCGCCCGAAAGCCGAGATCTACGAAGGCTATCTCTTCATCGTCACCCGGATGCCGCGCGGCGGGTCTGGCCCCGAGACCGAACAGATCACCATGGTGCTGGGCGAGAACTTCGTGCTCACCTTCCAGGAAGGCGCCGGCGACTGTTTCGAGCCGGTGCGCAAGCGCCTGCGCCGCAAGCGCGGCCGCATCCGCGATGCCGGCGCCGACTATCTCGCCTACGCCCTGCTCGATGCAGTGATCGACGGCTTCTACCCGGTGCTCGAGGCGTGCGGCGAGCGCCTGGCGACGCTCGAGGACGAGATCAT
>JARRKQ010000118.1:0-3448 GCA_037387885.1 Alphaproteobacteria bacterium | reverse complement strand
CCGACGTCCACCACCTCAAGCACGATCTCTTGATGCTGCGCCGCGCGATCTGGCCCCAGCGCGAGATGATCAACGCGCTGCTGCGCGACGAGGGCGAGCTGATCTCGGAGAACACGCGGATCTATCTCCGCGACTGCTACGACCATGCGGTGCAGCTGATGGACATCGTCGAGACCTACCGCGAGATCGCCTCCGCATTGGTCGACGTCTACCTCTCCAGCGTCAGCGCCCGGCTCAACGAGATCATGAAAGTGCTGACGATCATCGCGACGATCTTCATCCCGCTAGGCTTCGTCGCCAGCCTTTACGGCATGAATTTCGACCCCAAGGCCTCGCCCTGGAACATGCCCGAGCTCGGCTGGCGCTACGGCTACCTCTTCTCGCTTGCGCTCATGGTGGTGATCGCGGGCGGACTGCTTTACTACTTCCGCCATCGCGGCTGGCTCGGCGGCAACCGCGAGCGCCGGCGGGCTCGCCGGCGGCGCCGATCAGCCTAGCGGCGCACCATGGGCTACATATCATGACATGTCTTGAGCGTTTGAGCCGCCCGCGCGGCGCGCTAAGCTCGGGATCCAAGGGACCGAAACGACACACCGATCCAAAGGGGGGACGACGATGGGCGAAATGATAACGCTGACGGCCGAGGACGGCTTCACGCTCGATGCCTACAAGGCGGTACCCGATGACGCGCCCAAGGGCGGCATCGTGGTGATCCAGGAGATCTTCGGGGTGAACTCCCATATCCGCGGCGATACGGACAAGTTCGCGCGCGCCGGCTATCTCGCGGTCGCCCCCGCCATGTTCGACCGGATCGAGAAGAACGTCGAGCTCGGTTACGACGAAGACGGCATCGCCTATGGCCGCGGGCTCATGGGCAAGATGGATTTCGACACCGCGCTCATAGATGTCCGCGCCGCGGCCGACGCGGCGGCGGACGGCGGCAAGGTCGGCTTGGTCGGCTATTGCTGGGGCGGCTCGGTCGCCTGGCTCGCCGCGACGCGGCTCGGCATTCCCTCGGTCGGCTATTACGGCGGCCGCATCCCCGATTACAACGACGAAGACCCGAAAGCGCCGGTAATGCTTCATTTCGGCGCCGAGGATGCCGGTATCCCGCTCGACGGCGTGGAGACCGTCAAGGCCAAGCATCCCGATGTGCCGGTGCACATCTATGAGAATGCCGGCCACGGCTTCAACTGCGATGCCCGCGGCAGCTATCATGAGCCCTCGGCCAAGATCGCCCTGGAGCGCACGCTCGAATTTTTCGGCGCAAATGTCGGCTGACGGTCCGCCCAGCAGCCCGGGCAGCGGCAAAGGGACGGCGGATACCAGCGCGCATACCGAGATGCGGCGCTCGGGGCCGTCGGGGGCGAAATTCGCCAAGTTCTGGATGGAAAACCCCGATGCGATTCCGCCCTCGGCGAAGCTGCTCGGCTGCCGGCCGGTCGAGGCCGATCCCGAGCGCGGCTTCTGCCGGTCGGCCTTCGCCAACAAGCCCGAGTTCCGCAATCCGATGGGCGCGCTGCAGGGCGGTTTCGTCGCCGCCATGCTCGACGACACGATGGCGGTCGGTGGCCTCTTCAAAATCGGCGGCGGCTATATCGTGCCGACGCTCGAAATGAAGGTGAACTTCGTACGCCCGGCGACCACAGATGAGGTGTTCGCCGAAGGCTGGCTGGTCCATGCCGGCCGCACCATCGCCTTTCTGGGCGGCCGCCTGCCCGATGCGAACGAGGAGGTCTGCGCGACGGCTACGGCGACCGCGATCATCCGTCCTTTCAAGCGCATCGAGGACTGAGGGGGCGCCGCGGCCGCAGCCTGCGTCCTTCGAGACGCTCGCTGGTGCTCGCTCCTCAGGATGAGCTAAAGTTTTAACGGCATTAAGAATTCTTCTCATCCTGAGGTGCCCGCTTTAGCGGGCCTCGAAGGACGCACCCATGCGCCTCACCGAACACGAACAAGCCATGGCCGAGGGCGCTGCAGGCGAGGCGGCGGCGATGGCGATGCGTATCGTCGCCGAAGCCGGCCGTATCATGGGGGCCGAGCGCCTGGTGCCGGTGGTCTCGGCGCATATCGACGGCTGCCTCTATCACGGGGATTCCGGTGTGGAATTCGCCGAGCGGCTGGTGACATTGGGCGGCAGGGTCGCGGTGCCGGCGACGCTCAATGTCGGCGCGCTCGACCTCATCCATCCCGAGATCGTGCGCGGCCCCGCGCATGACCGGGCGATGGCGCGGCGGCTCATGGACGCTTACCTTGCCCTCGGCTGCGCGCCGAGCTGGACCGGCCGAGCCTCGGCGAGCATGTCGCCTGGGGCGAGAGCAACGCGGTCGCGTTCCTGAATTCCGTGCTCGGCGCGCGCAGCGAACGATATGGCGACTTCCTCGACATCGCTACGGCGATCTCGGGCCGCGCGCCGGAGACCGGGCTCCATCTTGACGCGAACCGGCGCGCCACCGTCGTTGTCGACACTTCGGCTGTTTCCCCTGCGCTCAAGGCGCAGGACGTCTTCTATCCGGTGCTGGGGGCCTGGCTGGGGGCGGAGGTCGGCTCGGCGGTCGCGGCGATCACGGGTCTTGGCAGGCTCGGCGCGGTCACGGAAGACAATCTGAAGGCGCTGGGCGCGGCCGCGGCCTCGAGCGGATCGGTCGGGCTCTTTCACGTCGTCGGCGTCACCCCGGAAGCGCAGAGCCTGGACGCGGCGCTAGGTGGTGCTCCGCCGGAAGCGACGATTGCGCTCATCCCCGACATGCTGCACGCGGCGCGCGACCGGCTCTCGACCACGGGCGCCGACCGTATCGACGCGGTGGCTTTGGGCAGCCCGCATTTCTCGCTGGACGAGTTCGCGGCGCTCGAGCGCCTTGCGGCCGGCAAGCGTTTTCAAATCCCCTTCTTCGTCTGCACCGGCCGCCATGCGCTCGACGTGCTGGAGCGCGAAGGCCGGGCGGAAACATTGCGCGCCGCGGGCGTTTCCATCGTCGCGGACACCTGCGTCGTCGTTGCCCCGATCCTGCCCGACGCCGCGCCCGGCACGCGCGTCTTGATGACCAATTCGGGCAAGTTCGCGCACTACACGCCGGCCAATACCGGCTACGAGGTGATCTATGGCAGCCTGGAAGACTGCGTCGCCTCGGCGCTCACAGGCGCGGTAAGCCGCGACGAGGCAATCTGGCGATGAGCGTCACCGGCACGGCCGACATCACTGGGGTCCGCATCCTCATCCCCGGCGCGGCCGAAGGCCCCCTCCTCCGCTTGCGCGCGCCGATCAGCTTCTGGGGCGGCGTCGATCCGAAGAGCGGGCGGCTCGCCGATCCGCGCCATCCCGATCACGGCGCAAGCGTCGCCGGCACGGTGCTGGCGGTGCCGGAAACCATTGGGTCGAGCTCATCGAGCGCGGTGATGCTCGAGCTCATGCGCGGTGGCGCAGCGCCGGCGGCGCTGCTTTTGGGCG
>JARRKQ010000117.1:0-15469 GCA_037387885.1 Alphaproteobacteria bacterium | reverse complement strand
TCGCCCATATCGGCGCGCTGGTCGCCACACACAATCTCGAGCTCGCTCGCAGCATGGACCGCATCCTCACGCTGGAGAACGGCGTGGTGGTGCAGCGCTAGAACGCGTCTTCCGGTCCGCTCACCCCCACCGATATGCATCTGCGGCGAGGGTGAGCGGACCGGAAGACGCGTTCTAGCGCTGCACCACCACGCCGTTCTCCAGCGTGAGGATGCGGTCCATGCTGCGCGCGAGCTCGAGATTGTGGGTGGCGACCAGCGCGCCGATATCGGCGACCTCGACCAACCGCCGGAGCTGGGCGAAGACCTGTTCGGCGGTGCCGGGATCGAGATTGCCGGTGGGCTCGTCCGCAAGCAGCAGCCTGGGCGCATTGGCGACGGCGCGGGCGATGGCGACGCGCTGTTGCTCGCCGCCCGAGAGCCGCGCCGGGCGGTGGGTAGTGCGGCCGGTAGGCCCAACGCCCCGAGGAGCTCGAGCGCCCGCTGGCGGGCGTTCCGCTTGGTGTGGCCCGCGATCATCTGCGGCAGGATCACGTTCTCCAGCGCGGAGAACTCCGGCAGTAGGTGGTGATACTGGTAGACGAAGCCGAGCGCGCTGCGGCGGATCTTGGTGCGCTCGTCGTCGGAGAGGCGGCCGCAGTCGCGGCCCTCGATGATGACGTGCCCGGTGTCGGGGCGTTCCAGCAATCCCGCGATCTGCAGCAACGTCGACTTGCCCGAGCCCGAATGGCCGACGAGCGCGACCATCTCGCCCTTGTTGACGGCGAGGCTGACGCCGCGCAGCACCTCCAGGCGCTCGCCGCCCTGCACGAAGGCGCGTTCGACCGCGCGGAGCGCCAGGACACGGGCACCGGTGGCCGCCGAATGCTCGAGCAGCGAGCCCTGCGCCGGATCGTTCACGGCGGGCTCATTCATTTCCAACGCTCATCGGCTTCACTCATAGCGAAGCGCCTCGACCGGATCGAGCCGGGCCGCCCGCCAAGACGGATAGATCGTCGCCAGAAATGAGAGCGCGAGCGCCATCAGCACGACCTGCGTCACTTCGATCGGGTCGACGATGGCGGGAAGCTGGGAGAGGAAGTAGATCTCCGCCGAAAAGAGATCGCGCTTCAGCAGCGATTCCAGGCCCGCCTTGATATCGTCTATGCGCCAGCAGAAGAGCAGCCCGAGACCCAGTCCCAAGAGCGTGCCGGTCACGCCGATGGCCGCACCCGTCATGAAGAATACGCGCATCACCGCCCCCCGTGTCGCGCCCATGGTGCGCAGGATGGCGATATCGCTGCCCTTGTCCTTCACCAGCATGATCAGGCTGGAGATGATGTTGAAGGCGGCGACCAGGATGATCAGCGCCAGGATCAGGAACATGACGTTGCGTTCGACCTGCAATGCGTTGAAGAAGCTCGCATTGGTGCGCTGCCACTCGACCATGTAGACGCCCTTGATGCGTTTCGCCCGCAGATCGCGCGCGATGGCGAAGGAATTGTCGGGCTTGTCGATCATCACCTCGAGCTTGGTGACGGCGTTGGGCAGGCGGAAGAAGGTCTGCGCGGCCTCGAGCGGCATGTAGATGAAGCTCGAATCGTACTGGTACATGCCGACATTGAAGGTCGCGACGACGGTGTAGGTCTTGATCCGGGGCACCGTGCCGAAGGCGGTGACATTGCCGCGCGGCGAGATCAGCGTCACCCCCTGCCCCACGCCCACGCGGAGCGAGGCGGCGAGCTTGTCGCCGAGGATGACGGCATCGCCGCCCTTGAAGTCGGCGAGCTTGCCGCGCTTGATGTTGCTCGCAAGCAGCTTGAGCTTGGCGAAATCCTCCGCGCGGACGCCGCGCACCAGGGCGCCCGAGGCGCGCTCGCCGCGTGTGGCCATCACCTGGCCCTCAACCTGGGGCGTGACCAAGGTGACGCCCTTGGCGGCCGCGACCTGGCGGGCGACGTCGTCGAAATTGCGGATCGAGCCCTTCGCCCCCACCACGGCGATGTGTCCGTTGAGGCCCAGCACCCGGCTCAGAAGCTCGTGGCGGAAGCCGTTCATCACCGACATGACGATGATCAAGGTTGCCACGCCCAGCGCGATGCCGAGCAGCGAGAAGACGGCGATGACGGAGATGAAGCCTTCCTGACGGCGCGCCCGCAGGTAGCGCTTGGCGACCATCCGCTCGAAAGGCGAGAAGATCATCACGCCTGGATGAGCTTGCCCGCGAGCGCCTTGATCTCGGGCGGTGCGCGGTTGGCCGAGCCGCTGTCGAAGGGCGGCTCGGGGTCGTATTCGATCATGAGCTGGATCGCCTTGGCCGTGTCCTCGCCGGCGATCTTGGCCGCAAGCGTGAGGCCCATGTCGATGCCCGAGGAGACGCCGGCGGCGGTGATGATCTTGCCCTCCTCCACGACGCGGCGGTCGGTCGGCACGGCGCCGAGCTTTCCCAAGAGATCCATTGCTGCCCAATGTGTGGTCGCGGGCACGCCGTTCAATATGCCGGCCGCCGCGAGCAGGAGCGCGCCGGTGCAGACCGAGGTGGTCCACTGGGTCGTTTCGTGGATCGACCGGTTCCATTCGGCGAGCGTTTCGTCTTTCACCAGCGCGCGCGTGCCCATGCCGCCAGGGACGATGAGGACATCGGCGGACGTGATCTCGTCGAGCCCGTAATCGGCGACGATGCCGAGGCTGCGCGCGCCCTTGCCGGCGCGGACCGGGCCCTTCTTGTGGCCCACGATCTTGACCGCAGCGCTGGGCAGCAGCGCCATGACGTCCATCGGCCCGATGGCGTCCAAGGCAGTCATGTCGTCGAAAACGAGGATGGCGATGTCCATCGTCCTAGAAGTGGTTGACATCTATGCCACCGCCCTCCCACCGCAATATCGACACGGTTGAACCTTGTTTCTACCAGCCTGCCTTGCTGCTTCCGCGGCCTCTTCAAGGCTCGAGAATGGTCCCAGCCTTTTGACCTTTCCGCTGGACGGATTGGCATAAATGCAATCAGAGCGATGAACGATTGCCGGGCTGCGCGACACATTGACGTATACGGAAACCGTCGGCGGACCGGTCTTTATGCGGATTTCTGGTGCGGCTTTCTTGACGCCGATCACCTGCGCGAGGGCGGCCTCAGCCGACAGCTCCTCACGCTCGCCGCTGGCTCGGCGCTTCAGCTCCACCGTGCCGGCCTTCACCCCGCGCGGACCGACCACGAGCTGCCAGGGCAGTCCGATCAGATCCATGTCGGCGAACTTGGCGCCGGCGCCTTCATCGCGGTCGTCGTAGAGCACGTCGACACCGGCCGCGCGCAGCTTGCCGTAGAGATCGTCGCAGGCGGCCGTGCACGCGTCGTCGGATACGCGGAGGTTCAGGAGCCCAACCGTGAAGGGCGCCACCGCGTCCGGCCAGATGATGCCGGCCTCATCGTGGCTTGCCTCGATGATCGCGCCGACGAGGCGCGAGACGCCGATGCCGTAGGAGCCCATCTCGAAGGGGACGGCCGTGTCGTCGGCGGTGGTCACCTCCGCGCCCATGGGCCTGGAGTATTTGTCGCCGAAATAGAAGATATGCCCGACCTCGATGCCGCGCGCCTCGACGAGATCGTCCTTGGCAACGGGGCAGTTGGCGGGGTCGTGCTTCTCGTCGGCGGCCGCGTATTCCGAAGTCCAGTGATCGACGATGGGCTGCAGGTCGCCCTCGTAGTCGATACCTTCGGCCAACGCGTCGTAGTCGAGATAGGCCTTGTGGCAGTAGACCTGGCTCTCGCCCGTCTCGGCGAGGATGATGAATTCATGGCTGAGATCGCCGCCGATCGGCCCCGTTTCCGCCGCCATCGGGATGGCCCTGAGCCCCATGCGCGCATAGGTGCGCAGATAGGAGACGAACATGCGGTTGTAGGACTTCTTCGCGCCCTCGTAGTCGAGATCGAACGAGTAGGCGTCCTTCATCAGGAACTCGCGCCCCCGCATGACCCCGAAGCGCGGGCGCACCTCGTCGCGGAACTTCCATTGGATGTGGTAGAGTAGCTTGGGCAGGTCCTTGTAGCTGCGCACATGGGCGCGGAAGATCTCGGTGATCTGCTCCTCGTTGGTCGGCCCGTAGAGCATGTCGCGCTCGTGCCGGTCGGTGATGCGCAGCATCTCCTTGCCGTAGTCGTCATAGCGCCCGCTCTCGCGCCAGAGATCGGCCGGCTGGATCGTCGGCATCAACATTTCCTGGGCGCCGGCGGCGTTCTGCTCCTCACGCACGATCGCCTCGATCTTCTTCAGGACATTGAAGCCGAGCGGCAGCCAGGAATAGATGCCGGCCGAGGACTGGCGGATCATGCCGGCGCGCAGCATCAGCCGGTGCGAGACGATCTGCGCCTCGGTCGGCGTCTCTTTCAGGGTCGGCAGGAAGTAACGCGTCAGGCGCATATTGGGTCTCGGCGGCATTCTGGTTGGTGCGGGAGGTGAGCGCGGCGACTGTAGGGAAAGCACGCGTCAACATCAACGCTGGCTGGTTGCTCGCTCATGCCGCCTTGGCCCGCGCCGGATCGGCCGCCTCGGCCGGCACGGGTTCGGGCGGCGGACGCGTGTGGGTCGCCATCATCATGAAGCTGGGAAAGACGACGAGGAGAAAGGCCGCTTTGAAGATGAGAAGCGCGACCGGCCCGTCGACCACGGCCTCGTAGAGGAAGAGGAACTGGCCCTGGCTGAAGAAGATGCGGTGGAGCATGCCCGTGATGAGCGGCGGGATGACGGCCCCGATAACGACGAACAGGACGTAGCGCGCGGCAAGCTGCGCCTTTGAGGCCTTCTCTCGGAGCGGCACCGGCGCGGTGCCTTCCCAGGCCCAGTTGAGCACCAGCGCGGAGAGGATCGCGGCGGCCGGCCAGGACAGCAGCGTGATCCCGGTAATCGGCGGGTGGTCGAAACCGGAGGCGGCCGGCGCCAGGCGGGTTAAGGTCCAGCCGATGAGCTGGATGAAGGCGAAAAGATAGAGGATGCGCCGGATCCGGGCCTTGGCGGCCAGACGCTCGAACTTGGCCTTCGCCTTTTCCTTCTCCGTGGGCGCACAGACGATCTGCAGGAACAGCGCGAAGGCGACATAGACGCCGACGATGGTGAGGAAGAGCCCCAGACGCTGGGCGTAGAAGCCCGCGTAGTTGCGCATGAACGCCTCGAAGGTCGCGATCGGCAGGAAGGACTTGCTGAACATGATGCTGAGGATCGTCTGCGCGCCGCACGCCGCCATGAGGGCGATCACGAAGGTCTTGTGAATGAGGATCGAAAGCACGCCGCCGACCACGAAGCCCGCGACGGCGGCTGCGTTCAGCGTCGTCTCGGGCACCTGCAGCGAGGTCGCGATCGAGGCGGTGACGAAACCAAAGAACAGTCCGCCGATCAGGAAGACGAAGACCCGGTGCAGCGGCCAGGCAAGCAGGCCCAGCACGATCGCACCGATCACCGCCCCCGCCCCGCCGCCTTGCGGTCCGAGCCCGACGATCGAGCCCACGAAAAAGCCGATCAGCAGCCCCGCGCCGATGCCGAGCACCACGACGAAGATTTTGAAGAGCTTGCCGCCCCAGAGCACGAAGGCGAAGGCGATCAGCAGGCTGCCGAGCCAGATCAGCTGATCGCTGCGGATCACACCGCCAAAGATATCCAACTGGCCGTCCGTCTTGCAGTCGCGCCTGGGACCGCTGGGCGGAGTATCGTCGAGCTATGCGCCGGTGGCAATGCCCCCTGGGCGCTAGGCGGCGTTTAGATCGATGGTTGAGGGATCGGACTAGCGCCTGCGGCGGAGCTTGCGGCGGCACTGGCCGACGACGAAGCTGTGATGCGGCTCGTCGAGGGGCTGGCCGTTGAAGTAGACGCGACTGCCGCGAACGGTGATCTGGCCTAATTGCGCGTCGGATTCGCGACCGGGCTGCGGTGCAATGCCGAAATAGCTTTCCAGATCGACCTGGAGACGGATCCTGATGACTTGCGGCAGGCGTACGCGCCGGCTGCCGGGCAGATCGGCGGGTGCGACGGCGTTGCCGTAAGCATCGACGCCGGGCCGGAAGGCGACGCTGGGCCCGGGCACGTGCTCGACGATCAGGCGGCGGCAGTCATTGGCGCTGATCCGGCCGACGATTGCGCGCTTGGCGCGCTTCATCGGCGCGGCGTCGCGGTGAAGCGGCGTCGGACCGCCGCGCTCGGCCGCCCACGCAGGGGCCGTCCAGGCGGGGATGGTCAGACCGGCGGCAATTACCGCAAATGCCAGCGATGTTGCTGCTCTACGCATAATCGTGAGCGTAGGTCAGACTTGGTTACCGAGACGCTAAGACTGCGACAAATGCCGCACTTTTACTGACCCTTGTATGCGCGCTTGGACCGAAATATCCGGGCGAGGAACCGCCCCACATCGCGGTTGGAGCGCGCCCGGATGGCGGGATCGGCGCCGATCATGTAGCCGTCCTTGGAAGCGCAGAGGCCGAGGGTGATCTTGCGGGTGAACGGATTCATCATCGGCAGCAGCGTGCGCAGATCGCGGATGGTGCCGTCGCGATGCACCCAATAGCGGCAGGGATGGAGGCTGCGGCCGATGGTGAAGGGCCCCTGCCAGTTGCCGTCCCACTGATGGAACGCCCCCTTGTAGACGATGCTGCGGACCTTGGCCCCGCCCTCGCGGAGATCGTCTGCCACCTTGGCGCAGCGTTTCCGGTCAGTGATCGCATCGCCGTCGCCCATCAGCATCAAGAGCGGCGCGCCGGTCGCCCGGCTGTCGGCGAAGCGAACGATGCAGGGACCATAGTAAGCGACATGCGCGGCGAAACGCGGGCCCTTGGGCGCGTATGCGCGGGCGACCTGACGGTATGCGGCGTACATGCTCGCCATCCCGCCATAGGAAAAGCCGATCAGGGCGATGCGCGAGCCGTCGATCTCGGGGCGGTTCGCCAGGTATCGGAGGCCCGCATAGGCGTCGGCGAGAAACATCGATTCGGTGATGTTGAGCAGGCGCTCGATGAAGCCCCAACCCTTGTCGTTCCGCGCATCGTAGACATGGATGACCAGCGCGGCGATGCCCATGCGGGCGTATTGCGCGGCGTAGACGGGCTCGCGGTTGGTGAGGACGCCGCCGGCGCCGTGCAGCAGGATGACGGCGGGGACCGGGGTCTGCGCCGAGGCGCCCTTGGGCAGGTGAAGCGTGGCCTTGGCGCGGGCTTTCGGATTGCGCCAGGGCGCCTTGTTGGCGTCGGCGAGCGAGAACGGGCTGTGGCTGGGGAAGCTGACGGGCTTGCCCCCTGCCCCGCTCTCGACCTTGGGCCAGGGCCTCAGCAAGCGGTCGGGATCGAACGGGGTCGCGTTCGCCTGCGCGGCCGTCGCAACGAGGACCAGCAACAGAGCGAGCAATCGCGGCACGGAGCGGACCATTTCCATCTCTCGTGATCTAGTCTGGATCAGGCCTTCATCCAGGGGGGATTCAAAACCGCGATCTTGGCGTAGACGGGGCAGGTTTCGGCGTGGGCGCCGGGGAGATAGCCCGCCGACATCAGGAACTCGCCGACGATCTCGCCGCCGGTGAACTTGAAGGTCGTCTTGAAGAGCTTGACCCAATCGGGCTTCTGAAGCGGGTGATGCGCCTCCAGCCAGCCGGAGAACCCGCCGTGGCTCTGCCGCAGCGCCTGAATGCGGCGGGCATTCTCGATGATGGCGGCGATCTTGAGGCGGTTGCGGATGATGCGGGCGTCCTCGCGGAGCCGAGCTTCGTCACGCGCGCCGTAAGCCGCGATCGTGTCGACGTCGTAGCCCTCGAACGCTTCGGCCATGCCGGCGCGGCGCTTCAGGACGAGCTCCCAGTTCAGGCCCGCCTGCATGATCTCCAGCACCAGGCGCTCGAAAAGCGCGGTCTCGTCGATCAGCGGAAAGCCGTATTCGGTGTCGTGATAGGGGCCGTGCCACTCATGGCCCGGCGCGATGTCGCAATACGTGCTCATTGGGTCCTTATCTTGGGCCGAAATGGATGAGATCGGTGTCGATCGCCCAGTAGATTGCGCCCCAGATCACGAACGCGATCAGCGTCGTGATGAGGGCCTTGCGCCAGAGGCGGGGATTGGCCGGCGCGCCGGGCTCGTGGCCCGCCTCGGGCGTGTCCTCGCGGCGGATGCCCCAGGGCAGCACCATGAACAGCACCAGCCACCAGACGATGATGAAGACGACCAGGCCGCCGGTGAAGGACATGGGCGGCGGCCTCAGGCCTGCTCGAGCTCGACCAAGGTGCCGCAGAAATCCTTGGGATGGAGGAACAGCACCGGCTTGTCGTGAGCACCGATGCGCGGCTCGCCGTCGCCCAGCACTCGCGCGCCTTCGGCCTTCATGCGGTCGCGGGCGGCGATGATATCCTCGACCTCGTAGCAGACATGATGCATGCCGCCGGCAGGATTGCGGTCGAGGAAGGCCTGCACCGGCGAGCCTTCGCCCAGCGGGTGCAGGAGCTCGATCTTGGTGTTGGGCAGGGTGACGAAAACCGTGGTGACGCCGTGCTCGGGCATGTCGACGGGCGCGGAGACCTCGGCCCCCAGCGTGTCGCGGTAGAGCGCACTGGCGGCGGCGATGTCCGGGACGACGATGGCCACATGGTTCAACCGGCCGATCATGGGGAATGCCTCACTTTTTAGGATTTCTTGGGCCTTCTTTAGCGGAAATGGCCGTATCTGGAAATGCGGCGCCGCATGACTACTGACATGCCGCTGTTTCTTCAACGATTTCAGGCATTAAGACATAATTAACCATGCGGGTGTGACGGCAGTCACAGACACGGGTCATTGCCGGCCCCTATGATCCGGGCCAGATGGTGGAGCCCATCCAGGCATGGACCGGAGCCGCCCGGATACAGTCAGGAGACGTTCGATGAAGATCAAACTCGCTAGCATTGCATCCGCGCTGGTCCTCTCCGCCGCCATTGGCGTGGGCGGGGCCTCCCCTGCCGCCGCCTGTGCGAACGGCGGCCCCGGGCCGAAGGAAGTGCTCGGCAGCATCGGTGGCGCCGTGATCGGCGGCCTGATCGGCTCGCGGATCGGCAAGGGCTCCGGGCGCGGGGCGGCGATCGCCGGCGGTGTGGTGATCGGCGGCCTGCTCGGCAACCGCATCGGCAACGCCCTCGACTGCGAGGACGTGCGCCGCCACAACGAGGCGACCCGCCGCGCGCTCGAGCGCGAGCCCAACTACACGACCTCGCGCTGGCGGAACCCCAACACCGGGGCGCACGGCAACACCACGCCGACCGAGACCTTCGTGAACGACCGCGGCCAGACCTGCCGCCGCTTCACCACCTCGGTGACCAACAAGTCGGGCGAGACCCAGAGCGGCAACGGCGTCGCTTGCCGCAACGCCCAAGGCGGCTGGGACATCACCTGACGCCCGTCAGACCAGTCTGATTTATCGTGGAGCGGCGGTCCCTTGGGGCCGCCGTTTCCTTTTTTGGGGAATGCAGACTACTGAAACGCCTTCAGCGTTTCAGCCCCACCCGCACCACGTGGATCTCCGTCGGCGGGCGCTTGCCGCGAAGGTCGCGCAAGGCCCGGCGGACCGCGCGGCGGGCGGTCTCGCGCACCTCTTCGTCGTCGGTGCGGCGGGGGCGCGGCAGATCGGCGAGCGCGTCCTCGATGGCTTCGGCGAGCGCGCCGCGCAGGTCCTCGACCATGGGATCGTCGGCGATGCCCTGCAGGGTGATCTGGGGCGGCGCGGCCAAGGCGCCCTCGGGATCGACCACGACCGTGGCGACCGCCATGCCGTTCCACATCAGGCGTTTGCGCTCCTGCAGGGTCGGGCCGTCGATCGGGACCAGCACCTCACCGTCGATGGCGAGCCGGCCCGACGGAACCGTATCGACAATGCCGGCACGGCCGGGCGCCAGGCGCACGACCTCGCCGTTCAGCACCTCGATCTGCTCGGGCACCTGGCATTGCGCGGCAAGTTCGACATGGGCGCCCAGATGCCGCGCCTCGCCATGCACCGGCACGGCGATCCGGGGTTGGGTCAGCTGATACATGCGGATCAGCTCGTCGCGCGCGGGATGGCCGGAGACGTGGACGAAATGGTCCTTCTCGGAGACCACCTCGACGCCGAGGCGGAAGAAGGCGTTGTGGAGCCGGCCGATGGGGCGCTCGTTGCCCGGGATGATGCGCGAGGAGAAGATGGCGACGTCGCCCGCCTCCAGGGCGATATGCGGGTGGTTGCCGTAGGCGATCTTGGTGAGCGCGGCGTTGGGCTCGCCCTGGCTGCCGGTCGCGGCGATCAGCACCTTGTCGCGCGGTAGGTGGGCGATCTCCTCGTCGTCGAGAAAGCGCGGGATCTCGGTCAGATAGCCGTTCTCGCGTGCTGCGTCGTAGATGCGCCAGAGCGAGCGGCCGACCAGCGCCGCTTGCCGTCCGGTCGCCTGGGCGACGGCCGCGATTGTTTCCAAACGCGCGACGTTGCTGGCAAAGCAGCCGATGGCGACGCGCTGATCGTATTTGCCGACCAGATCGATCAGGCTTTCGCGGACTTGCGCCTCGGAGCCGGAGGTGCCCTCGCGGAAGACGTTGGTCGAATCGCCGATCAACGCCAGGATGCCCTCCTCGCCGACCCGCCGCAGCGCCTCGTAGTCGGCGACCGGGCCGACGAGAGGCTCGGGATCGAATTTCCAGTCGCCGGTGTGGAGCACCGTGCCCGCCTCGGTGCGGATGACGACGGCGTTGGGCTCGGGGATCGAATGGGTGAGCGTGATGAGCTCGATGGCGAAGGGGCCGATGCGGAACTTGGAGGACGGCTCGACCTCGGTGATCTTCGCTTTGTCCTCGAGGCCGACCTCTTTGAGCTTGCGGCGCACGACCGACGCCGTGAACGGCGTGGCGAAGATCGGGCATTTCAAGCGCGACCAAAGATAGGGCACGGCGCCGATATGGTCCTCATGCGCGTGGGTGAGGACGAGGGCCACCAGATCATCCTTGCGCGCGGCGATGAATTGCGGGTCGGGCATGATGACGTCGACGCCCGGCGTCTGGTCGTCGCCGAAGGTGACGCCGAGATCGAGCATCAGCCATTTGCCGGCATGGCCGAGCAGGTTGAGGTTCATGCCGATCTCGCCCGCCCCGCCGAGCGGCACGAAGATCAGATCCTTCTTGCCGGTCTGGAGTGGGTCGCGCTTGGGTGTCATGGTTCGAGACGCGGACCTTCGGCCCGCTCCTCACCATGAAGCTGTGGTGTAGACGGCAAGATAGGAGCTTCATCCTGAGGAGGGACGCGAAGCGGCCCGTCTCGAAGGATCGCGACCCTCGTTCGCCCGTCGTTCATTTGCGGGTGTTTCGGCGATAGATCGACAACAGCCCGCGCATGGTGAGATCGCGGTCGAGATGCTGGATTGCATCGGTCGCCTCGTTGAAGAGCGGGGCGAGCCCGCCCGTGGCGACGACGGTCATCTTGGCGCCGTACTCCTTCTCGATGCGGGCGATCATGCCTTCGATCAGCGAGACGTAGCCCCAATAAACGCCAGACTGCATGGCGGGCACGGTCGAGCGGCCGATCACACGCGCTGGGCGCGCCACATCGATACGCGGCAGCTTGGCGGCGGCCATATGGAGCGCTTCGAGCGAGAGGTTGATGCCGGGGGCGATGACGCCGCCGACATAGGCACCGTCCTTGTCCACGACGTCGAAGGTCGTGGCGGTGCCGAAATCGACGATGATGAGCGGCCCATCATACTTTTCCGACGCGCCGACGGCGTTGACGAGACGGTCGGCGCCGACCTCCTCGGGGTGATCGACCTTGGCAGCGACGCCGAGATCGACGTCCGGATCGCCGATCACCAAAGGCTCGCATTGGAAATAGCGGCGGCAGAGCATGCGGAGCGCATAGGAGGCGGCGGGCACGACGTTGGCGAGGATCGCCTCGTCGATCTGGTCGAAGGACAGGTCTTCGAGGTTCATCAGATGCGAGAGCCAGACGGCGTATTCGTCGGCCGTGCGGTTGGGGTCGGACGAGCTTCGCCATTCGCCGCGCAGCGCATCGCCCTCGTAGACCGCGAAGACGACATTCGTGTTGCCGCTATCGATCGCTGCCAGCATTCAGATCCCCTGCCCCGTCCCTGCCGCCTCTGGCATTATCCGCACCGGCGTCAGCCGGCGGGAAATATCTCGCCGTAGGATATGGCCTTCGTTTCCCCGGAAGCCAAGCGCAGGAGGAGCGCCCCGTCCTCGCCGATATCCTCGAACGCGCCTTCGAGCGCCGTCTCGCCGCCGCCCACCGTGATCCGGTCGCCGGGTTGGAAGAAGGAATTCTCCAGCCAAAGCCGGCGGATCGGGCCGAACCCGTTCGCGTTCCATTCGAGATAGTAGTCGAGGAGGTGGTCCGCGACCATGGGCAGCAGATCCTCGGGTGTGGGGTGGTCGCGGAGGGATGTGAGATCGGTGGCGAGCCACTGGGCATCGGGCGGGTGATGGACCGTGTTGACACCGATGCCGACCACCACCCAATCGAGCGCGCCGTCGGGCTTGGTCGCCGATTCGAGCAGGATTCCGACGACTTTCTTGCCGTCCAGCAGCACGTCGTTGGGCCATTTGAGGGTGAGATCGATGCCCGGGTGATCGAAGGCGGCGATGGCGTCCCATAAGGCCACCCCGGCGACGAAGCCGAGCTGAGCCGCGGTCGCGGGCGGACAATCGGGGCGCAGGACGAGTGACATGTAGAGGTTGCCGGGCGGCGACGACCACGGCTTGCCGCGCCGTCCGCGCCCGGCGCTCTGCCTTTCGGCAACCACCAGCGTGCCTTCCGCCGCCCCTGCGGCGGCCAGCTCCTTGGCGACATCGTTGGTCGAGCCGACTTCGGCGCGCCGGACGAGCGTGTAGAAATCGGGGAGGGTCATGGGTCGAGGTGTCCGCCCACGGGGCGCCGCCCCCCGATCAGCCCGATCCTCGATCAGCCATTGATCAGGGCCTGGATCGCGTTCTCGCTGGCGGCCAGGAGCGGGCCCGGAAAGGCGAAGAAGAACAGCACCAGGAGGCCGGTCACTCCCTGGATCGCCGCCATGGTGGTGCCGATCGGCTTGTCGAAGGGCGCGCCCGCCTCGTCGAAATACATCACCTTGACGATGCGAATGTAATAGTAGGCACCCACGACCGAGGTCAGCACGCCGACGATGGCGAGCACGTAGAGGCCGGATTCGATCGCCGCCAGGAAGACGTAGAGCTTGCCGAAGAAGCCGGCGAGCGGCGGGATTCCCGCCATCGAGAACATCATGATCGCCAGCACCGCCGCCATCAGCGGATTGGTGCGCGAAAGCCCCTTCAGATCCTCGATCTCCTCCAGCATGCGGTTACCGCGCCGCATCGAGAGTACGACGCAGAACGTGCCAACCACCATGACGAGGTAGATCGTCATATAGATGAGCACGCCGCGCAGACCGTCGACCGTCCCCGCCGCCAGGCCGACCAGCGCGTAGCCGATATGGCCGATCGAGCTGTAGGCGAGCAGGCGCTTGATATTGGTCTGGGCGATTGCGGCGAAACCGCCGAGCAGCATCGAGCCCAGCGCGAGGAACCAGATGATCTGGCGCCAGGCGTCGGACAGATCGCCGAAGGGACCGATGAGCACGCGGAGGAAGAGCGCCATCGCGGCGAGCTTGGGCGCTGCGGCGAAGAAGGCGGTGACCGGCGTCGGCGCGCCCTCATAGACGTCGGGCGTCCACATATGGAACGGGAAAGCCGCGATCTTGAAGGCGAGCCCGGCCATCACGAAGACCAGGCCGACGATGAGGCCGACGGACGGCGCAGCATGGTCGACGCGGCCGAAGATCTTGGCGATCTCGGTGAAGTTCGTGGTGCCGGTGAAGCCGTAGACCATCGAGGCGCCGTAGAGCAGCATGCCCGAGGAGAGCGCGCCGAGGACGAAGTATTTGAGCCCCGCCTCGCTGGAGCGCACCGAATCGCGGTGGAAGGCGGCGACGACGTAGAGCGAGAGGCTCTGCAGCTCGAGGCCGACATAGAGCGACATGAGGCCGTTGGCCGAGACCATCATCATCATGCCGAGCGTCGCCAGCACGATGAGGACGGGGAACTCGAAGCGGGCGATATGCTCGCGCTTGTTGAAGCCGAGCGACATGACGATGGCGAGCGCCGAGCCGGCGAGCACCAGCAGCTTGATGAAGACGCCGAACGCGTCGGTCACGAAGAGCCCGCCGAAGATCGAAGTCTTGACGCCGACCGGCGTGAAAACGACCACCCCCACGCCGGTGACGAGCAGGGCCAAAACGCTCAAGCTCGACACGAGGCTGGTGCCCTTATCGCCTTTGAAGACGCCGACCATGAGGAGCGCCATGGCGGCGAGCGCCATGAAGATCTCGGGCAGGGCCGGCTGGATATTTCCGAGTGTCTGGCTCATGGCCCGCGCTTGCTTGTTGGCGTCCGGCTTTGCTGCACCGGGAGGGTGCGTGCCGCTTTCTTGGACGCTGTCCGGGTGATCGACGTCTGGTAGTTGGCGACGAGGTTGGCGACGGTGCGGTCGATGGGCTTGAGGAAGCTCGAGGGATAGATGCCCATCCAGAGCACGAGGACGACCAGCGGCGCGAAGACGAGCTTCTCGCGCAGGCTCAAATCGAGAATATTCTGGAGGTTAGGCTTGTCGAGGGTGCCGAAGATGACGCGGCGATAGAGGTAGAGCATGTAGGCTGCACCCAGGATGAGGCCGGTGGCGGCGAAGGCGGCGACCCACGTGTTGGCCTTGAAGGCGCCGATCAGGACGAGGAACTCGCCGACGAAGCCGCTCGTCCCCGGAAGGCCGACCGAGGCCAGCATGAACAGCATGAAGACGCCGGCATAGACCGGCATCCGGTTCACCAGGCCGCCGTAATGGCTGATCTCGCGGCTGTGCTCGCGGTCGTAGACCACGCCGACGACGAGGAAGAGCGCGGCGGAGACGACGCCGTGGCTCAGCATCTGGAAGATCGCGCCCTGCACGCCCTGCACCGTCGCCGTAAAGATGCCGATGGTCACGAAGCCCATATGCGCGACCGAGGAATAGGCGATCAGCTTCTTCATATCCTCCTGAGCCAGCGCGACCAGCGAGGTGTAGATCACCGCGATAACCGAGAGGCTGTAGACGAGGGGCGTGAAGAACGCGGAGGCGTCGGGGAACATCGGCAGCGAGAAACGCAGGAAGCCGTAGCCGCCCATCTTCAGGAGCACGCCGGCCAGGATCACCGAGCCCGCCGTCGGCGCCTCGACATGGGCGTCGGGCAGCCAGGTATGGACCGGCCACATCGGCACCTTGATGGCGAAGGAGGCGAAGAAGGCGAGCCAGACCCAGCGCTGGAACTCCGGATCGAAGCCGTGGGTCTTGGCGAATTCGATGATGGACGGGATATCGGTGGTTCCCGATCCCCGGCCGAACTGCCCCGACGACACCGTCTCGTAGTAGATGGCGAAGATCGCCAACAGCATCAGGACGGAGCCGGTGAGCGTGTAGAGGAAGAACTTGAAGGCCGAATAGACGCGC
>JARRKQ010000116.1:0-24829 GCA_037387885.1 Alphaproteobacteria bacterium | reverse complement strand
CGTGGCAAAGGCGCATCGAGCACGCCCGTTTTCCCGAGCCCCAGCCGGGCGATCTCGCGTCCATAGGCGTCGAAAACGGCCGAGATCCCGGTGTTGGCCGCGCGCACCAGTGGCAGGCCTTCTTCCACCGCGCGGAAGCGGGCGGCGGCCAAATGCTGGTGCGGCCCGGCACTGGTGCCGAACCAGGCATCGTTGGTGATGTTGAGCAGCCAGCCGGGCCGGGGTGTGCCGGGCGCCACCACCGCCGCCGGGAAGATCGCCTCGTAGCAGATCAGCGGGCTCACCGGCGGCAGGCCCGGCAGGGTGAGCGTCTTGGGCCCGGGCCCTCGTGAGAACTCGGTATCGCCGCCGGCGATCTTCTTGATCGGCAGGTAGCGGCGCAGCGGCACGTATTCGCCGAAGGGCACCAGATGATGCTTGTCGTAGCTGGCGACGAGCCGTCCGCGGTCGTCGATCGCATGAAGGCTGTTCCAATAGCGGATCGGTGGCCGTGCCGTCCGGCGCACGGCGCCCGTGATGACGAGCCCGCCTCGGGGCGCCACGGCGGCGACCGCGTCGCGCGCGGGGGCGTCGATCGAGAGGAAGAAGGGGGCCGCGGTTTCGGGCCAGATGACGTGGGTGATCTTTTCGATCCCGGCCGTTCGCGTCAGTTTCAGATGGCGCTCCAGATGCGCCACCCGCAGCGCCGCCCGCCATTTATGGGTTTGCGAGATATTTGCCTGCACGATGCGCAGGCGGATGTTGGGAACGTTGCCGGGATCCGGTCCGAGCAAACGGGCCGCGCCTCCAATCAGGAAGACCGCCAGCACGATGACGGCACCCACGACCGGCCGCCAACGTCTGCCTCGTGTCGGGCCGCGCCAGCCGAGCACCGCCGGCATCGATGCGGCGAGCACGGTGACGAAGCCCAGCCCGAAGACGCCGACCATGGAGGCGGACTGCATCGTTATATGTGAGAACGCCCAGACCGAGCCGACCGGGTTCCAGGGGAAGCCGGTCAGGGCGACGCCGCGCAGCCATTCCGCGGCGCTCCAGGCGACGGTGAAGGCGAGCACGAGCGCGACGCCGCGCAGGCGCGTCATGTGTGCCGCGAGCACCGCAAGGCCAATGAAGATCGCCAGCCCCGCAGCCAGCGCCGGCACGGCGATCGGCACCATCCAGCCGAACTTCTCGGGATCAGTCAGCAGGGCCTCGGTCACCCAGTAGAGCCCCGCCGCGAAATAGCCGAAGCCGAAGGCCCAGCCCGTGCCGAACGCCCCCCAGCGGCTCGCCACCCCGCGCATGAGCCAGAGCAGGCCGGCAAAGGCCGGCACGATCAGCGGCACGATATAGAGTGGCGGCAAGGCGCCGACGGCGACCGCGCCGAGGAGTGCCGCGAGCTCGAGGCGCGCCAGCCCGCGCCGCGTTTCGAGCCACGCGGCGATGCGCTCCGGCACGGTTGCGGCGTCAGGGTCGGTGGCTTTCGTGGCCGCTCGATCCGCCGGTCCGGGCATCGGGGTGGGGCGGTCGGCGTCCATGCGCGGCCGTCCTCAGCTCGCGCGTTTGCGCGGCGGCAGGTTGCGGACGCGGAGCTTGCGCACCCGGCGGCGGTCGGCGTCCACGACCTCGAACTCATAGCCGCCCGGATGGGTCACCAGCTCGCCGCGGCTCGGAACCCGGCCGGCCAGTGCGGCGACCAGGCCGCCAAGCGTGTCGATATCGTCGCGTTCCTCGTCGCTGACCAGCGGGCCGTAGCGCTCCTCGAAATCCTCGATCGTGACGCGCGCATCGGCCAGCATCACGCCGCGCCCCTCGGACTTCATCTGGGGCGCCTCGGTCTCGTCGAACTCGTCCTCGATATCGCCGACGATCTCTTCCACCAGATCCTCGATGGTAACGAGGCCGTCGATGCCGCCGAACTCGTCGACCACGAACGCCATATGGATGCGCGTCTCGCGCATCTGCGCCAGCAGCTCCATCACCTTCATCGAGGGGGCGGCGAACAGCACCTTGCGCAGGATCTTGTTGAGCCGGAAGGGCCGCCGGCTGCCCTGCTGCGCCAGGATGTCCTTGATATGCACCATGCCCATCACGTCGTCGAGGTTCCGGCGATAGACCGGCAGGCGCGAATGGGCGTCCTTGGTCATGACCTGGACGACGGTGTCGAGCGGCGTCTTTTCCTCCACGGCGACGATATCGACCCGCGGGACCATGACGTCCTCGACCGACAATTCGTGCAGATTGAGGATGCGCTCGAGCAGGGCGCGCTCGTCGGCATCGATGGCGCCGCCGGAGACTTCGTGCTCCTCGATCACGGCGGCGATCGAATCGCGGAGATGCTCGCCGTTGCGGTCCCGCTTGCCGCCGAGCCAGCTGCGCAGCGTATCGAACAGGCCCGGCGGGTCGCCGCCGTTCTCGTTTTTCGTCCGGCCCCCGTTGGCCTTGCTGCCGTTCGAGACTGCCATCGCCGCCGCCTGTTACTCCGCCGCCCGCGCAGGCACGGCGTAAGGATCGGCGATGCCGAGCGTCGCCAGCGCGGCGCGCTCCAGCCCTTCCATCGCCTCGGCCTCGGCGTCGTCCTCGTGGTCGTGCCCCGCCAGATGCAGCACGCCGTGGATGATCAGATGCGCCAGATGGTCCGCCAGCGTCACGCCCGCAGTCTCCGCATCGCGCGCAGACGTCTCATACGCAACGACGACGTCGCCGAGCAGCGCGGGTGTTTGCGGACCGGGTGCATGATCCTCGATAAGCGGAAATGACAGCACGTCGGTCGCGCGGTCCTTGCCGCGGTGGTCGCGATTGAGCGTGCGAATGAACGTATCGTCCGCCAGCACCAGCGAGATCTCCCCGGCCGGGACGGCGCCAGCCATGCGCGCGGCGCCGACGGCGCGCCGGCAAACCGTTTCGATATCGGGCAGGGCGGCGGCCCATGCGGGCGCGCGAAGATCGAGCGCGATCCCGGATATGTCGGACGAACTGTCGGATGTCGTGTCGGACGATGCCGCTAACGGCCCGTCATCGCTGGCTGCGGCCATCTCCCTCTTTCTCCGCTGCCTCCGCTTTGTCATAGGCGCGCACGATGCGCGTGACAAGCGGGTGGCGCACCACATCGGCCTCGGTGAAATGAACGAAGCCGATGCCGTCTACCCCGTCCAGGATGTTGAGCGCTTCGCGCAATCCCGAGGTGGCCCCTTGGGGCAGATCGATCTGGGTCATATCCCCTGTAACAACCATCCGGGCATGCTCGCCCAGTCTGGTTAAAATCATCTTCATTTGCATCGGCGTGGTGTTCTGCGCCTCGTCGATGATGATGAAGGCGTTGGCGAGCGTGCGGCCGCGCATGAAGGCGAGCGGGGCGATCTCGATATCGCCCGAATCGAGCCGCTTCATTACCTGGTCGCTCGGCAGCATGTCGTATAGCGCATCGTAGAGCGGCCTGAGATAGGGGTCGATCTTCTCGCGCATGTCGCCCGGCAGGAAGCCCAGCCGTTCGCCCGCCTCGACCGCCGGCCGCGACAGGATGATGCGGTCGATCCGGCCCTCGATCATCATCGAGACGGCGCAGGCCACGGCCAGGTAGGTCTTGCCGGTGCCGGCGGGGCCGAGCCCGAAGACCATATCGTGCTCCTGCATGGCGCGGAGATAAGCGGCCTGCGTCGGCGAGCGCGGCGAGATGGTGCGCTTGCGGGTCTTGAGCGTGAGATCACCGCCGGCGAAGGCCGCGAGATCGACCTTGTTGCCGACACGTTCGGCATCGGCGGCGAGCCGGATCGCGGCGTCGACATCGGCCACCTCCACGTCGAGCCCCTGCTTGAGGCGCTCATAGAGCGCGCCGATCGCCGCCCGCGCCGCCGAAGCCGCCCAGGCGTCGTTCGCCGTGATGGTAAGCTTGTTGCCGCGCGAGGACAGGCTCACCTCGAGCTCCTGCTCGATGCGCGCCAGGTTCCGGTCGTGCTCGCCGAACAGCAGCGGCAACAGCCGATTGTCGTCGAACTGAAGATGGATCGGTCGGGCCGGCTTCGGTCGCGGCGCGGAACTCAAGCGTGCACCTCCTCGGCCGTCGCTGCGGCGCGTGCGCCCATCGGCGCCTGACTCGTTTCCAGGCGGCCCGCCAGGCTGTTGGCGTGCCCTCGCGTGATCGTAACCTCGGCGATCTCGCCCAACGGCACGCCGGCCTCGTCGACATGGACGGCCTGCATATAGGGGCTGCGCCCGACGAGCTGGCCCGGCCGCTTGCCGGCGCGCTCGAAAAGAACCGGCAGCGTGCGCCCGACGGTCTCGACGTTGAACGCCGCCTGCTGCTCGTTGAGTAGGGTCTGCAGAGCTTCCAGCCGCGCCGATTTCTCGCCGTCTGAAAGCTGGGTCTCCAGCGCGGCGGCGGGCGTGCCGGGCCGGGCGCTGTACTTGAAGGAATAGGCCTGCGCGTAGCCCACCTCGCGAACCAGCGACAGGGTCGCCTCGAAGTCGCGCTCGCTCTCGCCGGGGAAGCCGACGATGAAGTCGGAGGAGATCGCGATATCGGGCCGCGCCGCGCGCAGCCGCTCGATGATCTCGAAATACATCTCGGCCTTGTGGCCGCGGTTCATGGCTTCGAGGATGCGGTCCGAGCCCGACTGCACCGGCAGATGGATGTAGGGCATCAGCGCCGCGACCTCGCCGTGGGCGGCGATCAGCGCGTCGTCCATGTCGCGCGGATGCGAGGTCGTGTAGCGGATGCGCTCGAGCCCCTCGATCTCCGCAAGCTCGCGGATCAGCGCGCCGAGCCCTGCGGTCTCACCGCCCTCCGTGGCGCCATGATACGCGTTGACGTTTTGTCCGAGCAGCGTGATTTCGCGCGCGCCGGCCTCGACCAGCCGCCGCGCCTCGGCGCGCAGCTCGGCGACGCTGCGGGAGAACTCCGCCCCGCGCGTATAGGGCACGACGCAGAAGGTACAGAACTTGTCGCAGCCTTCCTGGATCGTGAGGAAGGCCGTCGGTCCCTGGGGGGCGGCCTCCTCGGGCAGGAAGTCGAACTTCGCCTCGGCCGGAAAGTCGGTGTCGAGGACGCATTCGCGCCCGTTTCCACTTGCCGCGCGGGTCGCGCGCGCCACCATCTCCGGCAGGCGGTGATAGGTCTGCGGGCCGAACACCATGTCGACCCAGGGCGCGCGGCGCATGATCTCGCCGCCCTCGGCTTGGGCGACGCAGCCGGCGACCGCGATCACGCAATCCTCGCCGTCGGCCTCGCGTGCGGTCTTGATCGCGCGCAGCCGGCCGAGCTCGGAGAACACCTTCTCCGCCGCCTTCTCACGAATATGGCAGGTGTTGAGGATCATCATGTCGGCGCCCTCGGGCGCCTGCGTCAGCCCATAGCCCAGCGGCGCCAGGACATCCGCCATCCGGGCGGAGTCGTAGACGTTCATCTGACAGCCATAGGTTTTTATAAAGAGCTTCTTCGACAATCCTTGTTGTCCCGCCGGCGCTGGCGCATGCCCCTGGTGATCCTTGCGTTTTTCTGCCCCGCCGGTTCCCGCCTTCGCGCTCATCCTCATGCGCCTTCGGAAGCCGCCTAAAAGCCTAGCATCGCGCCACCCCGAGTCAAGCAACAGGCCGGAGCGGATACGGACCGGGACGGCCCCGGCATGGGCGCGCCCGATGATCATATGGTCCCTGAATATGGTAAACGCCAGGTTACGGGGAAACGGCGCCGTCGAGCCTCACGCCACCTCGACCAGCTCCTCGCTCTTTTGCGGCCGGCCGACGATGGCGCTGGACACACCGCCCGCGACGGCCTGCCAGCAGCGCTGCGCCAGCACTTTGCGCGAGCCGGCATCGGCCATGGTGATCGGCGGGTGGAACTCGACCACGACCTTGAGCTTGCCCAGCGCGATCATCTGCCAGATATGCGAGGCCATCTCCATATCGCCGAACCAAGTATAAAAAGGCCGGAAGTGACGGCCGAGCGGGATGCCGTCGAGATGGGTGTAGGCGATCGAGACCGGCTGCACCATCACCGGCCGGCCCTTGACCTCGATCTCGGCGACGGAAAGCAGCGCGCTTTTGAAGGGCAGCACACGGTTGCCGTCGCTCGACGTGCCTTCGGGAAACAGCACCAGATCGTCGCCCTTTTCCATGCGCCCGATCATCTCCTCGCGCTGCTCGCTCACCCGGCGCGCGTTGCGCTCGACGAAGACCGTGCGCTGCAGCTTGGCGAGCCAGCCATAGAGGGGCCAGCTCGCGACCTCCGCCTTGGCGATGAACGAGACCGGCATCAGCGCGCCCAAGAGGGTGATGTCGAGATAGGAGGAATGGTTGACCGCGAACAGCACCGGATGCTCGCGGCAGCGCTTGCCGAGGATATCGACATCGATGCCGATGATGGCCATGCAGGTGCGGTGGTAGGCCATCGGAAAGGTCGAGCGCAGCGGCGAGCGCAGCAACAGCAGGATGGCCTGCACGGGCATGCAGGCGAAGGTCCAGGCAAGATAGGCGGTCAGGCGGATGAACCCGCGCAGCGGCGAGGCGACCCCCATCATTTCGCGCTGTCCGCCTTGCTCTCCTGATCGCGCGTGTAGTGTCGGAAGTACTTGCCGGTCACCAGGTCGGTCTTGACGATGACGCAGACGTCGGTCGTGTTGAACTGCTCGTCGACCACCGCGCCCTCGCCGACGAAGCCGCCGAGGCGCAGATAGCCCTTGATCAGCGGCGGCAGCGCCACCAGCGCCTTCCTGCGGTCGATGGCGTCGGCCGGCATCAGGTTCATATCGACATAGCGCTCGGCCAGCGCGCGCGGCCGCAGCTCCGGCGGCGCCAGGTGGTTGTGGTGCAGATAGGCGAGCGGCAGGGCGAGCTCCTGCGGGTCGGTGCCGTGCAGGCTGGCGCAGCCGAACATGATGCCGATGTCGTGGTGGATCACGTATTCGGCGAGCCCGCGCCACAACAGCGTCATGGTCGAGCGGGTGCGGTGGCCCTCACCGACGCAGGACCGGCCGAGCTCGAGGATCGGACCCGGCCAGTTCAGCAGCGGCGTAATGTCGTACTCGTCCTCGGAGTAGAAATGCCCGTGCGCCGCGGCCGCCTCGCGGCGGATCAGCCGGTAGGTCGCGACCACGGCCTCGGGCCCATCGCCGATCGCGCGGTCGATCGCAATCAGGTGGTCGGCGAGCGGATCGAAGTCGTCGAAGTCCTGACCCCGCGCCGCCATCTCCGGCGACGGCTTGGCCTTCATCTCGTCGTAGAAGATCCGGTAGCGCAGGGCCAAGGCGGCATCGATCTCCTCGGACGTCTCGGCAAGCCGCACGATCAACTCGCCGGCCTCCGCATCGACAATGCGCCGCTCGGGGATCTCCTCCGACTTCCGGTTTGGCTTCATGCCGGGATTTGGCACTCCCACACTCTCTGATCGTTGTTCGATTGTTTGCTTCCCGTGCCACTCGCATCGTCGGCGGGCGGCGGGATCAGACCCCGCGTTCGGGCGCTAGTTGTTCTTGGATCGTTTGGCCGCACCGCTGGAAATCGGCACGCCGTAGAGCTCAAGCCGGTGGTCGACCAGTTTGAAGCCGAGCCGCTTGGCGATCTCGACCTGCAGTTTCTCGATCTCATCGTTGCGGAACTCGATCACCTCGCCCGATTGCACGTCGATCAGGTGATCGTGATGCGCCTCCGGGATCTCCTCGTAGCGCGCGCGGCCTTCGCGGAAATCGTGACGCTCGAGGATGCCCGCCTCTTCCAGCAGGCGAACGGTCCGGTAGACGGTGGCGATGGAAATGCGCGAGTCGATCTTGGTGGCCCGCTGGTAAAGCGACTCGACATCGGGATGGTCCTCGGCGTCCGACAGCACGCGCGCGATCACGCGTCGCTGCTCGGTCATTTTGAGGCCCTTCTCGTGACACAGCTTTTCCAAGCGAGACGGCATTACGTCCATCAACGATCGCTGACTAGGGACGCTCAGTATATCTCACTTGGCCCGCGATACCATCATAACGGCGCAAACGCTGGCGTGCCGCCGTTTCCAGTCGGCAGCGTCGAACGTCATACTTATGTGATGCCGCATCCTGTCGAATGCAGCGACCGGCTTATCGCCGCCGGCGGCCGCCCTTGGAGCCGAGCCCGATCTCCTTGGCCAGCGCGCTGCGCCGGGCCGCGTAGTTGGGCGCCACCATCGGATAGTCGGCCGGCAATCCCCAGCGCTCGCGATATTCGTCGGGGCTCATGTTGTAGGCCGTTTTCAGATGCCGCTTCAGCATCTTCAGGCGGCGGCCGTCTTCCAGGCAGACGATGTAGTCCGGCGTCACCGAGCGGCTGATCGGCACCGCCGGTTCTGGAACCACCTTTTCGGCGACCGCGGCGCTCTGGCCGGTCAGCGCCGCATGGGTCTCGCTAATGAGCTTCGGCAGATCCTCAACCGTGCATGTATTCTTTGAAACGAATGCTTTGACGATTTCTACGGTCTTTCGAACGAGATTAGTTTGGTCGAGCGGTTCGGTCATGGGAACTCCGTCCGGGATCAATCAATTCGCCAATTTACACATGGGTGTATGCAAATACCAGCGATGATTCAGAGAATATAGCAAAGACTATCACTGAAGTACCGGCCGAATCACGTGAATTGTCTAGGGTATTTATAGTGAACGGCTAGTATTAATAGTTAATTCACCTTGATTGTTCGCGCGTGGAGGTCTGTGGCACCGTCCAAATGTCGCGCGCCAGGATCACCGCGTCGCCCCCCGATGCGCCGTAATATCCGCGCCGTTTGCCGCATTCGGCAAAGCCCAGCGCTGCATAGAGGCCGCGCGCCGGCCCATTTCCCACGCCCACTTCCAGGACCTGTCGTGTCGCGCCGAGGCCCAGCGCCCGAACGCCCGTTTCGGCCAGCGGTCCGCTGTCGGCTTCGGCGCGCACGGTTGTGTCCGCCCCAGCGGTCATGAGCGCAGCCGCCCGCCCCCGGCCGGACGCTTGGCGTCGGGCGGTCGGAGATAGAGCGGCTCGGGGGCGGCCAGATCGTCGAGCCCCGCGCCGATCTCCTCGAGCCGCGCGGCGATCAGGGCCGCCAGAACCCGCGCGTCCGGATGCGGCCCGGAGGTGCTGAGCGAAATGGCGTCCGCCCGATTGCCGGCCCTGAGCGCATCGGCCGCGCGCGCCGCGCCGTCGCCCACCAGAACAAGCCGGCCCGCGGGCAAGGACGTCCCAAGCGCCTCTGGCATTGTGGAGGCTGGTTCACCGAGCGGGGCGAGGTCGGGGCCGAAGGCCTGGACGTAGAGATCGGCGCGCTTGCTCTCGATCACCGCGACGATGCTGGCCCCCGCGCGCTCCGTCTCCGGCACGCCGTGCGCCAGGACCTCCAGCGTGGTCGCGCCCAGAACCGGGATGCCGGCGGCGAGGCTGATACCGCGCGCCGCCGACAGCCCGATGCGCAGGCCTGTGAAGGCGCCCGGCCCGACCGTCACGCCAACGGCGTCGAGATCGGCGAAACCCAGACCGGCCGCCGCCAGCGCTTCGACCACCATCGGCATCAGCGCCTCGGCGTGCCCGCGCGCCATCAGCACGCTGCGATGCGCGGCGACGGCGTCCTCGGCAAGCACCGCGACCGAGCACGCGTCGGTCGCCGTGTCGATGGCTAGCAGGGTCGGTGGGGCCATGTCGTTGCAGCGCTTGATCGCGCCTACCGTGCTGTTATGAATTGTCCGGTCATATGAACTGTCCGGTCATACCGGTCCGACGCGACCCTACGACAAACGGCGCGCCAGCCGAAGGCGTCCTTCGACGCACCTCCATCCCGTCATGTTATCCCGTCATAATTATCTTTGAGGACCATTGGCCGATGAGCCTGATCGAGATCGCCCCGCCCGCCTTCGACGTGATCCACGACATCGCCTATGCGCGCGCCGACAATTTCACGGGCAAGCCGATCTATCGCCGGGCCGCCGCCTATCTCCATGCCGACGCCGCCGAGCGGCTGACGAGAGCGATCGCGCTCGCCGCCTCGGCGGGCCTCCGGATCAAGCTCTTCGACGCCTTCCGGCCGAGCGAGGCGCAGTGGGCATTGTGGAACCACACCCCCGATCCGAACTACATCTCCGATCCGCGCAAGGGTTCGCCCCACACCCGCGGGGTTGCAGCCGACCTCACCCTGACCGACGCTGATGGCAACGATCTCGAGATGGGCACCGTCTTCGACGACTTCAGCGACCTGGCCCATCACGGCAACACCGAGATCCCTGCCGAAGCCCAGCGCAACCGCATGACGCTGCTCGGCATCATGACCGCGGCCGGCTGGGACCGCTACGACTACGAGTGGTGGCACTACCAGCTCTTCGACGTCGCGCGCTATCCCCTCCTGGGCGACGACGCGCTCGATGAAGGGCTGATGTAGGCGCCGCCTACCGCTTGATCACGTGGATCGCGGTGCCGGGCTCGAGCTCGGCGGCGTCCAGCGTGGGCAGCTTGAAGTTGGCCATGATCGTGCGGATGGTCCGCACATAGGCGGGTCCGCGCTCCGAATAGCGCAGCATCGTGCCGATCAGGATATGCCCCCGCGGCCGCTCGCCCCGCGCCCGCATCATCGCCCGCTCGCCGCGCATGGCCGCATACGCCGCGTGCGTGTTGAGGTTCCGCGCATAGGCGTTCACCGCTTCGAGCAGGCTGGCGAAGGTCTTGATCTTGAAGCGCCGGCCCCGATAGTGCCCCACCATCCCGTCATTGGCGGCGAGCGAGGTTTCTTGGCCGAAGATCGCATTGCCCTTGCGCGCGTAAAGTGACGTGCCCCAGCCGCTTTCCTCGATCGCCTGGGCGAGCGCCAGCGAAGGCGGGATCGCATCGACACGCCGGACCAGCACGTCCATGTCGCCGTCGCGCACCCGGTATTCGCGCGCGAGTGACCACAGCCAGCCATTCTCCGCGACCGTCGGCGAGACACCGATCTGGATCTTGCGCCGGAGCGCCAGCAGCTTCTCACGGTCGCGCAGGATCGTCTCGTTGGTCTGCAGGACGAGCGGCAGCAGGATCTTGCGGAACATCCGCGTGCGGTGCGTGACCGACTTCATCGCCTTCAGACCCGAAGGCAGCTCCGAGACGAATACGCGCGGCACCGGCATGCCTTTCGGCACCGTGGTCAGATCGAAGCCGAGGCCGTCGAAGAGCAGCCGCAACGACTTCACCGAGCGCGTCTTGAAGGTCACCGCGTGCAGTCGTCCGGCCTTGTCGGTCGCACCGGGCGCCGGCCCGAAGGTCAGCTCCGTGGACGAGTCCGAATTCGGATCGTGCATCGCTCGTAGATCGATCGCCTGCGCGCCCCCCGCGCTGGCGAGATACCCCCCGATCGCGAACGCCGCGAGCGCGGCGCCCAATCGGATTGCTGTCATGCCTGGGACACCCTTTTCCCGTTATCGTCGCTTTTGATTACCGGCCCCTTTTTGGGGCTCTCTCATTGGCTCGTTCATCCGGTCGTGTCCGGTGCGATACGAAAGCCCGCCTGCTTTCGTCCACGCGCCGGATCTCCCTAAGCCGACCGAACGCCGCAGAACCGCCGTATCCGGTTCTTGCGTGGAAAATTTGTCTAAATTACGGGAGCGGATAAAGGCATGCGGCGGACTGTCGCGGGGTGTGCGAGACAATTCGCGAATCAACAGGGGCGAGCCCGAGGCCCGCCCCTGCCGATCATCGGGTCTCAAGGTCCGACTAACAGCGATAGAAGACCTTGAAGTAGTAGCCCCGCGAACGGTGGCTGTAGGCGATGCTGCCACCCGAGCCCCAGACGCCGCTGGTGCGATACCCGCGCGCGCGGAACGCGCGAACATAGCGCCAGGCCGTCGTCTGCGTAGCGTAGGGGCCGAACCGCTTCCAGCAGACGTTCACCGGAATAAGGTTGGGTTGACCAGCCTCGGGCGACACCGCCGGCTTGGCGGTGATCGCCGCATGGGCTGCCTGCCCGGCCGTCAGGGGCAGGAGCGCGATGCCGACGGTGACGAGGGCTGCGCGAAGTGCCTTGCGGCTCATATGGTGTCTCCTTCCTTTGGCTTTCGGGGCGAAACGCTCGGCTGAGCGTTGGAAGGCACGGTATCGGCGGCAGGCGCGCAGCGCTGTAACCGCGGTCACAGCAGCGGCGCGATTCCGGCCCAAATCTGCCGATTCCGTCGATTATCTGACGCGCGACGATGGCGGTTGTGTGACGGCGCTTGAATCAAAAAGGGCGGGTTTGGAACCCGCCCCTTGAGCCGATCGGACCCTGATGGGCCGCGGTCAGTAGACCGGGCGCACCTCGGTCACTTCCGGGATGTAATGCCGCAGCATGTTCTCGATGCCCATCTTCAGCGTCGCCGTCGAGCTGGGGCAGCCGGCGCAGGCGCCGTGCATGGTGAGATAGACGATGCCGGCATCGAAGCCCTCGAAGATGATGTCGCCGCCGTCCTGGGCCACGGCCGGACGCACGCGTGTCTCCAGCAGCTCCTTAATCTGGGCGACCACCGGGTCGTCGTCGGCCGAGGCCTGGCGATCCGCCGCCGCGGCGTCGGCCGCTGCCTCCAGGATCACCGGCTTGCCGGAGGTGAAATGCTCCATGATGGCGCCGAGGATGGTCGGCTTCATGACGTGCCATTCCTGGTCCTCGGCTTTGGTGATGGTGATGAAGTCGCCGCCGAAGAAGACCCCGCGCACCCCGTCGACCCGGAACAGCGCTTCGGCCAACGGCGAGGTCTCGGTCTGCTCCGCCGAGGTGAAATCGGCGGTGCCCGAGGGCATCACCGGCCGGCCGGGCAGGAATTTGAGGGTCGCCGGGTTCGGCGTCGGCTCGGTCTGGATGAACATCGCTTGGATCGCTCCTGATGGTCCGGGCCGGATGCCCGGATTCGCGAGCTTATGAGAGACATGGGCCGGATCCGCGAGGCCGTCAAGTCACGCGATTGTCATGGTGAATCGGCGCGCTGAATATCTCAAAAATCTAGGCAACGCGCCCGACACTTCCCATTTAGTCTCGTAATGGGGGTCGCGGCCATGGGGTGGCGCGGCCGAGGGATCGAAGGCTGGCCACGTCGCCGATGGCACAGACGGACGAAAAATCAGCGGACCTTGCCTTTTCGGACTTCCCGAAGGCAAAGCCCCGCAGGCCCACTGATCCGCTCGCGGCCGAGCGCGGGGCGATCACGCAATGGCTGCTCGACGAGGCGCGGCATCTGAAGCGCTCGCGCGACGTCATCGAGCAGCTATGCGAGCGCCTGGTCGTGGCGGGCGTGCCTTTGATGCGGGCGATGTTCAACGTCCGCACAATCCATCCCCAGATCCTCTCCACCGGCTATCGCTGGAACCGGGGCGAGCCCGCCGTGGCGCTCAACCGCGGCCACGACCTGATCGCCGATCCGATGTATCTGGAAAGCCCGTTCAAGGTGATCCATGACGGCGCCGGCGGCATCCGGCGGCGCCTAAACGACCCCGAGGTCGGGCTCGATTTTCCGGTGCTGCAGCAGATCAAGGACGAAGGCGGCACCGACTATCTCTGCGTCCCGCTGGTGTTCAGCGACGGCACCATCAACGCGGCCTCCTTCGCGGCCGACGGGCCGGAGGGTTTCAGCACCGATCAGTTGGCGCTCATCTACGACGTGCTGCCGATCCTCTCGCTGATCCTCGAAGTGCAGTCGACCCACCGCACCGCGCGGACGCTGCTCGACACCTACATCGGCCACCATGCCGGCGAGCGGGTCCTGAAGGGCCAGATCCAGCGCGGCACCGGCGAGACCATTCACGCCGTCGTCGCCTATTCCGATCTCCGCGGCTTCACGGCGATGACGGCGGCCAAGCCCCGCGACGAGATCATCGCCCTGCTGAACGACTACTTCGAATGCGTGATCGACGCGGTTCACGCGCATGGCGGCCAGGTGCTGAAGCTGATCGGCGACGGCATGCTGGCGATCTTCCCGCTGGGCGATCCCGCCTTCCGGCCTTACGTCTGCCGCAACGCGCTCGATGCGGCGGCCGATGCCGAGCGCGCGATCGAGGCATACAACGCCAAGCGCGCGAAGGCCGGCAAGCCGTCCGTCCGCTTCGGCTTCGCGCTCCATATGGGCGACGTCATGTACGGCAATATCGGCTCGGCCAACCGGCTCGACTTCACGGCGATCGGCGCGGCGGTCAATTGCGCGGCGCGTGTGGAGGAGCTTTCGGTGCAGCTCGGCGAATCGATCGTCGTCACCGAGCCCGTCGCCGAGGCGAGCGGCCGCTCCCTCACGCCGCTCGGCAAGCACCGCCTGCGCGGCATCGTTGAGCCGCAGGCGCTCTTCACCATCCCCCACGGCGCCCGCCCCGAGCCGGCGTCCGGCTAGCGCCTGCGCAAGCTGCCGGCGGCCCGTTAGTCCCTGGCAATGCGATAGGTCGCGAGCACGATGCCGGCCAGCACCGTGGCGAAGGCGACGAGGTGGTAGAGGTAGATCCGCTCGCCGAGGACGCTGATCGCCAGCACGCTGCCGAAGACCGGCATCAGCAGCAGGAAGAACGAGGTCGCGTTGGGGCCGATCCGCGCGACGGCGGCGTTGTAGCAGAGGAAGGCGAAGACCGAGGCGACCACGCCGGTGTAGCCGATGCTGCCGGCGCTCGCGAGCGTGAACGAGACCGGCCGGCCCGCGACGAACGTCTCCCAAGCATAGGCCGGCGCCATCAGCAGCACGCAGATCATGCACATATAAAAGAGCAGCGAGAGCCCGCCGATCGCCGCCGGGCGCCGCTTCAGCAGCAGCGAGTAGGCGCCCCACACGACGAGGGCGCTCAGGATCCAGAGATCGCCCGGGTTGAAATGCAGTCGGGCGAGCACGGCCAGCTCGCCGCGCGAGATCAGGACCACCGCGCCGGCCAGCGAGATCACGATACCCAGCATCTGGCGCCGGCTGACCGTGTCGCGGAAAACCAGCCAGGCCATGACGATCGTGATGACCGGCAGCGCCAGGTTGAGCAGCAGTGCGTTGATGACCTCGGTCGAGCGGAGGCCGATGGCGATCATCGAGTGGAAGGTGGCGGCCCCGGTTGCGCCGAGGCCCAGCATCAAACGCCAATGCCGGCGCGCGGCGGGCAGATCCCGCCACGCCGCTCTGCCGGCGAACGGCAGCAGGACCAGCGTCGCGAGAGCCCAACGCCAGAAGTTGAGGCCCAATGGCGGGATGTCGGTGCGCGCCGCGCGCACGACCACCCAGTTGCCCGACCACATCGCCACCGCCGCGATGGCCAGGGCAAAGGCGAGCAGTGCGGTGCGGTTGAACGTTGGCGCTTGCGTGGCGGTGGTCCCGGGCATCATCGCTGCACTCTAGTCGAGCCGGCCTGCCGGCGCGCCGCAAGACTGCGCATGGCAGGCCCGACGCGGGCGCCGGGTGCCCTACTATCGCCGCGCCCTATTATCGCCGCGCTATGCCATCTGATCGCCCCATCGGCTCCGCGCTTTTGCCATCGGGAGTCGTCAATTAATTCGCCGCCCTTGGTGACTCCGTAACGGAATTTCGTCTTAATAGTCCCGGACGGGTCCGAACGACCATAAGACGATCACAGGACGACCAAATTCGGCCCGGAACGGCGGGAGACGGTATATGGCGTGTACGGCGCATGACGAGCGTGGCGACGGTCCGACCACGGTGACGACCTTCTTCGACGGGCGTTGCCCGCTCTGCATGAACGCGGTCGGGCGCTACCAGAGCATCGCCCAGGACGCCCATCCCGATCTGCTGTGGCGCGACATCCGACGGTTTCCCGACGCGCTTGCCACCTTCGGTGTCACCCGGTCCGCTGCCCGGCGGCGCATCCACGTGGTCGACCGCAGCGGGGCCCTGCGCGCCGGCGTCGATGCGATGATCGCCATCTGGCGCGAGCTGCCGCGCCGGCGCTGGCGGGCGATGCTGCTCAGCCTGCCCGGCATCCACGGCATCTCCGGCGTCTTCTACGACAATATCTGCGCGCCGATCCTGATCGCCTGGAGCCGCGCCATCGCCCCCGAGTCTGACGGCAACGGGTCGTCTTAGGACCTCGCCGCCGCCATTATCCCCCGCACGCTGGTCAAATAGATCAGCGCCGACGCTCCCGCGAACCCCGTAATCAAGGCCAACATCGGCAGCGCCGTGCCGTCGAAGACGAGCCCGGTCAGCAGCACCGAGGCCATGATCCCGAGATACTGGCAGAAGCCTGCGAGCGCCGAGGCCGCGCCCGCATGCTCCGGATAGGGCGCCATCGCGCCGGCGGCGGTCTGGCTCAAGGTCATGCCGGAGCAGCACCCCCGGCACGACGACGCGGTGGAAGCCGAGTCGCCCGGCGAGCTTGCCCGCGAGGAACGACGCGGCGATGAAGCCGCCGACGGTGAGCGGCAGGATGAGCCCGTAAGCGGTGCCCGAATAGCCGAAGACCTTCATGATCACGAAGGACGAGCCCGAGAGCCAGGCGAAGAACGCCCCCTGCATCAGCCCGCCGGTCGCCACGAAGACCAGGATCTGGCGCGTGCCGAGCAGCGTTGCGTAGGTGCGGATCAGAGTCCGCGGGTTCGACCGCCGGACGGGCGAGCCCGGCGCGTCCTCGGGCCGCGTCTCGGGCAGCAGCACCCAACAGAGCGCCGCCGCGACGAAGCCGAAGATCGCCATGACGAGATAGCTCGCCCGCCAGTCGAAGGCGTCGACCAGCACGCCGCCCAGCAGCGGACCCGCGATAGCGAGAATGCCGAACGTTCCCATCACATAGCCGAGCACCCGCGCCGCCCCCTGCCCGCCATGGATGTCGCGGATCACCGCGCGGCCCAGCACCGGCCCGGCGCAGGCGCCGACGGCTTGCAGCACGCGCATCGCGGTCAGCATCGCGATCGTGTCGGCCAGCACCGCGCCGATGCTGGCAAGCCCGAAGAGCAGCATGCCGCCGACCACCAGGGGCTTGCGCCCGAGCCGGTCGGCGACCGGCCCGTAGGCGAGCTGCAGCACGCCGAAGACCCCCGCGAAGGCCGAGAGCGTGCCCTGCACGGCGGCGACCGACGCCTCCATGTCCCGCGCGATGTCGGGCATGGCGGCGAACTGCAGGTCCATCGCCACCACCGGCAGCGCGACCAACATGAGCACGAGCCCGGCGACGCCAGGCGAGCGGGGATGAAGCACGGGCGGGGCGGGTCCTCTGCGGCGGGCCGGAGGCACATTCCTATTGGCCTATTGGCCTATTGGCCTATTGGCATGGGCCCGCCTATTGGCATGGGCCCGCTGCCGGTTCTATCGGCCGGCCCGCGGGAAGGCTAGTCCCCGCATCACGCCATCAGTTCACGATCATGTCCCTGGTTGTCCGATCTTCACGTTGTCGATGGTTCTCGAGTGGCCCGCAGTCCACCGAACGAATTGCGTTGCGGGATCGGTTATCCGGAAATATCGCGAAATAGGGAATTCAATTTACTCGTAAATCGTGTATTATGGCGACTGTCTTTCCAGGTACGGGATATTGACCGACTTGATACCGCGGGGTGAGTGCCATGGCGGTGACCGTTTACTTCGCGACCAATCGCAACCCGATCGGCAAGCCTCCAACCGACTTTGGCCCCAAGCTCAGTTCTCACGAAGGGCTCGACCTGCGCTTCGGCCGAGCCGATGTCGATCTCGTCTTCGAGCCGGGCGGCGGCGCCGACGAGGACGCCAGCACGATCGAGATCAAGGTTGCGAAGGAGCAGCTGACCAGCCGGGCGCGCGCGCCGACGTCGGACAATTTCGTCTTCGGCAGCAACGAAGTGTTCGACCACCTCCGGCGCAAGATGGTCAAGCACACGCGCGATTCGATCATCTACATCCACGGCTTCGCCAACAGCTTCAAAAGCTCGATCGTGCGCGCGGCCGAGCACAAGCAACAGCTCGGCGACGGCGCCAATCTAGCGGTTTTTTCCTGGCAGTCGGACGGTGAAGTCTTTCTCTACACCCCCTACGAGCGTGACCGCACGGATGCGCGGGCCTCGGGCCAGGCCATGGCCAAGGCGATCCGCACGCTGGCGCGCTATCTGCACGCCATCACCTCTGACGACGAGCGCCGGGAGATAAGGCGGTCGCTGTTGCGCGGCGAGGATGTCCCGATCGGCCCCTGCGAGCAGAAGATCCATCTGCTCGCCCATTCGATGGGCAACTATGCATTTCGCCACGGCGTTGTTGCGTTACGCGACGATTTTCGCGGCAAGGAAGTGAAGCTGTTCGATAAGGTTTTTCTGATGGCCGCCGACGCTGACGACGATGTCCTGTCGGAGCCGGACAAGATGGCGTTCCTGCCCCAGATCTCCGAGAAGATCAGCGTCTATCACACGCCGCGTGATCGAGCGTTATGGGTCAGCGAGACCACCAAGGGCAATCGCGAGCGGTTGGGATCCGACGGCCCTTTCAACAACCGCGCGCTGCCGGACAAGATCGAAGCGATCGATGTCTCGGCCGTGCTCGGCCACGACTCCGACCAGACCAATCACCAATATTACCGGCTCAATCCGGCCGTGCTTGCCGACATGCGCGCGGTGTTCGCTGACGGCCCCACGCCGTGGCGCGATTACGATGCCCACGGCCGTCGCTTCCGTCTTGTTGATCGAGGCTGACGACGGGCACCATACCGTCAGGCGCTCCCATACCGCCAATAGCTCATAATGGCCGTACGCGAAGCGGGTCCTGAACGCCTCCGGGCTCAGACCTCGCCGTAAAGCTCGGTGCTGAAATACTTCATGCCGCTGTCGACCATCAGCGTCACCACGGTGGCGTCCGGCCCCAGCCATTCGGCGACCTTGAGCGCGGCGACCAGATTGGCGCCGGTCGAGGTGCCGGCGAAGATCGCCTCCTCGCGGGCCAGCCGCCGCGCCATTTCCATCGCCTCGGCCGCCGGGACCGTGGCGATCTCGTCGACCCTGTCGTGCGCCCATAGCGGCACGACGAAGCCGGCGCCGATCCCCTCGATCCGGTGCGCGCCCTGTTTGCCGCCCGACAGCACGGGGGATTCGCTCGGCTCCACGGCGACGACGTGGAGGTCCGACCTTTCGCGCCGCAGCGCCGTGGCTGTCCCCATCAGCGAGGCCGCGGTGCCGACCCCCTGCACGAAGGCGTCGACGGCGCCACCGGTCTGCCGCCAGATCTCCGCGCCCAGCGCCTCATAGCCCGAGATCTGGTCGCGGTTGTTGAGCTGGTCGGTCCAGTAGGCGCCGGTCTCCTCGCGGATGCCGCGCGCGGTCTCGATCATATTGCGCGTGAGGGCTTCGTCCATGCCGCCATACTTGCTCGGCACCAGGGTCAGCTCGGCGCCCAGCACCTCCATATGGCGGCGCTTTTCCTGGCTGAAGGCATCGGAGGTGACGAGCCGGAGCGGGTAGCCCTTGGCGTTGCAGATAAAGGCGAGCGAGACGCCCGCGCTGCCGCCCGTGTATTCGACGACGCTGCCGTCCCGGGGCAACCGGCCGTCGCGTTCGGCCGCCTCGATCATGGCGAGCGCTGCGCGGTCCTTCATACTGCCGGTCGGGTTCTGGCTCTCGAGCTTCATCAGGATGCGCGCATGGCCCTGCGGCACCATGCAGTGGAGCTCCACGATCGGGGTGTTGCCGATGCGCGCGAGAATCGAAGGGGCGATAGACGGGGCGTTCGTGGGGGTGCCGTCCACGGTCTTGTCTCCTGGCTGGTGTGAGCCCGACTGGCCGGGATAGTCATGAACTAGATGGCTGAAATTCGATCCGGAAGGTGCATAATCGGCACCATCATGGATCGAAACTCATCCATCGAGTGGGACGCGCTGCCGGTCTTCCTGGCGGTGGCCCGGGCCGGCTCGCTGCGCGGCGCGGCGCGCGCGCTGGGGGTCAACCACGCGACCGTCACGCGCCGGCTGAAGGCGCTCGAGGCCGGGCTCGGCGCCACGCTCTTCGACCGCACCCCCGACGCTTTCGTGCTCACCCAGGCCGGCGAGGCGCTGCTCGGCGCGGCCGAGCGCATGGAGGGCGAGGCCTTCGCTGCAGAGCGGATGATCGCCGGCCGCGACGCCGAGCCCGCGGGCATCGTCCGGGTCAGCATGCCCTGGGCGGTCATGCATGGCTTCCTGGCGCCCGCAATCGCGGGTTTCGCGGCGCGCTTTCCGGCCATCGAGCTCGACGTCGAGCTCACCGATGCGTTCTCCGATCTCGCCCGGCGGGAGGCCGATGTCTCGATCCGGATGTCGCATGAGGTGACCGACGACGTCGTCGGCCGGCGGCTCGCGCGGTATGCGACCTGCATCTATGCGGCGCCCGACGTCGCGGCGTTGCTCGATCCGGCCAACCGAGATGCGCCGGACGCTCCTCCGTGGATCGGCTGGGGCGCCGCCGCGGCAAACCCGTCCTGGACCCGCGACACGCCCTTTCCGTCGCTCGCCGTCCGCCACCGCATGTCGACCCACGCGCTGCAGCTCGAGACGGCGAAGGCCGGACTTGGCCTCACCATGCTGCCCTGCTTTCTGGGCGACACCGAGCCCGGCCTGGTCCGCGTTCCCGCCGCCGCGCCGGTCCCCGACCGCAGCCTCTGGCTCTTGCTCCACAACGACCTGCGCAAAGCCGCGCGCGTGCGGGCCTTCGTCGATTTCATGGCGACGGCAATCGGCGAAGCGCGCCCGCTGCTGGAGGGCCGGCGGGGTTGACAGCCTCGGCCCGGCAGGGCCCCTAGGTGACGCCTAGTTGACGACCGTCGTGCAAGACCGGTGCGCAATGAGCAAAGCGGATTTCCGGCCCTACCTTCCCACGCCCGAGCAGAGCAAGATCTCGGGGCCGACGGCGCGCGCCCACACCAAGGCGCGGCAATCGATCGAGCGCATCCAGTCGCTCTTCTCGATGTGGGCCACGCTGTTCGCCGAGCCCTTCCGGGGCATCACCACCGACGGCGCGCCGCTGAAGGATTTGTTCGCGCTGCGCCCCGAAGGCGCGCCCACCGAGGCCATCGTCGTCGCGGCGAGCGCGCTTCTCGCCACCATGACCGACGACCAGCGCAAGCGCGCCGTCTTTCCCGTCGACTCCGAGCAATGGCGGAACTGGCAGAACACGGAGATGTATGTCGAGACCCACGGCCTGCGCCTGGAGGAGCTTTCCGAGCGCCAGCGCGACGCGGTGATGGCCGTGCTGCGCGCAAGCCTGAGCGACCGGGGCTACGAGGCCACCCGCAACGTTATGCGGCTCAACGCCTTCCTGGGCGACCTCGTCGGCGGGCCGCAGGTGATGAACGAATGGAGCTACACTTTTTGTATCTTCGGCGAACCCTCGACCAGCGAGCCCTGGGGCTGGCAGCTCTTCGGCCACCACCTCTGCCTCAACTGCCTCGTCATCGGCACGCAGATGGTCGTCACCCCCGCCTTCTTCGGCGCCGAGCCGGCCTTCGCCGACAGCGGCGCATATAAGGGCCTCTCGCTCTTCGACGACGAGGAGCGCGCGGGCCTCTCCCTCATGACCTCGCTCACGCGCGACCAGCAGGAGCGGGCGATCGTCTACCATTCGATGATGGGCGGGGACCTGCCGGAGGGGCGCCGGCACTTCGCCGACAACCTCCATCTCGGCGGCGCCTACCAGGACAACAGGATCGTTCCGTATGAGGGCCTGCCGGGCGCCGAGCTAACCGCCGAGGCGCGCCGGCGCCTCACCGACCTCACCGCGGCCTATCTCGCCTATCTGCCCGACGGCCCCCGCGACGCGCGCCTGGAGGATTTCGAGCGGCACGTCGACGCCACGCATTTCTGCTGGATCGGCGGCACCGGCGCGGCCGATCCTTTCTACTACCGGATCCAGAGCCCGGTGGTCTTCATCGAGTTCGACCACCACGCCGGCGTCTTCCTCACGAACGAAAAGCCCGAGCGCTTCCACATCCACACCATCGTCCGGACGCCGAACGGCAACGACTACGGCATCGACCTGCTGCGGCAGCACTATGCGCAAGCGCATCGGACACACAGCCACGGCTAGCTAGCCGTCTGAGCTTTCACCAACTGTGGATCGCGCGTCCTACCGCGCGTAACTCCCCCGATCATCCGGATCGAACGGCTGCCAGTTATGCGCCCAGACGATCTGGCTCTCCTGAACCCGTGTCGTGCCGGCGGGGAGATAAGCGAGGCCGAGCATCGCCAGATGCGCCTCGGCGTGGACGCGGGCGCGGGCATCCTCGGCGGGCTCGGTGTGCTTGCGCGGCCAGAACGTGACGAGCGCCACGATCAGCGCGCAGGCGGCCGGCACCGCCGCCTCGAGCCAGCTTCCCGCCTTCTCCACCGCGAGCCAGCGCAGCGTGCCCATGACCACGCCGTAGCCGACCGCGCCCGCGAACAGCACCAGCGCGATCCGCTGGCGCCAGCCGAAAGGCGGCTCGCCGCGCTTTGACGCCAATGCGTCGAGCGCCGCCTTGGCCGCCACCACATGCCCGCGCGCCTCGGGCGGCAGCTGGTAGGCCCGCGCGAAAGGCGGTGCGAACTCCGGCTCGGAGGACGTGCCGTCGGCCATGTCGGTCTCTGATGTGGAGGGCGCGTGGCACCCCGGATCCCGTCCCGACTATAGCGCCGGCGCGCACCGGCCGCCACGCGGTTTCGTCTCGACAGCCACATCGGCCCACACTAACCTTTGCCTGCTTCTGCAACCGGCGGCACTGCGCAGGTCTCGCCGGAACAACAAGGCATGGCCGCGCGTCTCGCGCGAAAGCCGCAAGAACGGTCCGGGCCGGGCGTCGACATGGGCGCTCCCAAGAGACTGGACCCCCAAGGGAGGAAATCGCCATGCGACGCATCATGATGCCTGCGATGCCTGTGATGATCGCTGCGGCCGGCGCGCTCGTTCTGACCGCCGGCAGCGCCGCCGCCGAGAGCTACAACCTAACCCTGAGCGGTGCCAGCCCCGGCGGCTTGTGGTCGCGCATCGGCCGCGGCGTCGATGCGGCGATCGCCGCGGCCCATCCGGGCTCGACCATCACCTACCAGACCTCATCGGGTGGGCTCGCCAACATCGCGTTGGTGTCGCGCGGCAAGGTGCCGATGGGCATCGCCGTCGACGGCGATCTGGTGCTGGCCCGCAACGGCACCAAGCCGTTCAAGGCGCCGATCAGGAACGTCCGCGCGCTCATCCGCGTCTATTCGCCCAGCGCGCGCTTCCAGGCGCAGCACGCGATCATCAACCGCGACTTCGCCAAGCGCCACAACATCACCAGCTTCAAGGACATCGCCGCGAAGAAGATCGCGGTGCGCGTCGCCATCAACCGCCGCGGCAATCTCGACAGCGAGATCGGCCGCCTCGTCCTCAAGCACGCAGGGCTGCCGCTGGCGACGATCAAGGCGAACGGCGGGCGCGTCGTCTACGCCGCCTCGCGCGAGATCACCTCGCTGATGCTCGACCGCCGCATCGACATGACCGTCTACGGCATCGCCTACAAGCACGCGCGCATCCGTGAGGTCGCGCGCGGGCTCGACGTCACGCTGCTGCAGATCCCCAAGCCCGTGGCGGAGCAGGTGGCCAAGGAGACCGGCGGCAAGACCTGCCTCTTCAAGGCGGCCGAGTACGCGTTCATCGACAAGGACATCAATTCGGTCTGCCACGGCGCGGTCATCGTCGTGAACGAGAAGATGGACGACAAGCTCGCCTACGAGCTCGCCAAGTCGATCGTCACCCAGATCGAGAAGTATAAGACCGGCCACCGTCTGCTCGCCAAGGTGACGACACGGGCGACGTTGACCGAGCCCAGCGTCATCCCCTTCCATCCGGGCGCGGCCAAGTATTTCCGCGAGGCGGGATTGCTGAAGTAGGCGGCATCGCCCGTCGGCGCCGGCCGGGTCACCGGAGCGACCAAACAATGCTGAAACCGGACACGCCCTTCCCTCCCTCCCCCTCTTCAGAGGGGGAGGGCCGGGGAGGGGGTGAGGTCAAGAGCTTCGGCTATCAAGCATTCCTGCAAAGGCAGGTTGCCGCCAAGACCCCCCGCCTGACGGCGGTGCACGTCCTTCGGCCGTCCCACCCCCTCCTCAGTCCTCCCCCTCTGAAGAGGGGGAGGAGGTCAGGCCGCAGTCGCCGCTCGCGCCAACGCACTCGCATCATGTGCAATGCGACGCCGTCCTAGCGCGAACGTCCTGGGCCTCCTCTTTCAGGTCGGCGTGCGACGGCGGCCGACCGGCTGGCTCGCCTGGATCGTCACGCCCTTCGCGGCGCTGCTCGCCGTCTGGGTGATCGTTGCCGCGACCGTCATCATCGTGGCGCCGTGGACGCTCGCCGTCACCGTGCTGAGCGCGATGATGACGCTCGCGTTTCTCGGCGTCGGCGCGCGGGCGCGGTCGAACCCCGATCGACCCTCGCCTATCGACTGGCTGCTCTCCGCCGCGGCGCTCGCCTGCGGCGTCTACTTCACGCTCCATGCCGGCGCGGTCGAACAGCGCGTCGCCCTGCTCGATCCGCTCTCGACCTGGGACATCGTCTTCGCCGCCACGCTCTTTTTTCTGACGCTGGAGATCACGCGACGGACGACCGGGCTCGGCCTCCTCCTCGTCGTGCTCGTCTTCGTTGCCTACAACCTGCTCGGCCACCGTTTGGACGGCGTGCTCAAGCACGGCTATATCGACGTCTCCCATTTCCTCGAGATCACGGTCTTCACAACGGACGGCATCCTCGGCCTGCCGGTCCGCGTCGCCGCGACCTACGCCTTCCTCTTCGTGCTGTTCGGCACCATCCTGCTGCACGCGCGCGGTGGCGACTTCTTCTTCGATCTCGCCGCGGCGCTGGCGGGCAAGCGGCCGGGCGGGCCGGCCAAGATCGCCGTCGTCTCCTCCGGCGTCTACGGCATGGTCTCGGGCAGCCCGACCTCCGACGTCGTCACCACCGGCTCGATCACCATCCCGATCATGAAGCGCCTCGGCTATCCGGGCCGGCTCGCGGGTGCGGTCGAGATCACGGCCTCGACCG
>JARRKQ010000115.1:0-9103 GCA_037387885.1 Alphaproteobacteria bacterium | reverse complement strand
GGCTAAGTTCCGCCCGGCCGACCTGGTCGTCTACCCCAATCTTGCTGGGAGGCTCGGCCTTATAGACCACGTGGCGCTGGGGGAGCTTCTACATTTCTATTTCCGGTTAGCCGTTTGCACTTGAAGGGCTTTTTTGCATAGTAGCGGCAACATGACACGGCCGAACCACTAACCAAGGTTTAGCAACTGTACGTCCCGCCCGGAAAATTTTTCGAATTTGCTCGCGTTAGTCGGGCAGCCTGGGATGGATTTATGGGACCCAATCTCCACGGCCCCCCAGCCGGGGGTGGGGGTGAGCCGCGGCGCGCGTGTCGTGGGCTCGACCATAGACCCTCCCCGTAGCGCTCCCGCTTAATCGGCTTCCGATATCCAAGCGCCAACACCGCCAAGGTGGTACCTATGTGGTACCTAACAAAATATGGCGCCCCGACCATCGGCGGAGGTTTGTCTTTAAGTCTTTGATTTTATTGGTGCCCCCGGAGGGACTTGAACCCCCACGTCCGTAAGGACAGCAGATTTTGAGTCTGCCGCGTCTACCAATTCCGCCACAGGGGCACCGGGCGCTTACGAGAAGCGGCGCGCCGATGATGCGGGGCGCTCCCCATATGGTCAACCGTTCCGTGTCGGTCAACCGGGCGAACGCCTCACGCCTTCGCTGAGGCGGCACACGCGCTATGATATGCGCCACAAGACAATCGAGCGGGGAGGTGCGTGATGGGTGTGCGGCGGATCGTTACGGGGCATGACAGCGCGGGCACGGCGGTGGTCGTCTCCGACGTCGATGCGGCGACCATCCAGATCGGCGAGAGCCGGCCGGGGGCGCAGCTCAACAACCTCTGGCGCACCGACACCACGCCGGCCGCGATCAACGGGCCGGAGGAGACGGTCACCGAGCGGTTCACCCTGCACCCACCGAAAAGCGGCACCATCTTCCGCGTCGTGGAGTTCCCGCCGGAAGACCCCGAGCTTCTGAAGTCGATCGATGGTAAGGAAGCCTTCGCCTCGATCGGTGCGGCCGACGCCGTGGTCGAGGGCGCGCGCCATCCCTTCATGCACCGCACCGAGACGATCGACTATGCGGTGGTGATCTCGGGCTCGATCACGATGCTGCTCGATGACAGCGAGATCGAGATGAGCGCCGGTGACACGCTGATCCAGCGGGGCACCAACCATGCCTGGTCGAATCGCGGGACCGAGCCGTGCCGGATCGCGTTCATACTCGTGGATGCGGATCGGTAGGGGCAAGCGCGTCCGAATTCCCTCTCCCCGGAGGGGCGAGGGGCTGAAGGAGTGCCCCGACAAACCAATGATCGGATAGCGTGGCAGTCAAGCTTGCGGCTATCGTCGCCGCTCACCCCGTGAGACATCCGCATGCCGCTGCAAAACCGCGTTACCCCCTTTGGCGAGATCGTCGCGCATCCGGCGCGTGGGACGCTGATGGGCAATCGCGGGGTGCTGCATGACGCGCACAAGCGGCTGGGCGTTGCACGCTGGCGGATGCCCCATTGGGTGACCTGCGTGCTCGACTTCAAGGACCGGCACCGCGCCGTCATGACGCCGCGGCGCTATACCGAGCTCTTCTTTCTCGACGAGGCGGTGGCCTTGGCGGCGGGGCATCGGCCCTGCGCCGAATGCCGGCGCACCGACTACAACCGGTTCCGCGCGGTCTTCGCGGCGGCGCACGGGATGACGGGCCGGGTCTACGCTAAGGAATTGGACGCGGTCCTCCATCCGGCGCGGGTGGAGCGGGGGACGCGGGCGCAGATCCGCCACCGCCGCGAGGCCGCCCGATTGCCCGACGGCGTTTTCGTCACGCTCGACGAGGCGCCGGACACCGCCTTTCTGGTGCGGGGCGGGCGGCTCTATCCTTACGACTTCGGGCGCTACGGCGCGCCGCGGGCACGTCCGGGCGGCATGGTCACGGTGCTGACTCCGGCGCCGACCGTCGCGGTCTTGGCGGCGGGATACCGGCCGCAGGTGCATCCGAGCGCTGCGGCATAGGCAAAACCAACGAAGTTGGCGATTGATGCAACCGCATCGGCCTGCTACATCCCGCTCCGCATGCTGAGGTCGCTCTACGATTGGACGATGGGTCTTGCGGCCCACCGGCACGCGCTTTCGGCGCTCGCGATCGTCGCCTTTGCCGAAGCCTCGTTCTTTCCCGTCCCGGCGGACATTCTGCTCATCCCGATGATCATCGCGACGCGCGAGAAGGCGTGGCGCATTGCGCTCACCTGCACCATCGCCTCGGTGCTGGGGGGCATGTTCGGCTACGGCATCGGCTTCTTTCTCTACGAGACCTTGGGCATATGGCTGCTCAACCTCTATGGCTATTTCGACGAGTTCGCGCGCTATCAAGCGCTCTACAACGAGTACGGCTTCTGGATCGTCATGGTCGGCGGGCTCACCCCGCTGCCCTACAAGGTCGTCACCATCGCTAGCGGGCTCGCCAAGCAGGAGCTCTTCACTTTCGTCCTGGGCTCGGTGCTCTCGCGGGGGCTGCGCTATTTCGCGGTGGCGCTGCTGCTCTATTGGTTCGGGCCGCCGATCCGCGATTGGATCGAGCGCCGGATGGCGCTGGCCGCGACGATCTTCGTCGTCTTCCTGATCGGCGGCTTCGTGCTGATCAAGTATCTGGTGTAGAGATTTGTCCGTCTGGTGACTGATGTCCGCTGACGCGGAAGCGGTTCCAGCCCACTCCCCCGCCCGACAGCCCACGAGAGTATCCTGATGGGCGGTCCGGCGGGGGAATGGGCTGGTGCCGAGGCAATACATAAGCGTTCCCGCGACCAAACGACGCCCTTTTTCCGTCCGACCGGCCAGCTATGATGGCACCCATGAACCGTGATCTGATCCGCCTCGGCCCGGCTATCCTCTTCGGCACCAGCGCCGCCTTGCTGCTGGGCGCGCTCGCCTTTCAGTATATCGGCGGGCTTCAGCCCTGCGTGCTCTGCATCTATCAGCGGTATCCCCACGGGGCGGTGCTCGTACTGGGCGGGCTGGCGCTCGGCCACGCCCTCGCGGGCAAGCCCAAGGCGGTGCCGTGGCTGACCATGTTGGCGGCGGTGGCGATGCTGGTGGGGGCGGCGATCGCGGCGTTCCATGTCGGCGTCGAGCAGGGCTGGTGGAAAGGACTCGAAGCCTGTGCGGCTGGGAGCACGCCGCCGAAGACGCTCGAGGGCGCTTTCGAGGCCTTGAAGAAGGGACCGGTCGCGAATTGCGGCGATATTGCCTGGGAGCTCTTCGGGATCTCGATGGCCGGCTACAATTTCCTCATCTCGCTGGTCGTGGGTCTGTTCGGTTTGGCGGCGACCCGCCAGATGGTGTTGCGGGCCTCGTCATGAGCGAGCCCAGGAACGACCGCGGAAAACCCGCCGACGAAGAAGCGCCCCGCGCGCATCCCAAGGTGACGGGCGAGGACGCGCTGCCAGGCGACCCCTCGCGCGAGGAGCAGATCGCCCGTATGATCCGTGTCGACCAGGCGGGCGAGTACGGCGCGGTGCGGATCTATGCGGGCCAGCTTGCGGTATTGAGGCGAACCGGATCGGGCGAGGTGGTCCGCGCCATGGCGGCGACCGAGCGCGAGCATCTGGAGCGCTTCGACGATCTGGTCGCCTACCGCGGCGTGCGCCCGACCGCGCTCCAGCCGCTCTGGCATGTCGCGGGCTATGCGCTCGGCGCGGCGACGGCGCTTCTGGGCGAGCGGGCGGCGATGGCCTGCACCGTCGCGGTCGAGGAGGTGATCGACCGGCACTATGCCGAACAGGCCGAGCGCTTGGGCGACGACGAGGCCGAGCTCCGCGAGACCATCGAGACGTTCCGCGCCGACGAGATCGAGCACAAGGACGAGGCGCTGGCGCACGGCGCGGAAGGCGCGCCGGGCTACGAGCTGCTGACGGGTGCGGTCAAGGCGGGCTCGCGCCTGGCGATCTGGCTGTCGACGCGCTTCTAAGCCGCGCACCGTTCGGAGCGATATCTATCTTGCGTTCATTCGTCACCGGGGGAGACGACCCATGAGCTACAGCCGCCTCATCTACGAAACGCACGACCGCGCGGCCTGGATCACGCTCAACCGGCCGGACGACCTGAACTGCATCGACGACGTGTTGGCCGAGGAGCTGAATACCGCGATCGCGCAGGCCGAAACCGATGACGAGGTGCGGGCCGTGGTGCTGACGGGCGCGGGCCGCGCGTTTTGTGCCGGCGCCGATCTGAAGCATGTCTACGGCATTCTCACGAGCGGCGATCCGGAGACCGTCCGCCGCTTCATGCGCTTTTCCCGGAAGGCCTTTGCCCGCGTCGCCGATTGCGAGAAGCCCCTGATCGCCGCCGTCAACGGCATCGCCGCGGCGGGCGGCTGCGAGCTCATCCTGGCCTGCGATCTGGTGATCGCGGCGGAGAGTGCGACCATCGGCGACGCGCATGCGAATTACGGTCTCTTGCCCGGCGGCGGCGGCGCGGCGCGGTTGCCGCGCAAGGTGGGCCCGAACCGCGCCAAGTATCTCCTCTACACGGGCGAGTTCCTGCCGGCGGCGACGTTGCGCGATTGGGGCCTGGTCAACGATGTCGTGCCCGACGGCGAGCTGATGAGCGCGGTCGCGGCATTGGTCGCCAAGCTGACGGCCAAGAGCCCGCTCGTCCTGCGGCGCATGAAGATGATGGTCGATGACGGGCTCGAGAGCTCGCTCGAGGCGGCGTTGCATCTGGAGACCACGGTCTGGGAAGGCCACACGACGTCGGCGGATTTTGCCGAGGGCCTGGCCGCCTTCAACGAGAAGCGGACGCCCAGCTACACCGGCCGCTAGGGCGTTTTTCGCTCACGCGGTCGCGGCGCCGGTCCTAATCACCCTTGTAGCGGTAGGCGCTGCCTTTGCGGCGCTTGCGGCGCCCGAAGATGTGGTAGGCGATCGTGCCGTGGACGCCGTGCAGCAGCAGATAGACGACCGCCGCTTGACCCGCGATGTTTAGCGCCGACACGTCCCCCGCGCGATATTGGAGCACGATCAGAGCGACCACCCCTGCCAAGCTTACCAGTGCGGCAATACGGGAATGGTAGTAGTAGCCGATAACGATAAGCGCGAGCAGTGCGAAGGTGCCGATGACGGCAGCTACCGCTGCTGCGGACGAAGAGAACGTGATGAGACGATCGATGGTGTCGGCCCGGACCTCCAGAAGCACCCACAGCAGTGAGACGACGAGGCCAACCAGACCATAGCGGCTGGCCAAGCGCGCACCCCTGCGCGAGTTGGCACGGGGCCAAAGCCAGCTGAGTGGATTGATGCCGGGATCGACTGGCGCCATTGGGTTCTTTCGTCGCGGCCGATACTTGGGGCCTCCAGCGGTCGGCATGGCGTTTTGCTCGTGCCTTGCGGCGGCCGATGGCTGTGCGGACAACATCTTGGCGGATATCCTGAGTTCGGGTGCACCGCTTGCGCGGACGTTGCTGGTTGACGGGGCTTGTTCGTCGCGGTCGTCGTGTGACGCTTCGTCCGCGCTGCCTTCGCTCTCGGCATCCTTTGACTCGGCCGGCGTGCGCAGCGGGTTGGACTTGGCGGCCGATGCGCGCTCGTTGTCGCTCGGCGGTGTCGGCGTGCCTTCGTCGGGGCGGTCGCGATCGTGAGCTGCCGTCTTTTCCGACGGCGTCTCTTTCTTTGCCCCGTTCTTGTCTGTGTCCCCGGTCGCTTTCATCGCCTGGGCGAGCCTCGCCGAATATGTGGGCCCTGGGCGTGCGGCATCGGACGCGCCGCTTGCATTTGGATGTTCAGTCGCGGCCACGGTGTGACGCACTCCCGGGATTTCCCTGTTCGCTTCGAGCTATTCATTGCTGTCTATAGTATTGAGGCAACATAATCTCGCCTTTCTACTTGGTTAATTTCAAGTAAAATCCGGAAATTAACCATAACTATTATTATAGTTAACATAATTCTGTAACAAAGAGGTGAGAACTGATGCGTCAATTTGAAATAAATATACTTAACATGTAACAGCGGTATTACGGAGACAGGGCCGGTAGCCTTGGCGGTCGGTCGGGCTTCGGCCGGCACTACTGGACAAAGCCCAATAACGGTCCGTCGTCATGCAGCAGGACGGCCGCCTCGACCTCGGCGTCGATCCGGGGATCGTTTTCGCAGATGAGCGCACCCGCCGCGCGCAGGCCCTCGGTGAGATCAACAATGCACACCCGATATGGCGCCAGTTGGGCGAATGCCTTCGGCGCGGCGTGAACAATTGTGTGGCTGTAGAGCGTGCCGCGGCCGCTGAGCTCGGTCCATTCGACCTCGCGCTCCCAGGTGAAGGGGCAGAAGGGCTTGGGCGGAAATGTGAGGCGTCCCGAGGCTTTGCCGCGGGTGGTGAGGAGCCGGCCGTCGGCCAGCGCCCGCCAGAACCTGTCCGTAAACGCCGAGACCCTGGGCGGATATGGGCGCGGGCCAGCACGCCGGATTGTCGCCAGTGTCATCGAACGGCCTCAAAGATGTGGACAAGTGCTGCGTTGTAGTTCCCCAATTCCGCCACAATCATCCCCAGCGCCGCGTCATTAATTTGCCGGGCGCCGGCGCGGCCGCGCAATTGTTCGGCGGCCTCGACGTAGCTGTAGAGCCCGGTGACCCAGGGCGGATGGCCGCGGCTGAGGCAGCCGCCCGACGAGTTGATCGGGATGCGTCCACCGGGGCCGGTCTCGCCGGCTGCGGCCGCCGCAGCACCCCGGCCGCGTGGCACCAGGCCGAAGGCCTCGCTCGCCAGCACCTCGGTAATGGTGCAGGGCGCGTAGATCTCCGCGAAGTCGAGGTTGGTGGGTTCGATCCCGGCATCGTCGTACGCCGCCTTTCCCGCCGCGTCGGCGGCGACATAAGCGGTCATGTCGTTGGGGACCTCGTTGATCTGGTGGGCGCCCTCGTGGAAGAAGCCGCGGCCGCGCAGCCGCAGATACGACGCGTTCAGTCCGCGCGCGACGTCTTCGGAGGCGAGCACGATGCAGACCGCGCCGTCGGCCCGGCCCGGCACCTCGAAGAGCCCGAGCGGCTCCACGATCATGCGCTGGGCGAGCACCTCATCGAGGGTGAGGGGGTCACGGTACTGGGCGAGGGGATTGTCGGTCGCAAACGCCCGGCTCTTCACCGCGACCGAGGCGATCTCGGCCCGCGTCGCGCCGGTGTCGTGCATGTAGCGCATCGCGTCCATCGCGTACCAGGAGATCGGCGTGAGGCCGAAGGGCGTGTGGAAGTCGACGTCGCCGGTGTGCCGGATCGTGATGTCGAGATGCTCGTCGGCCGGGACCGCGGTCTCCAGATTGACGCCCAGCGCAAGCGCGACCTGGGCGCGGCCGAGCGCGATCTCGTTCGCCGCCTGATCGAAGGCGAGGCCACCCGTCATGCCATTGCCGGTGACCTCGGACAGCGCCGCCGTGGTCGGCAGGCGGAGGTAGTTGGCCATGAAGGTGGCGAAGTAGGCCTGACGCGCGTAGCTCTTCTCGAGGCCGAAGACCATCGCGTCGATCTGGGATTTGTCGACGCCGGCATCGGCGACGGCATCGATCACCACGCCCGCGAGCAGCTCGCGTTCGAGGGTCTGGAGGTCGGCGTCGCGCGGTTTCTGGTAGCGGCCGACGGGCAAGGCCGCGGCACCGATGATGCAGGGGGTCGCTGTCACGACAACAGCCTAGGTGGGCGGACGGTATGAGACGATGCGGCGATGTGACGCCGCGAAAGACTTGAGGACGTACTCTAGCCCTGATCGAGCTCGCTGTCCCAGTAGAGAAAGTCGCCCCAGCTTTCGTGGAGATAGTTGGGCGGGAATCCGCGCCCGGCCTCCTGAAGCTGGAACGTCGTCGGCTGGTCGGGCCGGTGCATGGGGAACATGTCGACCTCGCGGGGCAGCCGGTTGCCCTTGGTGAGATTGCAGCGGCTGCAGGCGGTGACGACGTTCTCCCAGCTCGTGCGGCCGCCGCGCGAGCGCGGCACCACATGATCGAAGGTCAGCTCCTCGGCGTAACCTTCATGGGCGCAGTACTGACACGTGAAGCGGTCGCGCAAAAAGACGTTGAAGCGCGTGAAGGCCGGCCGGCGGTGGGTGGAGACGTATTCCTTGAGCGCGATCACGCTGGGCAGCTTGAAGGCCTGGCTCGGCGAATGGACGACGCGCTCGTATTCGGAGACGATGTTGACGCGGTCCATGAAGACCGCCTTCAACGCGTCCTGCCAGTGCCACAGCGACAGCGGGAAGTAGCTGAGCGGGCGAAAATCCGCGTTCAGCACCAACGCATGGCAACGTTCGAGCGGCGGCTGCATATCGCCTAGCCTTACTCCTTCGAGTGCGGCCGGACCTTACACAGCTTCCGTACCGAAGTCATGACGGGCGACTCGCGCCGCCGGCCACGATGACCTTAATGAATCTTGGCCTTATTCCCCCAATGTTCAAGCGGGCGGCGGCGCGACAGCGTTAATCGGCTGGGCGAACGGGGTGCGAAATGAGGGATTCATCCCCTTTTCGCGAACTGCTCGGCGATGAAACGGCCGGCGATGGCAATGCCCTCGGGGTCGATGCCGTGGCCGAGGCCGGGGCGGAGATGGGTCTCGACCGAGAAGCCAGCCGCGGCCAGGGCCTCGGCCGCGCTGTCCATGGAGCTTGCCGGCACCATCTCGTCGTGCTCGCCGTGGATGAGGCGGACGGGTGGCCGCGATTTGGTCTCGCGCTCGAGCTCGCCCGCGCCGATCAGCCGCCCCGAATAGCCGACGAGCGCCGCGATCTCGTCCGGGCGGCGTGGCACCACATAGAGCGCCATCATGGTGCCCTGGCTGAAGCCGACGACGGCGAGCTGCGGTGCGCTGAGGCCGTGCGCGGCGAGCTGGTCGTCGATGAACGCATCGATCATCGGTGCGACCAGCCGCACCTCGGCCATGATCACCTCCGGCGTGCGGTCGGCGAGGCTGAACCACTGGCGGCCGAAGCCCATGTCGCAGGGAAAAGGCGCGTGCGGCGAGACGAAGGCGGCGTCGGGCAGCAGCTCGCCCCAATAGGGCGCGAGGCCGATGACGTCATTCCCGTCCGCGCCCCAGCCGTGCAGCAGGATGACGAGCTGGCGCGCCGGCCCACCGGAGCGCGGTGG
>JARRKQ010000114.1:0-23280 GCA_037387885.1 Alphaproteobacteria bacterium | reverse complement strand
GCCCACTAGGGCTATCCGCAAAAGGCCAAGCCAAAAGGCCAAGCCAAAAGGCCAAGCCAAAAGGCCAAGTATGCCGGATCTAATGACCACGAAGGAGGTCGCCGACTATCTCCGCATCAAGGAGCGGAAGGTCTACGACCTCGTGCGCACGGGCGAGATTCCGTGCTCGCGGGTGACCGGCAAATGGCTGTTTCCAAAGGCCCTGATCGACCTCTGGGTGGCACGGTCGACCGAGCTGCCCGACGGCCTTCCGGCCGCTGCCGCCGTCGCACCCGCGCCGCTGGTGGTGGCGGGCAGCCACGATCCGCTGCTCGAATGGGCGCTGCGCGAGTCGGGGTCTGATCTGGCGCTGCATCCCGGCGGCAGTCTCGATGGTCTGCGGCGGCTGGCGGCCGGGGAGGCGATGGTGGCCGGCACGCACGCGCCCGACGACGATGGCGGGTATCACGGCCAGTTGGCGGCGCGCGCGCTCGAGGGCCGGCCGATCGTGATCCTCGCCTGGGCATGGCGGCGGCAAGGATTGGTCGTCGCCAAGGGCAACCCGCATGGCCTTAAGAGCGTGGCCGATCTGGCGCATGACGACGTTCGCGTGGCGCTCCGCCAGGAAGAGGCGGGCTCACAATTATTGCTGCTGCGGATGCTCGACGCGGCGGGGCTCGACCGCGATGCGCTGAACGCCGTCGACGGCCCCGCGCGCAGCGAAAGCGACGTCGCCCGCGCCATTCTCGAAGGCCGCGCCGATGCCGGGCTCGCCATCGAGGCGGCAGCGCGGGGCGCAGGGCTCGATTTCGTGCCGCTGCATCGCGAGCGTTACGACCTCGTCGTGATGCGCCGCGACTATTTCGAGCCGCCGGTGCAGGCGCTGTTGGCCTTCGCGCAGTCCAAGGCGTTCAAGACCCGCGCCAAGGACCTGGGCGGCTACGAGATCGGCGAGCTTGGCCGGATCGTCTACAACGCGTCCTGAAGCCGAACGTCCGTGAGCCAGCGGGGGCGGGCAGGGCGCCTTAGTGGCTTTTGCGCTGCCCGTGATTCGCCGTGTAGGGATACTGCCCGGCGATGGTGAACTGGTTGATCGCGTCCTGGGTCGGCTTTGCAGCGAGCCACTTGATGAACAGGCGCGCGCGGGCTGCTTGCACCTCTTTGTGCAGCTTGGGGTTCACCAGCATGGCGCCGTACTGGATCACCATGCGCGGGTCGTCGGCGACCAGCGGCACGTAGTTCGGCGGCCGCTTCATGCCGAGCCAGGTGCCGCGGTCGGCAATCGTATAGGCGTTGCGGCGAAGCGCTTCGCGAATGGTCGCGCGCATGCTGCCTTTGACGTTGATATACCAGGTCTTTGCGTCCGGCGTGTCGAGGTCGATGTCGGCTTCCTCCCAGATCCCGCTTTCGATCCGGTGCACCGCGCTGCCGTCGCCGCGCGAAACGAACTTGGCTTCGGCGGACGCGATAAGCTTGACCGCCTCGATGATGCTGGTCATGCCGCGAAGTCCCGCCGGATCGTCGCGCGGCCCCAGCACGATCAGCTCGCCAAACATGATGTCGCTGCGCTCGACAATGACCCCGGCCTTGAGCGCGGCCTGTTCGCGCTCATCGTCGGATAGCCACAGGACGTCGGCGTGGCCTTGCCCGGCAAGGGTCAGGGCGTCGGGCGGCTCGAGAACAATGACCCGGATCTGGATCTTCGTCTGGCGCTCGAATTGCGGCAGCAGCTGACCGAGCAGCCCCGAGCGCGACAGTGCAGAGGGAACCACCAGACGCAGCTTTTGCGCTGTGGATTCGGCCTGGGTGGTTTCGGCCCGTCGGGTCTCGGCTTGGGCCGAGCCAACCTGCAGCGCGCCAAGGCCCGCGACCAATAGCGCGAACAGGACGGCCCGCAGGCAATCGCGCAGCAGCCACACTCGCGGCGAGGGGGTCATGGTAGAGGCCCTTGGGTTCCCAGTCGTCGGCGCACGATAGCTGATCCGGCGCATTCGCGTCGATCTTCGATCAGTCTACAGCCGCGAGGTTCGCGGATGCTTAAGATTTGGGAGGCATCGCGGGCATGAATGGCAAATACGGGCCGATCCGGTAGGTGCCGATGGCGCGCTGGCCGGCGGTGCCTGAAATCCAGTCGAAGAAAATGTGGGCTGCCCGGGCGCGTTTTGGCCCGATCCGCGCGGGCAGCACGAGGGTCACGCCGTAGCGATTGATGAGGGATTTGTCCGCCGTCACCAATGGGGCCAACGACGCCTTGTTCTTGAAGGCGAGCCAGGTGCCCTGGTCCGTGAGGGTATAGGCGCCGCGGCCGGCGGCGATGTTCAGGGTCGCTCCCATGCCGGCGCCCGATTCCATGTACCAGCGCCGCGGTGGCTTTTTTGGATCGATTCCGGCGGCCCGCCAAACGCGCCGTTCAGAGCGGTGGGTGCCGCTGTCGTCACCGCGCGAGATGAACCGGCCCTTGGCTTCGGCGATCTTGCGGAAGGCTGCGGCCGTGCTCTTCAGGCCGCCGACCCCTGCGGGATCGGATTTCGGACCCACGATGATGAAATGATTGTGCATGATCTCGCGGCGCTGCGTGCCGTGGCCCGCTTTCAGGAACGCGCGCTCGCCGGCCGGATCATGGGCGATGAAGACATCGACATCCCCGCCGCGGGCCACGCGCAAGACCTCGCCCGTGCCGCGGATGATCGCGCGCACCCGGATGCCCGTATCCGCCGTGAAGCGCGGCAGCAGGTAGCCGAGCAGGCCCGAGTTGTCCACGGTCGTCGTCGCGCCCAGGCGGAGGATGGGGTGTTGCTCGGCGGCATCTGCGCGCGGAATTGCAGCGGTTCCGGCCGCCGCCAAACAGATGGAAAGCGCCAACACGCGCCGCCGCGTTGTCGCCGCTGCCGATTTGGATCGATCCACCATGCCCCCAAGATGCGCAAGCCACCCCGGCGCCGCAAGCTCTCAGAGCCCATAAAGCGCTGTTGGCGGCTCGCTCAGGACATCTCGGAAAAAAGGACCGGTCCCCCAGACCCACCAAATGGTGGTCCGGGGGCCGGCCCGAGGGGAGTTCCGGAGTGGAGAGGAATATCTCAGGAGAACCGATTCGATCCTTCTTGGATGCTTCTCCCTCCCTATCGACGCGTATCGTGTTTAGGTCCTGACCGGCCTAGAAGTAGTAGCGAGCCGAGAACTGCAGGCGATGGATCACGGACTCATTCGCATTGTGGAAGTTGGCCCGCAGCCAGTGATACTCGATGCCCAACAACACGTCGCGAACCGGCCGCCACTTGATGTTGGCCAGCAGCGACCAGTGGACGTCGAGCGTGCGGGCCGGAATGTTGGCCTTGGTAATGTGCTGCTCGACATCGGTGTCGACGCGACCGAAGCCAATGCCGGTGGACACCGTGCTGGTCCATTTGTGGCTGATCCAGGCATAGCCGCCATAATGCCTGATCGGCTTGATGCTGACGTTGCCGACGTTCGTGCCGGTGACCGCGACGGCCTGATTGAGCGGCCCGCGCCAGTACTTGGCCATGCCGTGGCCGTAGAAGCCGAGGACCGCGAATTCGGTCCGCTTGTTGTTGAACTTGTAGCGGAACGCGCCCTGCACGGCCCAGGTGAAGACCTTGTCGTTCGAGGCGACGCCGTCATCGATGCCGGCGCGGCCGAACACGGCGCCGAACTTGACGCGGCCGCTCGACCACACATGCTGCAAGGCCACCACGACGTCGGGCATCTCGTCCGGCGCGCCGCCGGCGGAGACGACCACGGGGGCGGCGTAAGTGGCGCTGGTAACCGCGCCGCTGGTTTCCGGATTTTCGATCGAGAGCAACAGCGCCGTGCCGCCGCCGAATTTGTGGGTGTAGCGGATCTGACCCTGCCGGCCGTTGCCGTTGGCTGCCATCCCACGGTCCTGGAAGGTCGAGAGCTCGAACTTGGTGAAGCGGAAGGTCGAATAATTCTGCCCCGCCATCACCGGCCCCAGCGATGCCCAGGCATGCCGGACGCGCATCGTGTCGGAGTTGGAGACGACCTCGTTGCCGCCAGCGCCCATGAAATCGGTTTCGATCCGAGTGTGCAGCATGCCGTAATCGGTCGGCGTCCAGGTCTTGATGAAGAGGCGCGACCGGCGGGCGTGCAGACGAAAATGCTGCTGCTGGTTGGCCCGCGCCGATCCTTTGGACGGGAACGAGCTGCCAGACTGGCCGTTCGATGACACGGCGTCGCCGCTGCGGTGATTGAAATCGTAAATCAAGCTGAGCTGCGCGAAACCGCCGATCTGCATCGACGTGTTGGTGCCCGGAAGCTTCCACGAGCGGGGCTTTGAGCCCGCCTCGACGGCCGCTGCTGCGGCAACACGCCGGCGGTTGCGATTGCTCGCGCGCTTGCGCTCGAGAGCGCTGAGCCGCGCCTCGAGCTTTTGAATCTCTTGCTGCATCTCGGCGCGGCGTTGCTCCAAGCTATCGGCCGCGAGCCCGGGCATCGCGGCCATCACAACAACCCCCGCTGCGCCCATTCCAAGGAGCGCAGTCCTTGTTGTTTTGATCCTCATGAGACCTCCTCTCCGAACGAAGTTCGTCCCCCTAAGAGACTTTTTGTGGGTCTGGTTCTAGGTTCCGTTTGTTACAGTTTGACGACCTGATTGTTACTGTTGGGAGTCCCGGAAAACTTCACAGGACCTGTGCCTTTCGGGCCACAGTGCGAATTTCTGGAGACGGATTGAACGCGCCGGCGCGGTGACATCGAACGATGGCTGATGACGGTCCTTCGCCGGTCCTTCGCCGGGCTATGCCGGGGCGGGGGCAGGCCGGCTTTCCGCTGGCCGATTCATGATGCGAAAACGAATCGATGCGCCGGGGCTTTGAATACGCGGTCGCGTTGTGGCGCGACGAAAAAACGTGATCCGGCTGAAAAAGGTTGACCGGGCCCCGGTTGGACGGATGTGTGGGAGTCCGGGGCCCGGTCAGGGGAATACGCAGATCGCGAGAGACTTTTTTGTTCTTGTTGTCGGACACCGTCGACCACGGGGCCCGAATTCCGGATGCGCTTGCACTCACGGCAACCTTGGCCGCATGCATAAGCATTAATTGCGAATCATTCTTATGCGCATTGAGAAGCATTCGCAAGTAGAAATGTGTATGGTGTTGGCCTTTGGTGGCGATCATTGCCTGCGACGCCGCCGATGTTGTCATTTTGGTCGTGCTCGTGAGAACTGTTTGTTGTTGTTTGTCATATGGTTGCAGGTATTTTCTTCGATTTGGTGTCGGTGCGGATGGTGCTGTCCAACAGGGCGGCAGGAACTGGTTTTCGGAGTTCCCGATTCCGTCCGCGGTACCAACGGAATCACTCCTGTCCGGCTACTTGGCGTTGGGGAAGAAGAGCTGCAGGCCCTTCACCCTGAAAGAAGCGATGGTTTTTTGTCCTTCAGGCGAGGTCACCCACGAGACGAACGCCTGGCCGTCCTTCACGTTCACATGCGGATGTTTCTTGGGATTGACGAGGATGACGCCGTATTGATTGAAGAGCCGTTTGTCGCCCTCGACGAGGAGCGCCAGCTTGCCCTTGTTCTTGAAGGCGACCCAGGTGGCCCGGTCGCTCAGGATGTAGGCGTTGAGGCCGCTAGCGGTATTGAGCGCGGCGCCCATGCCCGAGCCGGTCTCGCGGTACCAGTTGCCGCCCACGGCCTTGATGTCGATCTTGGCGGCGCGCCACAGGCCCAGCTCTTTCTTGTGGGTGCCACTGTCATCGCCGCGTGACGCGAACACCGCCTTCGCCTTGGCGATCTTCTGCAGGGCCACGGTAATGTCCTTTTCGCCGCGCACCTTGGCCGGATCGCTGGCCGGCCCGATCAGCACGAAGTCGTTGTACATGACGTCGAAACGCTTCACGCCGTAGCCCTCTTTTACGAACTTCAGCTCCGAGGGCTTGTGGTGGACGAACAGCACATCGGCGTCCCCGCGCATGGCGAGCCGGATCGCCTGGCCGGTGCCGACCGCCACGACGTGCACCTTGATGCCTGTCTTCTTCTCGAAGGCGGGGAGCAGGTGACCGAACAGGCCCGAATTCTCGGTCGAGGTCGTCGAGGCGATCTTGATCGTTCCGTCCGCCGCGACACCGAGGCTGGTGCCCGCGACCAGCACGAGGCTGGCGAGCGCGATGCGAAGGGCATGTGTGAGCTTCATTGGGTCGGTCTCTCCCTAGGACGAGTGAAGCGGATTACCAGTAGAGTTCGCCGCGCATGAAGGCGTCGGCCGTGTCGGTGCGCGGCTTGGCGAAGAAGGCCTCGGCCGGTGAGCGCTCGACCAGCCGGCCGCCATGCAGGAACAGGATCTCGTCGGCGAGGCGCCGCGCCTGGCCGAGATCGTGGGTGGTCATGATGATCTTGGTGCCCGAGGCGTCGATGGCGCCGATGATGCGTTCGACCGAGCGGCTGGCCGCCGGGTCGAGATTGGCCGTCGGCTCGTCGAGGAACAGCACCTCGGGCTCCAGCGCCCAGGCCCGCGCCAGCGCGAGACGCTGCTGCTCGCCGCCGGAGAGCACCCGCGCCGGTTGGTTGGCGAGCTCCGACAGCCCGGTATTGCGCAAGGCCTCGGCAAGGCGCGCCTTGCGGTCCTTACCCGAAAAGCCACGGATCGCCAGGGCATAGTCGACATTCGCGGCGGCCGAACGCCGCAGCATGACCGGACGCTGAAACACCATCGCCTGGCGCATGCGCGCCTCCTTCGCGAACGGCCCGCCCCAGACCACGCGTCCTTTGGTCGGCGTGAGCAAGCCATGACACAGGCGCAGCAGCAGGCTCTTGCCGGCGCCGTTCGGTCCCAGGATGATCGTCCGCTGGCCGGCCTGGAATGTCGCGTCGATCGCATCGATCAGCGTGCGGCCGCGCACAGCATAGCTGACCTGTTCGAGCCGGAGGGGCAGGATGCTGTTATGCGTCGACATGGCGCCGGCCCCCTCAACCAAGCTGCCGTGCCGCCGTCTCGCGCACGAGATGCGCGGCGGCGTTCACCAGGAGGGCGAGGAGCATCAGGACGATGCCGAGCCCCAGCGCCAGGCTCAGGTTACCCTTGGAGGTCTCGAGCGCGATCGAGGTGGTCATGACCCGCGTGAAGCCGGCGATGTTGCCGCCGACGATCATCACCGCGCCGACCTCGGCCATAGCGCGGCCGAGCCCGGCCAGCAGCACCGTGACCAAGGCGTAGCGCCCGTCCCAGAGAAGGGTGGGGATGGCGCGGCCGGCGCCGCTGCCGAGCGAGCGCAGCTGCTCGCCGTATTCGCGCCACAGATCCTCCGTGAGCTGGCGGGTGAGCGCGGCCACGATCGGCGTGATCAGGATGGTCTGGGCGATCACCATCGCCGTCGGTGTGAACAGCAGCTCCATGAAGCCGAGCGGCCCGGCGCGCGACAGCACCAGATAGACAAACAGGCCGACGACAACCGGCGGCAATCCCATCAGCGCGTTCAGCAGAACCGTGATCGAGCGCCGCCCGGGAAACTCGTAAAGCGCCAGCGCCGCGCCGAAGGGCAGGCCAATCAGCGCCGCGATCAACAGCGCGCCCAGGCTCACCTGCAGCGACAGGCCGACGATCCCGATCAACTCGGCATCGAAGCTCGTGAGCAAACGCAGTGCTTCGCCAAAGGCGTTGGCGACCATGGCTATCGCGTGGGGGTCCATCCGTTCCTCTCCTTCACAAAGAAAGCATAAATTTGCAGGAATATGCAAAAAGAAATACAGCGTGCGCTTCTGCGGTGTGCCTATCGCTGCCGGACGGTCGTACCGGCCCGCCCGGCCAGGATGTCGCCAGCGGCCTCAAGCCGCCCGATCCCAGCCAGAGCGCCGCCCCCGGCAACGAATGCAGCGGCAGCCTCGACCTTGGGCCCCATGCTGCCCGGATCCAGGGTCAGCGCCGCAGCGTCACCGGGACTGAGCGTTGCGATTGGCTCGGCGTCTTTCGTGCCCCAATCGCGGTAGACCGCATCGACATAGGTCAACAACAACAGCGCATCGGCGCCGAGACCTTGAGCCAGCACGGCGGCGGCCCGGTCTTTGTCGATCACCGCGTCGATGCCGCGGATCGCCCCGTCTGCGCCCAGCGCCACCGGGATACCGCCGCGACCGGCGCAGATCACCAGCACGCCGTTTTCGACCAACAGGCGGATCGTAGGAAGCTCGAGGATGCGTTGTGGGATGGGCGAGGGGACGACGCGCCGCTTGCGTTCGCCATCGGCGACGAAATGCCAGCCGCGCTCGGCCTCAAGTCCCCGAGCCTCCGCGGCGTCGTACCACGGCCCGATCGGCTTGCTGGGGTGTGCGAACGCCGGATCGCCCGCGTCGACCTCGACCATGGTCAGAAGCGTGGCGATGTCGCGGCCAGGTAGTGCCGCGGCCAGCGCGCGTTCGATCATATAGCCGATGAGGCCTTCGCTTTCGGCGCCAAATATGTCGAGGGGCGTTTCGCGACCGCCGGCGAGCGCGGCCGCCTGCAGCGCCAGCATGCCGATCTGCGGGCCGTTGCCGTGGGTGACGACGACCTCATGCTCTGCCGCAACCTCGGCAACAGCCGCGGCGGCTTCGCGGAGGCGTTCGGCCTGGATATCAGTGTCGGGCCGCTCGCCCTTCCGCACCAGGGCGTTGCCGCCGAGCGCGATCACGACCCGCATCGGCTAGAGACCTTTTGCGTCCAAGAACGCCTCGATCTGCGGCCAGAGGCGTGGCTCTCCGGCATCGGCATAGCCGTAGCGCGCGCGTACCACCGGTTTGCTGAGCGATATGAGCGCGGCGAGATCGAGCGGCGTCGCGGAAATCACGACCTCGGCTGCGCTTGCTTCGATGGTCTCGCGCAAGGCCGCCAGCTGTTCCTCGCCGTAACCCTCCGCCGGCAGCACCGGGCCGATATGTGGATAGGCCTCGAAGACCGAAGCGATCGCCGGCGCCGCGGAGGCCCGCGGATCGACGATGGCGCTAACCCCCGCAGCCTCGGCCGCCACAAAGCCCGGCGCGCACCGCCGCCTCGGCTGCGCCGGGATCGGCTCCGGGAACGTCGACCTTGTTGACAATCACGAGGTCGGCCATGCGTGCCACGGTCTCGCCGGGATGGTGGCTCGCCACGTGCTCGGGTCTGAGCGCATCGGCCACCGCGATCTGAAGGTCGGGGCGGAAGAACGAGAAATCGTTGTTGCCGCCATCCCAGATGATGATGTCGGCTTCCTCCTCGGCGGCGTTCAGGATCGCCGCGTAGTCGACCCCGGCAAAGACGAGATTTCCCGCGGCGATATGCGGCTCGTATTCCTCGCGCTCCTCGGCGGTGCATTTTCCTTCTGCAAGGTCGTCCATCGTGGCGAAGCGCTGCAGGCTTTGCGCTGCGAGATCGCCGTAGGGCATGGGATGGCGGACGGCCGCGACCTTGAGCCCCCGCTCGCGCAACTTCACCGAGAGATAGCGCGCCGTCTGCGACTTGCCGCAGCCGGTGCGCACGGCGCAGATCGCGATCACCGGGCGCTCGGATGCGAGCATCGTTGCGCTTGGGCCGAGCAGGCGGAAATCGGCGCCCGCGGCCAGCGCCCGCGAGGCGATATGCATCACCGTCGCGTGCTCGACGTCGGAATAGGCGAAGACCACCTCGTCGACCCGCTCGCGCCCGACCAGGGCCTCGAGCTCCGCCTCGTCGACGATCGGAATGCTGTCGGGATAGAGATAGCCGGCAAGCGCGGTCGGATAGCGGCGATGGGCGATGCCGGGGATCTGCGCGGCCGTGAAGGCCACGACCTCATAGTCCGGATTTCCCCGGAAAACCGTGTTGAAATTGTGAAAATCGCGGCCCGCGGCCCCCATGATGACGACCCGCCGGGGCTGATCCTCGTTCATTCCGCGCGCCTCCTGGGTAAGGATTTCGAGCCCACTGCCGGGTCCCCCGTGCTTGTCCGCCGGCCCCGTCGAGATCATATTGAATCCATGGACGAATTCCACCTCCGCCCCGATCCGGCCAACCCACGGCTTACCGAGCGCGTGAGCGGGGTCGACCACGAGGGCAAGCCAGTGGAGACCGCCGTGGTGGTCGAGCGGCCGCTGACGCTCTTCCTGAACGGGCAGGAGATCGTGACCGTGATGACGATTTCCGATTATCCCGACTATCTCGCCGTCGGCTATCTGCTCAACCAAAACATGCTGCGGCCCGACGACAAGATCACCGGCATCGATTATGACGACGATCTCGACGTGGTCGTGGTCCGCACCGAGCGCGAGACCGACTACGAGGAGAAGCTGAAAAAGAAAGTCCGCACAAGCGGTTGTGCGCAGGGCACGGTCTTCGGCGATGTTATGGAGAGTTTCGAGGACGTCAAGCTGCCGAAAGATGCCGTGCTCAAAACATCTTGGCTCTACGCGCTTACGAAGAAGATCAACACGGCGCCGAGCCTCTATCTCGAGGCGGGTGCGATCCACGGCTGCGTGCTTTGCGAGGCCGACCGGCCGCTCGTCTACATGGAGGATGTCGGCCGCCACAACGCCATTGATAAGATCGCCGGCTGGATGTTCATGGAGGGCATCGGCCCCGAGGGCAAGATCTTCTACACGACCGGCCGCCTCACCAGCGAGATGGTGATCAAGACGGTGCAGATGCGCATTCCCATTCTCATCTCGCGCTCGGGCTTCACCGCCTGGGGTGTCGAGCTGGCCCGGCAGGCTGACCTCACGCTGATCGGCCGCGCCCGCGGCAAGCGCTTCGTGACGCTCGCCGGCGCGCACCGGATTGAATACGACGCCGATGCGACGGCCGTCGCCGACGAGCCCAAGCACCTCCAGCGCAAGGCGAGCGTGGAGGAGGGGGCGGTTTAGCGGCTCATGTTGGAAGACTTTCTCCAATGACCGCCGTTGCAGGCGTTCTCCTTGCCGGCGGGCAGGCACGGCGCATGGGGGGCGGCGACAAGTGCCTGCGCGAGTTGGGCGGCATGACATTGCTTGAGCGCACAATCGAGCGCGTAAAGCCCCAAGTGAAGGCTCTCGCATTGAATGCCAATGGCGACCCAGCGCGGTTCGCCGCGTACGGCCTGCCGGTGATCCCCGATGTCATTGAAGGCTTCGCCGGGCCGCTGGCGGGTGTCCTCACCGGGCTCGAATGGGTGCGGGCCAATGCGCCCAACTGTCCGTGGATGCTCAGCGCGCCCACCGACGCACCCTTCCTGCCGGAAGACCTCGTCGCGACGATGAAGGACGCCGTCAACGAGCTTTTCGCCGATATGGCCTGCGCCATGTCGAACGGGCGCAGCCATCCGGTGGTGGGCCTCTGGCCGGTGCGGCTGGCGGGCGCGCTGCGCAAGGCGCTCATCGAGGAGGACATCCGCAAGATCGACGTCTGGACGGCGCGCTACCGTCTGGCCGAGGTCGAGTTCCCCGCCGATCCCGTCGACCCGTTCTTTAATGCCAACCGCCCCGAGGATCTCGCCGAGGCCGAGCGCCTGCTCGAAGAGGCTGCCGGTTGAGCCTTACTCCGCCGCGGCGGCCTCTTCGACCTTCTCCACCTTGGCCGCGCAGAACTTGAACTCGGGGATCTTGCCGAAGGGATCGAGCTGCGGATTGGTGAGCCGGTTGGCCGGCGCCTCGGCGTAGCAGAACGGGATGAAGAGCATGCCTTTTGCGATCGCCGGATCGACCCGCGCCACCAGCTCCACCGTGCCACGCCGCGTCGAAACGCGCACCCGGTCGCCGGAGCTCATGCCAAGTGCGGCGAGGTCGCGCCGGTTGAAGGCCGCGACGGCCTCGGGCTCGAGCGCATCGAGAATGCTCGCGCGGCGCGTGATCGCGCCGGTGTGCCAGTGCTCGAGTTGGCGGCCCGTGGTCAGCACCATCGGGTAGTCGTCGTCGGGCAGCTCGTCCGGCGGCAACACCTCGGTCGCGACCAGCTTGCCGCGGCCGTTGGCTGTCGGGAAGCTCTCGGCGAAGACGATCTCGTTGCCCGGCTTGTCGGGCGCATCGCACGGGTAGGTGACGGCATTCTCGCGGCTGACCCGTTCCCAGGTGATGTTGTCGAACGAGGGCATGATCTCCGCCATCTCGGCGAAGACCTCGGCCGGCCCCTCGTATGCCCAGTCGAGCCCGATCCGCTGCGCCATCTCCTGAATGAGCGCCCAGTCCTGGCGCGCTTCGCCGGGCGGGGTGAGCGCCGCGCGGCCGCGCTGGACCTGACGGTTGGTATTGGTGACCGTGCCGTCCTTCTCCGGCCATGCGGAAGCCGGCAAGACGACATCGGCATGGAACGCCGTCTCGGTCAGGAAGATGTCCTGCACGACGAGGTGGTCGAGCGTGGCCAGCGCTTCGCGGGCATGGTCGGAATCCGGGTCCGACATGGCCGGGTTCTCGCCCATGATGTACATGCCGTTGATCTCGCCGGCGAGGATGGCGTGGACGATCTCGACCACCGTGAGGCCCGCATTGGGGTCGAGCTCGGCGCCCCAGAAATCCTCGAATTTGGCCTGTATCTCGGGGTTCGCCACCGCCTGATAGTCGGGATAGACCATCGGGATGAGCCCGGCGTCGGAAGCGCCCTGCACGTTGTTCTGGCCGCGGAGCGGATGGAGCCCGGTGCCCGGCCGGCCGACCTGACCCGTGATCAGCGCCAAGTCGATCAGGCAACGCGCGTTGTCGGTGCCGTGGACGTGCTGGGCGATGCCCATGCCCCAGAAGATGATGGCGCGCTCGGCGGTGGCGTATTTCCGCGCCACCGTGCGCAAGGTCTCCGCGTCGATGCCGCAGACCTCGGCCATCTTCTCCGGCGGGAAGGCCTTCAGACTCTCCTTCAATGCCTCGAAGCCTTCGGTGCGGGCTTGGACGTACTGCTCGTCGTGCAAACCCTCGGTCACGATGACGTGCAGCAGTGCGTTCAGCAGCGCCACGTCAGTGCCCGGCTTGAACTGCAGCATATGGCTCGCATGACGCTTCAAGGCCTGGCCGCGCGGGTCCATGACGATGAGCTCGGCGCCGCGCTTGCGCGCCTGCTTGAAATAGGTGGCCGCGACCGGGTGGTTCTCGGTCGGGTTGGCGCCGATCACGATGATGAGGTCGCTGTCGCCGACCGCCGTGAAAGGCGCGGTGACGGCGCCGGAGCCGATGCATTCCATCAGCGCCGCGACCGAGGAGGCGTGGCAGAGCCGGGTGCAATGATCGACATTGTTGGTGCCGAAGCCCGCCCGCACGAGCTTCTGGAAAAGATAGGCTTCCTCGTTCGAGCCCTTGGCCGAGCCGAAGCCCGCGAGGGCGCCGCCGCCCTTCGCGTCGCGGATGCGCTTTAGCCCCGATGCCGCGTGGTCGAGCGCTTCCTCCCAGCTCGCCTCGCGGAAGTGGCTCGAGGGATCGGCCGGATCGACCCAGTCATCTTTCCGCTTCCCGACGCCGTCCTTGCGGATAAGCGGCTTGGTGAGGCGGTGCGGGTGATCGACGTAGTCGAAGCCGAAGCGGCCCTTGACGCAGAGTCGGTTCTCGTTCGCGGGGCCCGGCCGCCCGTCGACCGAGATGAGCTCTCCGTCCTTCAGGTTGTAGGTGAGCTGGCAACCCACGCCGCAATAGGGGCAGACGCTGTGCACTTGGCTGTCGGGCGTTTTGGCGAGCCGGCCCTGATCGTCCAGCAGGTTCGCTTCCATGAGCGCGCCCGTCGGGCAGGCCTGCACGCATTCGCCGCAAGCAACGCAGGTGCTGGCGCCCATCGGGTCGTCCTGATCGAAGACGATCTTGGCGCCATGCCCCCGGTAAGCCATGCCAATGACGTCGTTGACCTGGACCTCGCGGCAGGCGCGGACGCAGAGGTTGCAGTGGATGCAAGCATCGAGATTGACCGCCATCGCCGGATGGCTCGCATCCGCGTCCGGCGTCTCGCGGGGCGCGTAACGGCTCTCGGCGATGCCGACCTTGTCGGCCCAGTTCCAAAGCTTTGAGCCCGGGTCGTGGGCGTCGGCCCGGTCGGGCTGGTCGGCGAGCAGCAGCTCGAAAACGGTCTTCCGCGCCGATTTGGCCCGCTCGCTCGCGGTGTTGACCGTTATGCCTTCCGCGGGCTCACGGATGCACGAGGCGGCGAGCACCCGCTCGCCCTCGATCTCGACCATGCAGGCGCGGCAATTGCCGTCGGGCCGGTAGCCGGGCTCCGGCGCGTAGCAGAGATGCGGGATCTCGATGCCTAGGCGATCGGCGACCTGCCAGATCGTTTCGCCCGGTTGCGCTTCGACCGTCTCGCCGTTGAGCGTGAAGGTGATCGTCTCCGCCATCGCGTCCCGTCCAAGCCTCATCTGCCGGAAGAATTACCGCCGCATCCTTAAGCGATGCGCCGTGCCCCCGTCCATGGGAATCTAGGCTTAAAGCCTTGTCTTTCCAGTTGCCTCAGGCGGCGGCAGCATTGTGGTCACTATCATCGTTACGGTACGCGTCTCTGATTGCAGAATGATTGAACGAGGAGGGGCTTTTCCAATGAACCTGGCGATCTCGAAATGGACTGCCGCCGGCCTTCTGGCCGGTCTTCTGGCGGTGTTGGCCGCGCAGTACGCGCAGGCCCAGGGCAGGACCTACACGCCGCGGCGCGGCAGCGCTGAGCGCAAGGCGATCATGAATGGTCTCCGCCCGACGGTTGTGCGCGATCTGCGCCAGCGGGTGATCTTCCGCGTGCAGCATTTGCGGGTTTCCGGCAATCACGCCTTCCTGATGGCCCAGCCCTTGCGGGCGAACGGCCGGCCCATCGACTATCGCCGCTCGCGCTACGCCGAGGATTACAAGGCCGGGGCCTTCGAGGATCAGGTGGTGGCATTGATGATCCGCGCCGGGCGGCGGTGGCAGGTGGTGAAATACGATATCGGCGCGACCGACGTGGTCTGGGAAGGCTGGTGGAAGACCTACAGCGCGCCGCGCGGCATCTTCCCGCCCTAGACCGGGTGGCGTGCGTTCACGAAGTCGGGAAAAATTTGAGCACGGTCTTGATCGGGTTGGGCGCCGCTTGGCCGAGGCCGCAGATCGAGGCGTCGGCCATCGCCTGGCATAGCTCTTCGAGCAACGCCTCGTCCCACTTGCCGTTCGACATGATCTTCGCCGCCTTCTCGCAGCCGACGCGGCACGGCGTGCATTGGCCGCAGCTCTCGTCCTCGAAGAAGCGCACGAGGTTGAGCGCGGCCGCCCGCACGTCGTCCTGGTCGGAGAGGATGACCACGGCATGGCTGCCGACGAAGCTACCGTGTTCCTCGAGCTTGCCGAATTCGAGCGGCAGGTCGCCCATGCTCGCCGGCAGGATGCCGCCCGAGGCGCCGCCCGGCAGATAGCCCATGAACGCGTGCCCGTCCGCCATGCCGCCGCAGAACTCGTCGATCAGCTCGCTGACGGTGATCCCGGCGGGGGCGAGCTTGACGCCGGGCTCCTTCACCCGCCCCGAGACCGAATAGCTGCGCAGACCCTTGCCGCCGTTCCGGCCGTGCCCCGCGAACCAGTCCGCGCCCTTCTCGACGATGTCGCGGATCCAGTAGAGCGTCTCGACGTTGTTGACCAATGTCGGCCGGCCGAAGATGCCGTTCTGCGCGACATAGGGTGGGCGGTGGCGGGGCAGGCCGCGCTTGCCCTCGATCGATTCGATCATCGCCGATTCCTCGCCGCAGATATAGGCGCCCGCACCCCGCCGCAGATGAATCTCGGTGTGCGGCGCCAAGCGTGCTTCGTTGAGGGCCGCGATCTCCGCGAGCAGTATCTCGCGGATATGCGGGTATTCGTCGCGCAGATAGAAATAGACCGCCTCGGCCTCGACCGCCCAGGCGGCGATCAACATGCCCTCGAGCACGCGATGCGGGTCCGTCTCGAGATAATACCGGTCCTTGAAGGTGCCGGGCTCTCCCTCGTCGGCGTTGACGGCGAAGAGCCGCGGCTTCGGCGCCGCGCGCACGAACTCCCATTTGCGCCCGGTCGGGAAGCCCGCGCCGCCGAGCCCGCGGAGCTCAGCGAGACAGCCTTGCAGGAGCGCATAGCCGCCGTCCTCTCGGTAGGCGTTCAGATCGGCGTAGGCGGGGATGACCGGCTTGACGTCCTTGGCCGCCACGGCCTGTACGATGCTATCGACCGTCGCCGCCTCGATACTGCGGTGGCCGACCTCGGCGATGGGCGCGCACTCGCAGCGCCCCATGCAGGGCGCGCGCACCACCCGGACGTCCTTGCCCAGTGCGTCCGGCAGCGTGTCCAGGAGCGCTTGCGCTCCCGCCATCTCGCAGCTCAGGCTGTCGCAGACGCGTACGGTCAGCGGCGGCGGCGGCGCCTCGCCCTCCCGCACCACGTCGAAATGCGCATAGAAGGTCGCGACCTCGTAGACCTCGGTCTGGGCCAGGCCCATTTCGTCGGCGAGCGCTGCGATATGCGCCGCCGAAAGGTGCCCGTAGGCGTCCTGGATCAAATGCAGGAACTCGATCAGCAGATCACGCTGGCGCGGCTGCTCGCCCAGCAGGTCCGCCACCTCGGCCATCGCCTGCTGATCGAGCTGGCGGCCCTTCGGCTGCCGGCGCGTGCGGCGCTCGCCTTTGCCCGGATGCCGGTAGGCCGATTTCTGGCCGTCTTTGCTCATATCCGCGTTTGCCATGGTCATTCCGTCCGCCGCTCTGAGCGGACATGGAAAGGATGATTGCCGGGGGCGCTCGGTTGTGCCGGTGCTTACGCGCTGTCGCCGTTCGGCTCAACCTCGATCAGCGTGATCACAGTGACATTTATAAGACGTTTGCCGGCATTCTCGAAATTGACCGTCACCCGGTGCCCGTCGACCGATTGGACCTGACCGAGCCCCCAATCCTGCTCGGTCGGGTGGCGGACGAAGACGCCCGGGGCGAGGAATTCGGACATGGCATTCCATTTCTGCGGGCGGTGCCCGGCGGTTGTACCGGGGCGGTGGATTTTACAAGCCGAGGAGCGTCGGTTAAAGAACTCTCCCCGGCGCCGCGGGTGACGAAGCCGAATTGTCCTGCGCCGCAATCAACTGCGAGTCGATCCCCCCTCATGAGCGAAACCATCGAACTGCGGGTGTTCCACCTGCTCTGCGCCAAGCTGTGCCATGATCTCGTCAGCCCGGTGGGCGCCGTCAGCAACGGGGTCGAGCTCCTGCGGGATATGGGCCCCGAGGACGCCGAGGACATTCTGGGCCTCATTGCCGACAGCTCGATCAAAGCCGCCGATCGCCTCAAGTTCTTCCGCGTGGCCTACGGGCTCGCCTCGGACTCGGTCCGTTCGGACGCCGAGGCCAAGGAGATCACCAAGGGCATGATGGGCGGCCACGGGATCACCCTCGACTGGCCGATCGACGCGGTGATGGTGATGCCCATCGCCGAGGACCGGGTGAAGCTGCTCCTCAACCTGCTTCTGCTGGCCGCGGAGGCTTTGCCCCGCGGGGGGACGATCGCGGTCCGCCTGAGCGATGCCGGGGGCGGCCTGCGGATCGATCTTACATCGAGCGGCGAAGGCGCCACCTTGTCACCCGAATGCCTGGCCGGTCTCGCCGACGAGGCCGATGTATCGGCCATGACCCCGCGCACCGTTCAGGGGTTCTTTTCCGCCCGTTACGCCCGATCGCTCAATAGCGCGGTGGAGATCGATCAAAGCGACGGGCGCGTGCATATAGGGTGCAATATCACCTCTAATAGTTGAATACATAGTGTCGTTTTCACCGGTTCTTAAGCGTTTTCGGGCAATTTCATAAAGGTTTCCGGCATGACGGGCGCGGCTGTCGCTGCGCCTGATCCGGCCTTTTCTAGCCGCCGAGGTGAGGGGTGAGCGAGGTTTCCGGTCTTTCGGCCGCGTTTGGCGGTCTCGCATGTTGGAGCAAGGGGGCGCCGCGATGCGCTGCCTGATCGTCGACGATTCGCGGGTGATCCGAGCGGTCGCGCGCAAGATCCTCGAGGCCCGCGGCTATGAGGTCGAAGAGGCCGAGGAAGGCGACGAAGGGCTCGATGCCTGCGAAGAATGGGGGCCAGATCTCGTCCAGATCGAATGGCAGCTGCCGGATATGTCGGGGATCGAGTTCCTTCAGCAATTGCCGCAGCACAGCAAAGGCAAGATGCCGAAAGTGGTCTTCTGCAGCAACGAAGGCAGTTATGCGAGCATCGAGGCGGCGGTCCAGGCGGGCGCCACGGAATACATCATGAAGCCCTTCGACAGCGACGTCTTCGCGTCGAAACTCGAGCTGGCGGGCCTGCAATGACCATGGATGAGGCGGCCCAATGAACCGCGAAGAGCTCGATTTTTTCGCCAGGCTCGTCAAGCTGCGCGCGGGCTACGTCATCGGCCCCGACATGGCCTACGTGGTCGAGAACCGGCTCGCCCGTCTCGGCCAGCGTAACAAGTGCAGCGATCCCGGCGAGCTCGTCGATCTCGTGCGGCGGGCGCCCGAAGGTGAGGTCGCGAGCGACGTCGTCGACGCGCTGATCGCCAAGGACACCTATTTCTTCCGCCATTCCGAGGCGTTCCGGAGCCTGCGCGAAGCGATCATTCCGCGGATTCAGATTCAGCGCACTGAGCAGCGCAGCCTGCGCGTGTGGAGCGCAGCCTGCTCTACGGGCCAGGAAGCCTATTCGGTGGCCATGATCCTCGATCAGATGGCGGTCGAACTCAGCGGCTGGACGCTCGAGGTGGTCGGAACCGATCTCAATCGCAAGCTCCTCGAACGCGCGACGACCGGCATCTACAACCGCTTTGAGGTCCAGCGCGGCCTGCCGGTGCGCATGCTGCTCAAATACTTCGGCGAGGCGCCGGACGAGCATTGGCAGGTCAACGAGCCGATCCGCAAAATGGTGCGTTTCGGCACGGCCAACTTGCTGAAAGCCCCCGAGGGGCTTGGCAGTTTCGACATCATCCTGTGCCGCAACGTGCTGGGCTCCTTCGATGCGGAGGGTCAGGCCGAGACGCTCGACCGGCTGGCCGCGGTCATGAACGACGGCGGGATCCTGATGCTGGGCCAAGGCGAAGAGATCGCCGGCCTTGCCGAGCGCTTCCTGCCGTTCGAGGGTCTCGACGGCGTCTATCTGCGCCCGGCCTCAGCGCGGCGTGCGCAGACGCCTCCGGCACCGGCGGCCGCGCCTAGCGCCAACCAAGCCTCGGCCTAGAGAACCGGCTCAGCGATCCAAAGTTCGGCTATCCGCCCAAAGTTCGGCTATCCGCAATGAAAAACGCGGCGCCCGATGAGCGCCGCGTTTTCCTGTTCTGAGAGATGCGTCGGCAGGTTAGCCCGCCATCGCCTCCGCCGGCTCGTCCTGGGTCTCCTCGACCGGGTCGCGCAGCACGTAGCCGCGGCCCCACACCGTCTCGATGTAGTTCGAGCCGCCGCAGGCCGCCGCCAGCTTCTTGCGCAGCTTGCAGACGAAGACGTCGATGATCTTGAGCTCGGGCTCGTCCATCCCGCCGTAGAGATGATTGAGGAACATCTCCTTGGTGAGCGTCGTGCCCTTGCGCAGGGAGAGCAGCTCCAGGATGCCGTATTCCTTGCCGGTCAGGTGCAGCGGCTGGCCTTCGACTTCCGCGGTGCGGGTGTCGAGGTTCACCGTCAGGCGGCCGGTCTTGATGATCGAGTCCGAATGCCCCTTGGCGCGGCGGACGATGGCCTGGATCCGGGCGACCAGCTCACGCTTGTCGAACGGCTTCGTCAGGTAGTCGTCGGCGCCATAGCCGAGACCCTTGATCTTGGCGTCCAGCTCGGCCATGCCCGAGAGGATCAGAACGGGGGTTTCGACATTGGAAGCGCGCAGTCGGCGCAAGACTTCATATCCGTCGATGTCAGGCAACATGAGATCGAGGATAATAATGTCATAGTCATAGAGCTTGCCGATCTCGAGGCCGTCTTCCCCCAGGTCGGTACTGTCACAGACATAGCCCTCGCTCTTCAGCATCAACTCGATGCTCTTGGCGGTGGCGCTGTCATCCTCAACAAGCAAAACGCGCATAGGTGCCGCTCCCGCAGGCATTTCATCGGACATTAACTATGGCAACACTATTCTTTAATAGTTAACAATTCCTTTCATGAAAACATATTTCTTAACAACAAGTCTTCATGGAGCCGCATTTTACCGAAGTTTAAGTCGTTGAGCCCATGATTGCCGCCATTCTGGGGAGGCGGCCAACAAGTGCTAGCAGACAATATCCTTACCGACCTCAATCAGTTGCCCAGCTACTATCTTTACGGCCGCGTTACTGCGGTCCAGGGGATGCTGGTCGAGGTTGGCGGCGTTGAGCGTCAGTTAACGATCGGCAGCCGCTGTCGTCTCGATGCGACGGGCGGCCCGCCGGTGCTCTGCGAAGTCGTGGGTTTCCGCGACGGCAAGGCGCTTTTGATGCCCTTTGCGGGGCTCGATGGCGTGGGGCTTGGCTGCAAAGCCGAGGTCGTCACGAGCGAGCCGGTCATCTATCCGAGCGAGGATTGGCTGGGCCGTGTGCTCGACGCCATGGGCGCACCGGCCGATGGTGGGCCGAAGATGCACGAGGGCGAGACCGGCTACCGTCTGCGCGCATCGCCGCCGAAGGCGAGCGACCGCCAGCGCGTCGGCGACAAGATCGATCTCGGCGTGCGCGCCATTAACACTTTCCTGACCTGCTGCCGCGGCCAGCGCATGGGCATTTTCTCCGGCTCGGGCGTCGGCAAGTCGATCCTGCTCTCGATGCTGGCCCGCTACACCCAGGCCGACGTCAACGTGATCGGCCTGATCGGCGAGCGCGGGCGCGAGGTGCAGGAGTTCATTGAAGACGATCTGGGCCCCGAAGGGCTCGCCAAGTCGGTGGTCATCGTCGCCACCTCCGATTCGAGCCCGCTGCTGCGCCGCCAGGCCGCGCATCTGACGCTGTCGGTCGCCGAGTATTTCCGCGATCAGGGCAAGGACGTGCTCTGCATGATGGACAGTGTGACGCGTTTCGCCATGGCCCAGCGCGAGATCGGCCTCGCTGCCGGCGAGCCGCCCGCGAGCAAGGGCTACACGCCAAGCGTCTTCGCCGAGCTGCCCAAGCTGCTGGAGCGGGCCGGGCCGGGCGCCGAGCGCGGCAGCATCACCGGCCTCTTCTCGGTGCTGGTCGAGGGTGACGACCACAACGAGCCGATCGCGGATGCCGTGCGCGGCATTCTCGACGGCCATATCGTGCTCGACCGTGCGATCGCCGAGCGCGGCCGCTATCCCGCCATCAACGTTCTGCGCAGCATTTCGCGCACCATGCCTGACTGCAACACGCCCGAGGAGAACGCGCTCGTGGAGCGCGCCCGCCAGATGCTCGCGCGCTACGAAGACATGGCGGACATGATCCGCCTGGGCGCCTACCGCCCCGGCAGCGATCCGGGCATCGACGAGGCGATTGCCTACTACCCCCAGCTTGAGGCGTTCCTCAGCCAGGGGCGCCACGAGCGGGGTGAGTTGGCTTCGGGCTATGCGGCGTTGGCGGCGCTGCTCTCCAACGCGCCCAGCCTGCCGGCCGTGCCGGAGCAAAACCTAGAGGCGGCCCAGCCGCCCGAACTCGGGAGTGATGCCGCGTGAGAGCGCTGCCCAATCTGATCCGGCTGAGCAAGTGGGCGCTCGACGAGGCGCGCCGCAAGGTGAGCGATCTTGAGACCCTGAAGGCCTCGTTCCGCCAGGAAATCGCGGAGCTCGATGACGAGCTCGGCCGCGAGCAGCATGCGGCGCGGGGCTCGATGGACAGCCTCATAACGCTCCAGGGCTATTACCAGCATGTCCGCGAGCGCCGCGGCCGATTGGAGCGGTCGATCGCCGAGATCGACGCCGCGCTGGAGCGCGCCCGCGAAGAGACGGCCGAGGCCTATCGCGAGCTCAAGAAATACGAAACGGCGCTCGATCACGTTAAGAAGCGCGAGCGGGCCGCGATCGACAAGCGCGAGCAGAACGATCTCGACGAGGTCGGCATCGACATGCACCGGCGCAAGCAAGCATCGGCCTGAGCCCGCCGCCGCAATGCGGCCGCACCAATCACTGAGACAGATTAGACGACGAGCCCGTCGGCGTGTGGCGGCGACTGACTGACTGGAGCGGCCGCGAAAGCCGGCAAGGTCTGGAAATAGACGTCGCCCGTAAAGTCGTTGGCCTCGCGGACCTGGCCAAACAGCACGCCGATGTCGCCGCGGACCTCGTCAGACAGCGGCGTGGTCGAGCGGACGACGAGATCGAAGCGGCCGGGCGTCGATAGACCATCGAGCTGCATCGCGCCAAGGCGGCTGAGATCGAGCTCGAAGACGAAGCGCGACGGCGTTTCCGCGTCGGCATCGCTGCCGCGTCCGCGGCGCTTTAGGTGGAGCCGGATCTGCTGTTGCTGGGCGCCGTCGAAGACCGGCAAATTGAAGACGCGCCAGTCGCCCGTGTCGCTGCGCGTGGGACGGGCGAGCTGAGAGAAGTCGTCGGCCAGCGACTTTGTCGCATGCGAGCCCTTCATGCGGCTCAGCTCGTCGAGGCTGTCCTGGCCCAGCCAGCCGCGCAGATCGCCCCCGCGCAAGGCCGACATCAGCAGCACCAAGGCGCTGCCCATTTGCGGACCTGGCTGCGGCACGGCGGTATTAACGGCCGCCGTGACCGTTGGAACCGGGCTTTGCCGCAGGGCATCGAGCGCGGTGTCGAGCGCCGGCCAGGGTGCCGGCGTTGCCGAGGCCTGGGTCCGGCCCGCTGCCGTCGCCGCGGCGTCGGCGGATAGCGGCGGCGTGCCTGCCGGAGCTGCCGCGGTGCCGCCGGCAGCCGTGGTCGGCCCGCTGCTGGGCGCCGGGGTTTGCGGCGTGGCGGTCGGGGCCGGGGAGGTCGGCGCGCCCGGCGTGCCCGATGCAGGTACTGCCGAGGCCCCTGAGGGCGCGGGCCCACTTGCGGAGGCAGGGGCGGCGGATTGTCCGGAAGGTTGGGCCGTCGCTTGCCCCGCGGCCGCGGCTGCCTGGGGTGTGGTTGGGCTGGCCGCTGTCAGGCTTCCCGATCCGGCGCTGGGCGTGCTGGCGACCGGAGCCCCCGGTTGGGCCGGCGGTGCCGCGCCCGCGGGCGGTGCGCTCTGGGCCGGTGTGGCGCTGGGGGCCGACGGCGGTATAGCCGCCTGCGGTTGTCCGGCAGTGGGTGTCGTTGCGCCCGGCGCCGGAGTGGCCACTGGCGGCTGGCCTTGCGCGGCTGGCGGGGCCGGCTGACCCGAGGTTTGGGCCGACGGGCCGGCCTGCGATGTCCCCGCGGGTGCGGCTGTTGGTTGGCCTGCGGCCTGCGGGGGGCTCGCGCCGCCGCCGGGCGCTGCGGGGGGCTGGCCGCCGCCAGCGGGCGGACCCTGGGGCGGATAGCCACCGGACGGTCCTCCGGGCGAGTACGTGCCTTGCTGTA
>JARRKQ010000113.1:0-17222 GCA_037387885.1 Alphaproteobacteria bacterium | reverse complement strand
CCGCTCAACTATTCGGGCGACCAGGAAGGCTGTACGTATGAAAACGGCGTCGTACGTACGCCCGAGGGATTCAAGGAAGCCTACAAGATACTCGTCCTTCAGCGCGTCGGTGGCGTGATGCTCGATCGCGTTGTAGGCACCCATCGACAGGCCCGGATACATGCCGAACGACATGTTGGCCGAGCAGATCATTTCCTCGAAGACGATGTTGAGGACCTTGGGCAAGCCCTGGCCGCCATATTTCGGATCGCAGGCGATGCCGCACCAACCCGACTCGGCGAACATCTTGTAGGCTTCCTTGAATCCCTCGGGCGTACGTACGACGCCGTTTTCATACGTACAGCCTTCCTGGTCGCCCGAATAGTTGAGCGGCTGCAACTCGTTCTCGCAAAGCTTGGCGCCCTCTTCGAGGATCGCATCGATCATATCGGGCGTCGCTTCCTCGTAGCCCGGCATCTCCGCCAGCGCCTCGACGCCGAGCATCTCGTGCAACACGAAGCGCATCTCGCGCAAGGGAGCCTTGTAGGTCGCCATGATTGCGGTCTCCTAATTCCTGAGCGGCTTGCCGGTGGTGAGCGTGTGCTCGATCCGGGCAAGCGTCTTTTCGGTGCGCACGAGCTTCATGAACTCCTGCACTTCGAGCTTGAGCAACTGGTCCTCGGTCACGGTCTCGGTAATGTCGGTGTCGCCGCCCGAGAGCACCGTCGCCACGCCGGCGGCCACCAGCGCATCGTGCTCGGAGGCCTGGCCCTGCTGGACGAAACCGGCAACGGCGAGGTCCATCGCCGCCTTGGCCGTCGGGCCCGGCAGGTTGAGCTCGACCGGCTCGGGCGGCGCGTAGCCTTTGGCCAGTTCGAGCGCCTTCGCCTTGGCGTCGGCGAGCAGACGGTCGCGGTTCATGGTGATACCGTCGCCGGCACGTAGGATCTTCATGTCCTGGGCGAGATTGGCGGAGCGCGATACCGCGGCGGTCGAGATGTACTCGAAAGCCTTGCTGACGGCGGGCATGTAGCCGCCCGGCCGCTTTTCGTCGACCGCCCAGCGCGTCACCATCTCCTTGCAGCCGCCCCAGCCCGGCACGATCCCCACGCCGACCTCGACCAAACCGATATACGCCTCGGCGCAGGCCTGGATCGCGTCGGAATGCAGCAGGATCTCGCAGCCGCCGCCGAGCGCCATGCCCGCCGGCGCGCCGACCACGGGGAAGGGCGCGTATTTGAGCTTCTTGTACGTGCGCTGGCCCTGCTCGAGCCCCTGCTCGATCATCGGCCAGACGCCGACATTGGCGGCGAAAAGCGCGAGGCCGATATTGGCGCCGACCGAGAAGTTGTCCGCCTCGTTGTAGACGACGAGCGCGGTCATGTCCTTTTCCACGATGCCGATGGCCTTCTCGATCATGGCCATGATGTCGCCGTCGATCGCGTTCATCTTGGAGTGGAACTCGAGACAGGCAACGCCGTCGCCGATGTCCCACAGGGACGCGGACGCGTTCTTCGCCAACGGCTCGGAGGCGCGCTTGATGTCCTCGAGCTTGATGACCCCCTCGGGCCGCTCGACGTCGTGGTAGTTCCCGTCGGTGCCGAAATACTGCAGCACGCCGTTCTCGACGCGGTAGAACGTCCCGTCGCCGACCTTCGTCAGCAATTCCGGCACCGGCCGGCCGTCCTCGGCGAGCTTGTCGGCGAACCACTTCGCGCCGAGCTTGTCGATCAGCTCGAACGGCCCCCATTTCCAGGCATAGCCGAGCCGCATCGCCTCATCGACCTTGACGATGTCGTCGGCAATTTCGGGAACTAAGAGGGCGGCGTAAGACAGCGTGTGCGACAGCACGGCCCAAGCATAGCCGCCGCCCTTATCCTCATGGGTGACGAGCGCCTGAAGGCCCTTGCGGCCGGCGCGCACGCTCGCAAGCTGCGCCTTCACCGAGGGCTTGTACTCGCCGGTCTCAAGATCGATCGATTCCTTGACCCGTTTCCCACCCTCGCGGTTGAGGCGGTAGAAGCCACCCTTGCCCTTCCGGCCCGTATAGCCGTCGGCGATCATCTTCTCGATCTTGTCGGACGAGCGGTAGAGCGCCTTGTAGGGGTCGCCCTCGGGCACGTTGTCGTAGAGGGATTTGGAGACATGCGGCATCAGATCGATGCCGACCAGATCCATGAGGCCGAAGATACCGGTCTTGGGCAGGCCCATCGGTTTGCCCGCGATGGCATCAGCCTCCTCGACCGTCAATCCGCGATCAATCGCCTCGTTGATCGCGACCTGGCCGAACAGCGTGCCGATGCGGTTGGCGACGAAGCCCGGCGTGTCCTTGGCATCGACGATGCCTTTGCCCAAGCGTACGTCTCCGAACATACGTACGGCCTTGACGACCTCCGGCCGCGTCTTCGGCCCGCCGACAATCTCCAGCAGGCGCAGATAGCGCGGCGGATTGAAGAAGTGCGTGATGACGAAGTCCTTCTGGAACGACTCCGGCAGACCGTCGGTCAGTTGCGCGAGCGGGATCGTCGACGTGTTCGACGAAACGATCGAGCCCTTCTTGCGGTGCTCTTCGAGCGTCTTGTAGAGATTCTGCTTGATGTCCACGCGTTCGACGATCGCCTCGACGATCCAGTCGACGTCGGCAAGCGCGTCGAGATCGTCCTCGACATTCGCCGGCGTCACCAGCTTCATCGCGCGCGGATGCATGAAGGGCGCGGGGTCCATCTTCTTCATCGCGTCGATGGCCTTGCGCGCCACGATCGAGCGGTCGTTCGCCCCCTCGGGCACGATGTCGTAGAGCAGCACCGGCACGCCCGCATTCGCAAGGTGCGCGGCGATCCCGCCCCCCATCACGCCCGAGCCGATCACGGCGGCTTTCTGGATGTCCATCTTGCGTATCTCCCTGGCGGGCTCGCCGCCTTTGAACTTTGCCTTCATCCTGAGGAGGCGCGGCACGCGCCGTCTCGAAGGATGGTACGCGGCCCGCCCTTCGTCCTTCGAGACGCCGCCTTCGGCGGCTCCTCAGGATGAAGGGCTAGGACAAGGGTCCTGCGTCAAACCTTCTCCAGCACCGTCGCGATGCCCTGGCCGCCGCCGATGCACATGGTGGCGACGGCATACTTGCCGCCCTCGCGCGCCAGGTTCGCGGCCGCCTTGCCGGTGATCCGTGCGCCCGAAGCGCCGAGCGGATGGCCGAGCGCGATGGCGCCGCCGTCGAGGTTCACCTTCGCCGGGTCGATGCCGAGCTCCTTTATGCAGGCGACCGACTGCGAGGCGAAGGCCTCATTGAGTTCCATCACGTCGATGTCTTCGATCTTCAGGCCAGCGCGCGCGAGCGCTTTCCGCGTCGCCTCGACCGGGCCCATGCCCATGATCTCGGGCTCCAGCCCCGTGCCGGCGATCGCCTTGATGCGCGCCAGCACCGGCAGCTTGTTCTTTTTCGCGTAGTCCTCGGTGCAGACCAGCACTGCCGAGGCGCCGTCCGTCAACGGCGAGGACGTGCCCGCGGTCACCGTGCCGTCCTTGTCGAAGGCGGGCTTGAGGCCCGAGAGCGTTTCCTGGGTGCTGTCGGCGCGGATGCCGCCGTCCTCGTCGACGACACCGTTGTTGGGCGTCTCGATCGGCACGATCTCGTCCTTGAAGCGGCCGCCCGTGCGCGCGGCTTCGGCCTTCTGATGGCTCGTGATCGCGAACTCCTGCTGCACCTCGCGGGTCACCTGATACTTCTTGGCGACCTCCTCGGCGGTCTGGCCCATCGAGAAGTAGGTCTCCGGCCAGCCCTTCGCGAGGGCGGGGTTCGGCGAGGGGTTGTAGCCCATCATCGGCACGCGGCTCATCGACTCGACACCCGCCGCGATAAACGCTTCGCCGGCGCCCAACTGGATGTCTCCCGCGGCCATGTGGATCGCCTGCATCGACGAGCCGCACCAGCGGTTCACCGTGATGCCGCCCGTTTTCACCGGCAGATCGGAGAGGAAGACGACGTAGCGGCCCATGTTGAAGCCCTGCTCGGCCTCGGGCACGGCGCAGCCGAGGATCAACGTCTCTATGTCGTCCTTGTTGACGCCGGTCTTCTCGATCAGCGCCTTGACGACGGTGGCGACCAGATCGTCCGGCCGCACCTTGGTCAGCGTGCCCTTATGCGCGATGCCGAAGGGCGAGCGGGCGTAGCCCGCAATGACGACGTTCGTTTCCATGGTCGCTTACCTTCCCTCACTGACGGGGCTCGCAGCCCCGTATTCCATATAGCGTTGCATTGAATTGCGTCACGACGGCGACAATGCCACCGCCGTCCTCAGTCCGACCCCTCAGTCGAGCAGCGCGACGATATCGCGGCCGGCCCGGCGCAGGATCTCCTTGTCGCCCGTCAGCCCCATGATCATGATTGCGCCCTGCACGCGGGCGATCGAGTCCTCGGCCAGCTCGCGCGCGCGGGTCTCGCCGTACTTGCCGGCGAGCAGCTTCGTCAGCGCCTTGGCCCAATCCTCGAAGTAGATGCGGATGCGTTCCACGAACTCCGGCACGCTGCCGCCGACCTCGAGCGCCAGATTGCCCATCACGCAGCCGCCTTCGCGGCCGATGAAGTAGCGCTCGACCGCATCGGCCAGCGCCTGCAGGCGTTCCTTCGGCGTCCGTCCATCGTCGTTCGCCGGATCGTGGGCGGGATTGAAGAGCTTGGCCCGACCGTCCTCGATCACCCGGTCGAGCGCCGCCACGGCGAGCTCCTTCTTGCCCGGGAAGTAGTGATAGACGCTGCCCTTCAGGAGGCCGCAGGCGCCGCTGATATCCGACATCGACGTGTGGTGATAGCCCTTCACCCGAAAGAGGTTGAGGGCCCCGTCGATGACGTTGTCGCGGTCGGTCTTCTTGACGGCCATGAGCGGATAAGGGCTGACGCTGAGGGGGCTGATGCGCTGACGAGAAAAGGCCGGATTCCCGGCCCCGGATACGCCGATCAGGAAAATCATCCAACCAAACGGTCGGTTGGTTCGCATGCAACATATGCGCGGTTGATAGGGCTGTCAAGCGTCGCTTGAAGGAGGGTGCGGAAATCATCGAAACGCCCCACGATTCCGCCAAATAGCGGGCCTTTAAACCTCGGCCAGTCCTCGCAAACCGCAGACAAATCGGGCCCGTCCTGCCTGGACGGGCCCGTTTCGTGCCGGCTGGAGTGATCCGGGCTTACTTACTTACGCCCCACTTCACGTCTTCAACTGGCCTTACGCCTTCAACTGATCGCCGATCGGCAGGTTGCGGATCCGCTTGCCGCTGGCGTTGAAGATCGCGTTGGTCAGCGCCGGGATGAAGGGCGGCACCATCGGCTCGCCGATCCCGGTGGCGTGGACCGCGAAGGGATGCTCCACGACATGCGCGTGGACGCGCCGCGGATAGTTGTTCGAGCGCACCATCCGGTAGTCGTGGAAGTTGCTCTGGGTCACCGCCCCCTTCTCGTAGGTCACGCCGCCGAAGAGCGCTGCCGTCATGCCGAAGACGCACGCACCCTGGATCTGCGAGCGCACGCGTTCGGGGTTGGCGACGAAGCCGCAATCGACCGCGACATGCACCTCGGGAACGGAGAGGTTGCCCTTCTCGTCGACCTTCGCCCGCACCACCGTCGCGACATACGTCACGAAGCTGCGGTGCCCGGCGATGCCGAGGGCCTCGCCCTTGGGCAGCGTCTTGCCCCAACCGGCTTTCGCGGCCGCGAGCTCGACCACGTTGCGCAGACGCCCCGTATCGAAGGGGAACTCGTCGTACGGCTCGCCGTGGTTCCACATTGCCTTCTTCAGGCCCATGGCCTTGTAGTCGAGCTTGCGCGCCGGGCCGATCAGCTCGAGCAGCATCTCCTTCTGGTCGCGGCCCAACTCGGTGGCCAGCTCCGCTGCGATCGACTGCACCGCGAAGGCCCGCGGAATATGCGAGACCGAGCGGAACCAGCCGACCCGCGTATGCGCCAGCGCCTTGCACTGCTCGGCGCGTACGTTGGCGATATCAAAGGGCATGTCCTCCAGCCCCATGCCGAGCTCGATCGGGTGCTGCACGCCCTTGTCGGGCACGAAAGTCGACAGGAACGAGGGCGCGGCGCTGCGATGCCGCCAGGCCACTGGCTTGTTCTTGGCATCGAGGCCGATCTCGATCCGCTCCACCGAGGTCGTGTGGTGGAAGCTGTGGCGGATATCGTCCTCGCGCGTCCACTGCACGCGTACCGGCGCGCCGACGAGCTTGGACAGGAACGCCGCCTCGGTGGCGAAGTCGCCCTTCGACTTGCGCCCGAAGCCGCCGCCCAGCAGCGTCACGTTCACCTTCACCGCGTCAGGCTTGATGCCGAGATAGGCCGCCGTGTCGGTGCGCACCGCATAGGGGCTCTGGGCCGGCGCCCAGATCTCGCAGCGGCCGTCCTTGAAGCTGGCAAGCGCCGCCGGCGGCTCCATCGCCGCGTGGACCATATGCGGCTGGTAGTACTCGCGGGTGAAGACCTTCTTCGCCCCCTTGAGCGCCTTGACCGCATCGCCCTGGTTGCGGTGGGGCGTGCCCGGCTTCCGCGCTGAGGCGCGCAGCGTCTTTTCGTAAGCGACCGTGTCGTAAGTGCCATGCGGGCCCGGATCCCAATCGATCTTCAGCGCATCGCGGCCCTGGATCGCGGCCCAGGTCGAGTTGGCGACCACGGCCACACCGCCGAGCGGCTTGAACTTCGAGCCCAGGCCGGTGGTCGGGATGACCTCGACCCGCTCGACCCCCGGCACCTTGAGGGCAGCTGCCTTGTCGACCTTCTTGATCGTGCCGCCGACCACGGGCGGCCGGGCGATCACGGCATATTTCATGCCGGGCAGGCGCACGTCGGCGCCGTAGGTCGCCTTGCCGGTGGTGATGTCATGCAGATCGACGATGCGCACCGTGCCCTTGCCGATATAGCGGAATTCGCTCTCGGTCTTGTGTCGCAGGCTCTCGCGCTTGGGCGCGGGCAGGCCCATCGCCGCCTTGGCGAGCCGGCCGTAGCCGACGCGGACGCCGAGGGTTTTGTGCACGACCTCGTGGTTGATCGCCTGCACCTCGCTCGGATCGGTCTTCCACAGCTTGGCCGCGGCCTGCTCGAGCATCAGGCGCACCGAGGCGCCGATGTCGCGCGCCGGCTGGATGTGATGGCGCAGGCTGCGCGAGCCGTCGGTGTCCTGGTTGCCGTATTTGGGCTCGTCGCCCTCGGCCTGGACGATCTTCACGCGGGCCCAGTCGGCCTCCATCTCGTCGGCGATCACCATCGGGATCGAGGTGCGCGAGCCCGTGCCCATCTCCGAGCGGTGGGCGACGATGGTCACCGTGCCGTCGGGATCGATCGAGACGAAGACATGCGGCTTGGCGACGATGCCGTGCGGCATGCCGAGGCCGCCGTGCTTGTAGCTCTTGTAGGCGTGCGCGGGCACGACCTGCATGGCGACGACGAAGGCGGCGGTTCCGGCGAGAAACGACCGGCGGCTCACATTCTCGCAGACGGCGTGCCCGAGCTGCGGAATCGGCGTGGTCGCGAGTTGCTCATTCAGATGATGCAACATGGCCTCATGCTCCCGTCGAGGCGTGCCGGACGGCCGCCACGATCCGCTGGTAACAGCCGCAGCGGCAGATGTTGCCCTGCATGCCGCTCAGGATTTCCTGGTCCTTCGGCTTGGGGTTCTCGGCCAGCAAGGCGGACGCCTTCATGATCTGGCCGGCCTGGCAGAAGCCGCATTGCGGCACGTTGAGCTCGCGCCAGGCGATCTGGACCGGATGGTTGCCGTCCTTCGACAGCCCCTCGATCGTGGTCACCGCCTTGCCGGCAGCTTCGCTGACCGTCGTCAGGCAGCCCTTCACCGCCTTACCGTCGACCTGCACCGTGCAGGCGCCGCACAGTCCCGTGCCGCAGCCGTATTTCGTGCCGGTCAAGCCGAGCTCGTCGCGCACATACCACAGCAGCGGCATGTTCGGATCGCCGTCGAACTTTCGTTCGACGCCATTCACTTTGAGTGTCGCCAAGGGAACCTCCCTAATTGTCGCGCAGTTTGCCCGGCCCGAATTGTGCGGCCTCGGTCAAGCGGTCTTGACGAGGGGCCGGCTCGATCAGTTTGAAAACGAAGACAAAAGCGCCGCGTGCGCCGGTCTTCCGCCCCTCGCCGTCCAACAACCAGAGCAAGAAACCGCAGCGCTATCCGACAACAGTATCACCGCGCCGAATCGCGGGCCATTTGAAAACGGGTGCCGCTAGATAAAACTGATATGCGTTTCACCACCCCTGGTAAAAGTGAACGTCTTCGTCGGGATTAATTTGTTGTCACGAACAACATTCCTGCGCAACGGGCGCGCAGCGGGGAGATGAAAATCAAAAACGGTCCAACGTTTTGTTGCGCTTCTGGTTGGCCCGCTTCGCTGCGCTCGCTAGACTGCGCTTCGTCGCCTGGCTCATGTAGGCGCGCGCAGTTCAGCCAGCAGGAGCGGCCATGTGGATTTGGGTGGTGATCGGACTTGTCGTTCTTCTCGTCGTCGCCGTCATCTGGATCTACAACAAGTTCGTGCGCCTGCGCGCGATGACGCGCGAGGGCTGGAGCGGCATCGACGTACAGCTCAAGCGGCGCTTCGATCTCGTCCCCAACCTGGTCGAAACCGTCAAGAGCTACAAAATCTACGAGCAGGATGTGCTCACGCGCATCGTCAAGCTGCGCGGCGAGGCGGGCAAGGAGAGCCATCCCGAAGCGCGGGGGGCGATCGAAGGCGACCTCGCGCAGACTATCGGCCGGCTTTTCGCGGTGGCGGAAAATTATCCTGACCTCAAGGCCAGCAAGGTCTTCCTCGATCTTCAGGAAAAGCTAACCGAGGTCGAGGATCATCTCCAATATGCGCGGCGCTACTACAACGGCACCGTGCGCAACCTCAACATCTACGTCCAATCGTTTCCGAGCAATCTGATCGCCACCGTCTTCGGCTTCAAACGCGCGGAATACTTCCAGCTCGATGCACCGGAAGAAGGCGCTGCGCCCGAGATAAAGCTGGCGAGCTGACGACACCCACATACAGGAATATGCGCATGGTTCGGCGCCTCGTCTCGCCCATACAGTGGTTCCTTTGCTTTGCCTGCGCCGTCGTGATCGCAAGCGCCGCGTTCGCCCAATCGGCCGAAGAGGGCGGCGGCATGGATGAGCGCGGCGGCGGTGGCAGCAGTGGCGCCGAAAGTGGCGGCGGCAGCGGTGCAGGCGGCGGCAGTAGCGAAGGTGGCGGCTTTGGAAGCGGCGGGGCCGAACGTGGTGGCGCCGAACGTGGTGGCGGGGCATCGCGGCCCGTCACCAACCTCTCCTACGAGCGCATCGTCAACTACGACAGCCGCGTTGAGGTGAAGAAGGATGCGAGCGTGATCGTCACCGAGACGATCCGCGTGGTGGCGCTCGGACGGCGGATCAAGCGCGGCATCTACCGCGACCTGCCCTTGCGCTACCGCACACCCGACGGCGCGCGCATGACGGTCGGCTTCAAGATTCTGGAGATAAAAAGAGACGGCAAAACAGAGGCTTACCACACCGAAAGCCGCTCGAACGGCATCCGCATCTATATCGGCCGCAAGAGCTATTTCCTGCCGCGCGGCGTCTACACCTACACCATCAAATACCGGATGAGCCGCATTGTCGGCTTCTTCGATGGCTACGACGAGATCTACTGGAACGTCACCGGCAACGGCTGGGCGTTCACGATCGAGCAGGCGAGCGCCACGGTCGTGTTGCCCGCCGGCGCCAGCGTGCGCCAGAGCATCGCCTATACCGGACCGCAGGGCGCGCGCGGCACGGCCTATTCCAAAAGCCCTGGCGGGCCGGGCGAGATGGTCTTCCGCACGACCCGGCGTTTGCGCGCCCGCGAGGGGCTGTCGGTCGCGGTCGGCTTCACCAAGGGCATCGTCACCCCGCCCTCGAGCACGGAGAAGATGGGCTGGTTCCTCGCCGACAACGCACCGGCCATCCTCGGTTTCGTCGGCCTCGTCGTGCTCGGGATCTTTTATCTGTTCGCCTGGATCCGGGTCGGCCGCGATCCCGCCAAGGGCGCGATCATTCCCTTGTACGAGCCGCCCAAGGGCATCTCCCCCGCCGCCGCGCGCTTCATCCGCCGCATGGGCTTCGACAACAAGGCGTTCGCGGCCGCGGTCGTCAACATGGCGGTCAAGGGCTACCTCACCATCTCCGAGGACAAGAAAAAGAAGTTCACCCTGGAGCGCATCGACGAGGACAAGTCGAAGCTGACGCAGGGCGAGCGCGATATCGCCAAGAAGCTCTTCCGCTCCAAGGCGAAGATCAAGCTCGAGCAGAAGAACCACTCCAAGATCCGCGGCGCGCTGAACGAACTCAAGGCCTATCTCCGCCTCGAGTTCGAGAAGGCCTACTTCCTCACCAATCGCGGCTATGTCTTCGCCGGTCTCGGCATCACCGTGGTCGCGGTCTTAATCGCCCTGGTGACGGCGGACGAGGCGGTCGGCGCGGTCTTCATCGGCATCTGGCTCAGCGTCTGGACGATGGGCGTCTTCTTCCTCGGCATGCAGGTCTGGAAGTCCTGGACCTCGGGCAGCTATGCGATGGGCGTCATCATGACGCTCTTCTTCATCCCCTTCTTCGGCGGCGAGATCGCCGGCGCCATCGGGCTCGGCGCGATCATCGACTGGCTGGGCGTCGTCATGATCCTGGCGATGGGTTTCCTGAACGCGCTGTTCTTTCATTTAATGCGCGCGCCGACGCGGATGGGCCGCAAGATCATGGATCAGCTCGAAGGCTTCCGCATGTACCTGTCGGTCGCCGAGAAGGACCGCATGAACCTGATGAACCCGCCCGCCGAGACGCCCGAGCTCTTCGAGAAGTTTCTCCCCTACGCGCTGGCGCTCGACGTCGAGCAGAAGTGGAGCGAGCGCTTCGCCGATGTGCTCAAGGCCGCGCGCATGGCCGACGGCACGCCCTATCATCCCTACTGGTATCACGGCACGTCGTGGTCGGCTTTGGGCGCAACGGGGCTCGCGAGCGGCCTGGGCGGCGCCTTCTCGAGCGCCATCTCCTCGTCCTCGACCGCGCCGGGCTCCTCGTCGGGCTCCGGCGGCGGCGGCTTTTCCGGCGGTGGTGGCGGCGGCGGCGGTGGCGGCGGCTGGTGATCGTGCGCGTCGGAACAGGAAACCATTCCGCCCGTCGGTCCGTATAACCTCATCATGAACCAGCTCGCCCGCACGCTTCTCCTGCTCCCCGCCCTGGCGCTGCTCGCCCTGCCGGCCGCAGCCCGCGGCCCGCGCGACATCGCCTACGGCCCCGACCGCCGCCACAAGCTCGACCTCTATCTTCCGGACGGCGCGGGCTCGGACGCCAAGCCCCGCAAGACCTTGATCTTCATCCATGGCGGCGGCTGGCGGCGCGGCAACAAGAACCGCTACGGCTTCGTCGGCCGCGCCTTTGCGGACGCGGGCTACGTCGTGGTGCTGATCAACTACCGGCTCTATCCGCGGGCGCGCTTTCCGGGCTTCGTCGAGGACGCGGCGCGCGCCGTCGCCTGGGTGCGCGAGAACGTGCGCCGCCATGGCGGCGACCCCGAGCATATCTATCTGATGGGGCATTCGGCGGGCGCGCATATCGCCGCCCTGCTAGCGCTCGACCCCAGCTATCTCAAGGCCGCGGGCGTGCCGCGCAAAACGATCGGCGGCATGATCGGCCTCGCCGGTCCTTATGTTTTCGAGCCCGAGCGACTTCCACGCCTGGCCGAGATTTTCGCCGCGCATCCGAAGCCGAATGCCCGGCCGGTCGTCTTCGCCGAGAACGGCGCCGCCAAGAACGGGCCGCCGCTCTTGTTGCTGTCGGCCGGGCTCGACACGGTCGTGGGCGCGCGCAACGGCCCCGGCCTCGCCGAGGCCTATCGCCGCGCCGGCGGGACCGCGACCGCGCGCAGCTATCCCGGCATCGGCCACGGTCAGATCGTGATTGCGATCTCGAAGTTCTTCCACGGCCTGGCGCCGGTGCTCGACGACACGGTGCGGTTTATCGGCAAGCCCTGAGGCGGGACCGAACGGCGTCCGAACAACGATCGGATTTCAGCACCCCGTCTCAGCTGTCCCACCGCAGCTGTCTCATCTGTCCCACTTAACCGTCCCAACCGTCTCAACTGTCCCATTCGCCGAGCGGAGGCGTGGACGCGCTGACCTCAACCTTCGATTGACTCCCCGTTTCGCCTTGCCCTAGCGTTTGATCGGGCGAGGACGACGCGCAACGGCAATCCGCACAAGCGGACTCACTCCTGGGAGGAAACGATAATGTCGGCACGGTTCTGGTCGGTTCGTTCAATCGGTGTTGCCCTGGCGCTCGGCGTCGCGTCGCTCATGCCGGCAGTGCAGGCCCAGGCGGCCGAAAGCGCCGAGGCGCGCTGCGTGGGCTTGCGCAATCTCCAGATCGATGCGGGCTTCGTGACGTCGGCGCGGGTCAACCGCGGCGACAAGGGCTTGCCCGCCTATTGCCAGGTGCGCGCGATCGCGTTGCCGGCGATCTCGATCGAGGTGCGGCTGCCGCTCACCGGCTGGAACGGCAAGCTCTATCAGGTCGGCTGCGGCGGCTTCTGCGGCATCCTCGCCCGCGGCGACAAGTCCAAGGGCTTCATCAACGCGATGGGGCCGGGCCTGAAAAAGGGCTACGCCACCGCCGCCTCCGACAGCGGCCATCACGGCATGAGCGTGGTCGACGCCTCCTGGGCCGACCACAATCCGGTCGGCGAGCGCGACTGGGGCTGGCGCTCGATCGGCGAGACCAACCGCGTGGCCAAGGCGATGATCGCCGCCTTCTACAACGGCAAGCCCAGCCGCGCCTACTTCCAGGGCTGCTCGACCGGCGGCCGGATGGCGCATATGGCGTCGCTCAAATATCCGACCATGTTCACCGGCATCATCTCCGGCGCGCCGGCGATGGACTACACCGGGTTGGTGGCCACCAGCATGGCCTGGCTCGTCCAGGCAAACACCGATGCGCAGGGCAAGCCGATCCTCAAGCCCGGCAGGGACAAGCTGGTTGGCGACGAGGTGATGCGCCAATGCGATGCGGTCGACGGCAAGCGCGACGGCGTCATCCAGGATCCGCGCAAATGCAAGGTCGATCTCTCCAAGATCCAGTGCAAGGCCGGCGCCGATACGGGCAAATGCCTGACCACGGCCGAGCTCAGTGTCGTCGCGAAATGGCGGCAGGGCGCGCGCGATTCCAAGGGCACGCCGCTCTTCGCCGGACAGATCCCCGAAGGCTCGGAGCGCTTCTGGTGGCTATGGCTCACCGGCAAGAAGGGCGGCGGCGGCAAGCTGATCCCGATCTTCGGGCAGAACTTCCTGGCCTACATGGCCTTCGCCGATGATCCGGGTCCGAGCTTTACGGCCGCCAAGTTCAACTTCGACACCGATCCGCCGAAGCTCAAAGCCATGGCCATGGTCTACAATTCCGACAACCCGGACATCTCCAAGTTCCGCAAGGCCGGCGGCAAGATGATCGTCTGGCACGGCTGGGCGGACGCCATCGTGCCCCCCTACAAGACGCTGCAATGGTACGAGCAGGTGCAGGCGAAGATGGGCGGGGCGGAGAAGACCAAAGCCTTCGTGCGGCTCTTCATGATCCCCGGCATGGATCACTGCGGGCTGCTCAAGGGCGCGAACGGCGTCAACCAACACAGCATCGACCCGCTGAGCGCGCTCGAGCAGTGGGTGGAGAAGGGCAAGGCGCCGCAAACCATTATGAAGTAGACGGAAGCAGCGCAACGTAGCCCACACGAAAAGGTTTGGCCGCCCGCGGATACCATGCCACGGGCGGCCGAAGGAGAGGGAGGTTCGGGAAACGGCGCTATTGCCAGGCGCGGGCGACGGGGCCGGCACCGATTGCCTTGTCGATCAGCCTGTCGAGCGCCGTGCGCTGCCCCGCGTCGAGCGTGCCGTAGAGCGCCTCGAGGTCCGGGCGCAGCCGGCGGACCGCGGCCGAAACGACGTCGGCGACATCGCCGAGACGGTCGAAGCGGGCGAACGCGCGGTCGTCGGAGCGCTCGAGCCCCGCCCACGCGATCTGCATCGCCTCGACGCAATCGTGCAGCGTTCCGGTCAGCTGCTCCCAGGGCGCGCGCTGATCGTTGTCGATGGCGAGATACTGTTCGGCCAGCGCGATCATCGCTTCGATCCGCTCAGGGCCGACCGGGGGCGCGGCCCGGCTGCGACGGTCATGCCCGCCGCCACCGGGACCGGTTTGATGGTCAAGATCAAACATCCCTGCCTCCCTCAGCGCCCGCCGTGGCGGTGCTCGATCAGCCCGTCGAGCGCCTTCTTCTGCTTGTCGCTCAGCGTCGCGTAGAAGCGGTCGAAGGCCGGGCGCACGCGCTTCAGGATGTCGAGCCCGGTCGTCGCCATGGCCTCGAAACGGGCCAGGCGCTCGGGCGCGGTGCGGGGCTCGCCGGCGGCCTGAAGCTCCTTGCACTTCTCGGCGACCGAGGCGCTGCCGGCGCGGATGGCCGCGCCCAGCTCGTTCCACGCCGTGGTCTGCTCGGGCGTGAAGTTGACGAAGCCCTCGACGAAGGCGAGGCCGTGCTCGATGCCCTGGTTGCGGCGATCGCTGCAGATCGCCCGGAAGCCGCGCCGATGACCACCACGGCCCCAGCCGCCGCGGAAGTGGGCAGCCACGGCGCCGAGCTGCATCTGCCGGGCGGCGACGCCCGCGGTGTAGCTGGGCGCGGTCGGCCAGGCGACGACGGTGGTGGCCCCCAGGATTGCGGCCGCGGCGGTCACGCCGATCAGGATGGTGCGGGTCTTCATGACAGTCCTCCTATGTCCGATATGCTCAGATCGCGGCGATCAGCGCCGCCTCGCCCACCGGTATGGAGCGGCGGTGTTGCACGACGATGTCGGGGGTGGCGGGGTTTGGTAACGCCGTGTTTCAGCGGCCGGGCCTGTTACAAAGCGTTACAAAGTTTTCCGGAGGGGCCACATGGCGCGCCTATACTCCCGCGCCATGGCCCGGACGCCCCACATCCTGATCGTCGACGACGACGCCGAGATCCGCGACCTGCTGGCGCGCTTCCTGAAGAAGCACGAGATGCGGGTCGAGACCGCCGCCGATGGCCGCGCCATGGCCAAGGCGATGGAGGCGGCGCGCTTCGACCTCGTCGTGCTCGACCTGATGCTGCCGGGCGAGGACGGGCTCAGCCTCTGCCGGCGCCTGCGGGTCGAAAGCGCATTGCCGGTGATTATGCTGACCGCACTCGGCGAGGAGACCGACCGCATCGTCGGGCTCGAGATGGGCGCCGACGACTATCTGGCGAAACCCTTCAATCCGCGCGAGCTCCTGGCGCGCATCCGCGCGGTGCTGCGCCGCGTCGGCAAGAGCGCGGGACCGGCGACGGAAGAGCGCAGGCGGCGGCTCGGCTTCGCCGGCTGGACGCTCGATCTGGCGAAACGCGAGCTGCGGGAACCGGGCGGCGCGCTGGTGGCGCTTACCGCCGGCGAGTTCGACCTGCTCGCCGCCTTCGCCGAGCATCCCAAGCGCGTGCTCAACCGCGACCAGCTGCTCGACCTCACGCGGGGGCGGGCGGCGGCGGCCTTCGACCGCAGCATCGACGTGCAGCTGAGCCGCTTGCGCCGCAAGGTCGAGGCCGACCCCAAGGACCCGCAGCTCGTCAAGACGGTGCGCGGCGGCGGCTACATCTTCACCGCCGATGTGGAGCGCGCCTGATGCGCGCCCTGAGACGCCCCCTGAGACGTCTGTGGCCCCGCAGCATTGCCGGCCGAAACACGCTGGTCCTGATCGCGGGCCTGCTCATCGTGATCTGGGCGAGCACGATGGTGTGGTGGCTGAGCGTGGCCCGCGGCGACGGACCGCCCGGCAGCCGCATCGCGTTCGAGACCGCCGCGGGGGTCGCCGCGATGATCGACCGGATGCCGCCGGAGATCCGCGCGCGCGCCCTCGACGCCGCGACGGGGCGGGACCTCAAGCTCAGCTGGTCGAAGACGCGCCCGGCCGGGCGTCTCCGCGCACGCCGCTGGGAGACACGCTGGATCGCACGGCGGATGCGGGAGTCGCTGTCCGCGCGCGGGCTCACCACCATCGAGGTCGGCACGCCCACGGACCGCAAGCGCCGCGGCGAGCCGCTCGTGGCGCATGTCAGGCTGACCGACGGAAGCTGGCTCAGCTTCTCGGTGCCCGAACGGATGCACGGGCCGCCGCGTCCGGGCACCTTCCTTGCAACCATCGCCGTGATCGCGCTGGGCGCCATCGGCCTTGCGGTCCTGGTCTCGCGCCGGGTGACGCGTCCGTTGCGGCGCTTCTCGGCCGCCGCCGCGCGGCTCGGCACCGACGTCGACGCGCCGCCGATGGACGAGGCCGGCCCGAGCGAGATCCGCGAGGCGGCCGAAGCGTTCAACCAGATGCAGCGCCGCATCCGCCGCTTCGTCGAGGACCGCACCCGCATGCTGGCGGCGATCAGCCACGATCTGCGCACCATGCTGACCCGCTTCCAGCTTCGTGCCGACTACATCGAAGACAACGAGCAGCGCGCCAAGGCGGTCGAGGACATCGCCCGGATGCGCGAGATGCTCGACGCCACGCTTTCGCTCGCCCGCGACGACGCGGCGGCGGAGCCGACCACCGCGGTCGACCTTTCAAGCCTGTTGCAAACGCTGTGCGACGACCTCGCCGATGCCGGCCACACGGTCGCCTATGCCGGACCCGACCGGGTGACGCTCGCCGGCCGGCCGGTGGCGCTCGGGCGCGCCGTCGCCAATCTGATCGACAACGCGGTCAAATACGGCGGCGAGGCAGAGGTTCATCTGGAGGAACGTACCGCCGATGTCGTGATCACCGTCGCCGACCGCGGGCCCGGAATTCCCGCCGGCCAGCGCGAGCAAGTCTTCGCGCCGTTCTTCCGCCTGGAGCAATCGCGCAGCCGCGAGACCGGCGGCACCGGCCTCGGCCTGGCGCTGGCGCGCAATATCGTGCGTGGGCATGGCGGCGACATCACGCTCGAGGACCGCGAGGGCGGCGGGCTCGTCGCGCGGGTGGTGCTGCCGCGGGGTGTCGGCGGACCTTGACTATTTGTAGGGGCGGGTTTCAAACCCGCCCCTACAAATAGATTGGGTTAGATTTGGGGGCGGTCCCCTACCCCTTCGCCTCGGCCTTGGCAGCTTCCTCGGCGAGGTCGTCGCACAGCGTTTGCAACAGGCTTGAAAGGTCGACCGCGGTGGTCGGCTCCGCCGCCGCGTCGTC
>JARRKQ010000112.1:0-13445 GCA_037387885.1 Alphaproteobacteria bacterium | reverse complement strand
GTCGGTCCGCACCACCGGGAAATCGATCTCGGTGCCGGCGACGATGTTGAAGTAGTTGGTGAAGATGTTGGCCGCGACGTGCGCCACGATCTCGACGATCTCGCGGTCGCCGAAGCCGGCGGCCCGCAGGGCGGCGACCTCGTCGTCCGAGACGTGGCCGCGCTTGGCGACGACGTTGCGCGCGAAGTCGAGGGCCGGTTGAACCTTCGGATCGGCCGAGCGGCCGTCGAGATTGCGCGCCAGCTCGTCGCGGCCGAGGCCCGCGCCCTTGCCCAAGGCCGTGTGGGCGGACGCGCAGTAATCGCAGCCGTTCGAGCCGGCCACCGCCAGGGCGATCTGCTCGCGCAAGGGCGCGGCCAGCGCGCCCTGGGCGAGGGCGGCGTTCAGGGCGAGGAAGCCCTCGAGGGCGCTCGGCGCCTGGGCCATGGTGGCGAAGATGTTGGGCACGGCGCCGAGCTTGGCGCGCACGCCGTCGAGCAGGGACTTGGCGTCGCCCTCGGCGGTCTTCGGGTCGACAGCGGGAATGCGGGGCATGGCAGGCTCCTTGGTTGGATTTCGCGTTCGATGGTGGCTCAGATGTCGTGGAGACAGATCTGTCTCCTTGTCGGATCCGTGCGCGCGCGCCGCGGCTCCGCTGTCGGAAGATCCGGGTGATCGGCGAGACTCTTGGGCGAGTGCGGCGGGGGAGCGCCCTGGCCGGCGGTACGTTGTCGGGGACACGCGCGCGTCCTATATTAGAAACCGATTAGTTTCTTCTTGAGAGGCCGCCATGCGCCATTCGCAGCGCCGCGAGCAACTCCTCGACACCGCGATCACGCTGTTCGCCCGGCACGGCTATCACGCCGTCGGCATCGACACGATTCTCAAATGCGCCGGCGTCTCCAAGAAGACGCTCTACCGGCACTTTCGCTCCAAGGACGAGCTGATCCTGGCCGCGCTGCGGAAGTACGACGGGCGCTTTCGCAACGCCTTCATGCGCCAGGTCGAGGCCCGCGCCGCCGAGCCGCGCGGCCGGCTGCTCGCCGTCTTCGACGTTGCCGCCGACTGGTTCGAGGCCGACAACTTCTACGGCTGCATGTTCGTCAATGCGGTCGGCGAATACGCCGAGGCCGAGACGCCGATCCGCCGGGCCTGCCGAGATTTCAAGGCCGAGATGCGCCGCTATATCGAGGACCTGTGCCGCCAGGCCGGCGCGCCCGAGCCGGCCACGCTGGCCGCCGAACTCGCGCTGCTGCTGGAGGGCGCGATCGTCACCGCTCAGGTCTCGGGCCAGGTCTCGGGCCGGGTTTCCGGCCCGGTTGCTCATGCGGAGTCCGGCGCCAGCGGGAGCCGGGTCGCGGAGAGCCGCGGCCGCGCCGCCGAGACCGCGAAGAGCGCCGCCAAGGTGCTCATCGACCAGGCCCTGGCGGCGGGCGCCGGCCGGCCATAGACTTTCGGCCCGGTCCATGCCTCGAGCGAAAGGGTCCGCCATGTATGAAAGAATCGATGGGGCCGACGACGTCATCGCCGTAGCGGGGCGCTATTTCGCGGCGATGGTCGATGCCGACGAGGCCGAGCTCAGACGGGTGTTTCACCCGCGGGCCTCGGTGGTCGGCCATTTCGACGGCGCCTTGGAGTTCGCCGATCTGGACGGCTTCATCGCCAGCACGGCGGACGCCAAGACAGGCGACAAGCCCTTCGAGTACCGGGTGGACGGGCTGGTTCTCGTGGGCGATACCGCCGTGATCACGGTCGCCGGCTATTGCTACGCCACCTGGTTCACGGACCACCTTTCCATGATCAAGATCGATGGCGATTGGCGTATCGTCGCCAAGCTGTTCTACGCGCATCCGCGCGGTTGACGATTGAGAACGCTCTCGTCGCAAGGCGGTGGCCGGGGGGAGCGGCAAGCGGAGCGCCGGCAAGCATCGCCGCGCTGGCTGCCACGCTGCCCGGCCTCTGCCGGGCCTCTGCCCGGCCTTGGCCCGGAGGGACGGCCGGACAGCCCCGACCGCGCCTGCTCGGCTGCCCGCGGCCTTAGGAGTCGGCGCGGGTCTTGATGAGCTCGCAGATGCTTTCCCAGGTCACCGCCGCCGTGTAGCACCCCGCGGTTCTCATGCTTTGCGCTCGCTTTTCCCCTTCGGCGAGCGCGCCTTCGCCATAGTTGTTGATCAATCCGTCGGCGGCTCGACTGATCTGATCCCAATTGACGTCAAGATCAATACCCATGAAACACGCCCTCAAATAATGCACTGCAAATAATGATTTCAGTATAACCGAAGAATGGCCTGGGGACAAAACAAAGCCCGTCGCCGGCCAAGTCAAAGGGCCGGTCGCGGAGAGATTCCGTCTGGGCGGGGCGGGCGTAGCAATGAGAAAAGGCCCCATTCGACGATGGGGCCTTTTCCCTGGCAAGTGTTCCCAATGAGCTATATCGGAGACCCGGAAATGTAAGCGCTTATGGTAAACGAAGCCTTAATGCCGCCGATGATTCGCTGAGGCGCATGCGCTCCGGTCAAGGCGGAGAGGGATGTCCGGTCGCTTCTCGTCGTATTACGGTTCTTAAGCGTTGTTTTACCGACCTTAAGATATTATTTGCGGCGAAACGGGAAGGGCCGAGAAGATATGCGAGGCGGTGGGCTGCTCCGGACGGCTTTTTTGGCCGCTGCGATTTCGTTGCTGGCGCTGCAGTCCGGCGCGGCGCGGGCCGGCGATGAGGATTCGGCGCTGGATCCGCGAGACGACCTCAGCGGCATGTTCGTCTTCAAGCTGCCGATCGGCGGGGGCAAGATCTTTTCCGCGCCGCGCGTGGGTCTCGATATCCGGATGAACCGGGGCGACGATTTCGGCCGCCTGAAGGCGAGCCGCGATCCCTACACGGGCCGGCGGCTGCCCGATGTCGATACCGGGCGCGTGCGCACCTGGTCGTTGGAAAAGCCGCAGTTCGACTTCCGCCAAGTTCCCCGATCGTCCGGCTGAGGCCGCCCGCCGAGACCGGCCGCCCCAGACCCACCTCGTGAGACCCACCTCGTGAGACCCACCTCGTTAGACGCGCCTCGTTAGACCCGCCGCGTCAGAGCCGGCGATGGCGCGCCCGGCGCACGGGCCTTGCGGTCCCACGACGTCGCGGCTCGGCGCCGCGCCGTTGCGGGTCGATGCGCTTGCCGCTCCCGCATGTCTCTTGCCCATATCCATTGCCCATGTCTATTGCCAAGGCAGAGGATTTGGGCGAGAGGATCGTCCTGCGAAGAGCGTCATGTCAGCGAAACGAGAGTACGGGGCGTGCAGGCAAGGGATCAGGGCAATCTGGTGCCGACGAATTTCGTCGGCATTTTCTGTGTCGTCGGTGCGGGCGTTGCTTTCACCACCAACGACATGGCGATCAAGTGGCTGAGCGGCGATTATCCGCTGCACCAGATCATACTGGCGCGCTCGCTGGTCGCGCTCCTGCTCACCTTGGCGATCCTCGTGCCCTTGGAGGGCGGCTTTCGCCGGCTCCTGACCTGGCGCTGGCGTCTGCATCTGGTACGGGGCGGAATCGTCGTCGTCGCCAATATGACCTTCTTTCTCGGGCTCGCGTCCTTGCCGCTGGGCGAGGCGACGGCGATCTTCTTCGTGGCGCCGCTCTTCATCACCGCACTCTCCGCGCTGCTTCTGGCGGAAACGGTCGGCCCGCGCCGTTGGGCCGCGGTGTTGGTCGGACTGGCCGGCGTCATGGTCATGCTGCGCCCGGGCAGTGACTCCTTCCAGGTCGCGGCCGTGCTGCCGCTCGCGGCGGCGTTCTGTTACGCGCTACTGCAGATACTGACGCGCAAGCTCGGAGATACCGAGACGGCCTCCACCATGGCGACCTATATCCAGATCTGCTTCGTGGCGGTCAGCGCCGGCTTCGGGCTCGTCGCCGGCGACGGCCGCTTTGCGAGCGCCGAGGCCGGAGCGGAGATGGCGTTTCTCTTGCGCCCCTGGATTTGGCCAAGCGCGGCGGATGTCGGCATCATGCTCGGCCTCGGTTTTCTCAGCGCCATCGGCGGCTATCTCATGAGTCAGGGCTATCGGCTGTCCGAGGCCGGACTTGTCGCGCCGTTCGAATACGCGGCCCTTCCGCTCGCGGTGTTCTGGAGCGTGGTCTTGTGGGGCGACTGGCCGGACGAGACCGCCTGGGTCGGAATCGCCTTGATTTGCGGCGCGGGACTTTACGTCTTTTCCCGCGAAACCGTGCTCGGGAAGAAGATTGCCTTGCGCCGGCCGATGCCTCGCGACCGCTGAGGCGAAGCGCGCTTTTCCTTCGGCCGAGGAGCCTCGCGAGCGGCGCGCGCCGCGCCCGATCTTCGTCGCTCGAATCGCTTCGAGAGCGCCATGTCCGGTCTCGATGCGGTTCCGTGGTGCGTCCGGACCGTGCAATTCTGCGCGCCCGAAATGCGCGTCAATTTAGAGAATGACGTGTTGACCGCCGTGATTGCGATGATTTATCAGGGGAGATAGATCGGGACTGCCGTCTGGTGTTTTGCGCGAAATGCCGTCGGCGCATTGGATCTCGTTCGTGCTCAAAAGCAAAGCCCCTCGTCGGCGCGGCGAGGCAGAGCGAGCAAAAAGGAGCCGAAGAATCATGAGCGATCCAGCGACCTTATACGACACGAGCTACGAAGTCGGGCAGGACAATCTGCAGAGATGGGGGATGGATGTTCACCATCCCGTGTTCTGGATCGCCGCCGGCCTTGTGCTGATTTTCGTGATTGGCGTGCTCCTGGCTCCCGAGGCGGCCAAGGGCGCGTTCGACGGCGCAAAGTGGTGGTCGATCGCGGCCTTCGATTGGCTGTTCATGCTTGGCGGCAACATCTTCGTCGTCTTTTGTCTCGCCCTGATCGTTCTGCCGGTCGGCAAGATCCGCCTGGGCGGCGCGGCCGCCAAGCCCGAGTTCTCGACCATGTCCTGGTTCGCCATGCTGTTCGCCGCCGGCATGGGCATCGGGCTGATGTTCTGGAGCGTGGCCGAGCCCACCGCCTATTACACCGGCTGGTACGAGACGCCGCTGGGCGTCGAAGCCTACACGCCCGAGGCGGCGCACCAGGCGATGAACGCGACGATGTTCCACTGGGGCCTGCATCCTTGGGCGATCTACGCGGTCGTCGCCTTGTCGCTCGCGTTCTTTTCCTACAACAAGGGGCTGCCGCTCACCATCCGCTCGGCCTTCTATCCACTGATCAAGGAGCATTCCTGGGGTCCCTTCGGCCACCTCATCGACACGGTGGCGGTCCTCGCGACCCTGTTCGGCCTGGCGACGTCGCTGGGGTTCGGGGCGCAGCAAGCCTCGGCCGGACTGGCGTTCCTGTTCGGCTTCGAGGCGGGCATCACGACAGAGGTGGCGATCATCATCATCGTGACGGCGATCGCCCTGATCTCGGTGCTGCGCGGGCTCGACGGCGGCGTCAAGGTGCTCAGCAACATCAACATGGGGATCGCCGGAGTGCTGTTGCTGTTCGTCCTCGTTGTCGGTCCCACGGCCGTGATCTTCTCGACCATGGGCAGCACGCTGGTCGGCTATCTCGGCAACATCGTTTCCTACAGCAACTGGGTCGGGCGCGAGGACGAAGCCTGGCTGCAGGGCTGGACGGTGTTCTATTGGGCGTGGTGGATCTCCTGGTCCCCCTTCGTCGGCATGTTCATCGCCCGTGTGTCCTACGGCCGGACGGTGCGCGAGTTCATCATCGCGGTGCTGCTGATCCCCACGCTCGTGACCCTGGTGTGGATGAGCGTCTTCGGCGGCACGGCCCTCGACCAGGTCCAGAACGGGATCGGCGCCCTGGCGAACGGCCTCGACAAGGTCGAGCTCGCCATGTTCCAGATGCTGGAAAACCTGCCCTTGGCGATGGTGAGCTCGGCCATCGGCATCGTTCTCGTGCTGGTGTTCTTCATCACCTCCTCGGACTCGGGATCGCTGGTGATCGACGCGATCACCGCGGGCGGCAAGGTCGACGCGCCGGTGGTGCAGCGGATCTTCTGGGTCGTCATCGAGGGCGTCGTCGCCGCGGCGCTGCTGTTCGGAGGCGGCGCGGATGCGCTGACCGCCCTACAGGCGGCGGCGATTACCGTGGGACTTCCCTTCACCCTTGTGCTGATCGTGATGTGCCTATGCCTCTACATGGGCCTGCGGCACGAGCAGAAGTTCGTGCCGGAAGCCGTATAGCGCTCGGGCGAAAGGATGGAGTCCAGCCGGCCCGTTCCTCGCGCGTCTGACCTTGCGGCGCGCGAGGCGGGCGGCTTGGACCGCGCGGCTCGCGGCGCGTGCCGCCGGAGGGCGATGGCGGCGGGGACCGACGCCGCCTCGCCGGACCCTCATCGGGCCCTCATCGGACAATGAAGACCGATATCTCCGTATGGGAGGCGAGGTAGCCGGCGTAGGAGGAGACCACGTGCTCCACGTAGCCCGGCACGTGCGAGGCCATGAGAATCAAGTCGGCCCCGATCTGATGGGCCGCGTCCTGCAGGGTCTCGTCGAGCTCGATGGCGGGGTCGTGGCTCGTCATCGCCTTGTGCTCGAACGCGAGCCCGCGTCGATCGGACTGGGTCTTCGCGAACTGCGCCAGCTTCTCGGCATACTCCTGAGGATTGTGGGCGACGGCGCTCGGTTGCGGCGAGGTCACGCCCACGAAGCACACCGACGCTTGATAATGTTTGGCCAGGTCGCTCGCGACGTCCAAAGCACGCTCCAGTTTATCCAGGTGCGCGAGGTCGACCGGAACCATAATTTTCTTGAACACCTTTCCCTCCATCTTTCGCGGCTGCGGATCGAGCGGCATCGAATGCTCTATGGCATGATAAGCGCTTGGCGACGCGCCGCCTTGAGGTATCTCAAACGGGCTCGGCCGGCCGAAGTTCCGAGCCGTCTGCGGGCCCGGCGGGCGAGCGGCGCGCGCGATCCGCTCAGTCGAGGGACTTGGTGAACATGATGACCCCCCGCCGGTCGAGGCCGTAAATCGGCGTGAACGCCGCGAAGCGGTCGAGGCTCACGACCCGGTCGGAGGTGTTGTCCAAGACGAACTCCCTTTCGTCCCCGTCGCCGGGAACGGCGACCAGGACCGCGTGGCCGCTCGGCCCAATGCGCGGGCGGTCCAACAAGCCGACCAGCAAGTAGGTCCGATCGACCGGCCAGCCCAGGCGATACATGGTCGCGGCCTTCGTCAGGGCGAAATCCTCGCAGTCGCCGCCGCGCTCGAGGAACTCGATCGGCGATGCCCATTGGTCTCGGCCGCGGCTCGAGCGATAGTCCGCGACGTAGGGGGCGGAGGCGTTCACCAGCCGGCTGACGGCCCGGATCAACTCGAGCGAGCCCAGATCGCCCGGCAGGGCGGCGAGCTTTCGGCGGAACCGCACGACGTTGGGATGCGCCGAGACCTTGAGGTCCTGGGCGTACAAGGCGGCGCGGTTCCACCAGGCCCAGAAGCGGGCTTCCAAGGCCGGCGCATGAACCCGCGTCGTCAGATAGCTCTTGGCGTGAGCCGCGCGAACTCGAATGAACAATAATGCCCCGAGGCCGCCGCCCAAAAGCGCGCGTCGAGAGACGTCCGCGCCCAGCCGGACTCGCAAACGATCTGCCATATCCAGTGCCCCCTCTTGCCCGTCCGTGAACGCAACGGGCAACACCAGCCGATCGTATGGCGGCGACCGCGATTTCTATTGATACGTTTCTAGCCGATTGGCCGCGCCTTGCCTAGATGCGCCTTTCCCGCAGGCCGCGGGTGGGACCGATCGAAGGGGGCGAGGGATCGCGCCGCGGGCCGTCGCGGCGGCCGCGCCGTCTTTCCAATGGCGCACGCCAGGATATTCCCGATCAAATGCGGTGCGAACGGATGTAGCATGAACGCTCGGATCAGGCGTCAGGGCGTCGCCGGGCCTCGAGCGCGGCGACGGTTCCGTCCGTAAGCGGGACTTGGGAGAATGGGGCGGGATCAGCCGCTCGACATCGAACGAGGCTCCGGCGCGGCAACACGCCGGATACCGCTCTAGAGTGGGGGTAAGTGCCAATGTTCGTCAGCAAGGAACAACGTCTGCCTCATTTCTGGGAAGCGATCGTCTCGCTGTTCTCCTTGGTGATCGGGATCATGCTGTCCATCGTGGTCTACGGCACCGACCCCCATATTCCCATGCTGCTGGGGGTCTTCGTCGCGGCCTTGGTGGGCTACCGGGCGGGCTATTCCTGGGATCTCATCCAAGAGGGGATGCTGAAGGGCATATCCAACTCGCTTCAGGCGATCGTCATCCTGCTGATCATCGGCATTCTGATCGGCGTCTGGATCGTGACCGGCGTCGTGCCGACCCTGCTCTATTACGGGCTCAAGATACTGTCGCCCGAGATCTTCCTGCCGGCGGCCCTCGTGATCTGTGCGATCACCTCGCTGGCGACCGGGTCTTCGTGGGGCACGACGGGAACGATCGGCGTCGCGTTGATGGGCATCGGCGCCGGGCTGGACTTTCCGCTGCCGGTGGTGGCCGGCGCGGTGCTGTCCGGCGCCTACTTCGGCGACAAGATGTCGCCCTTGTCCGACACCACGAACCTGGCGCCGGCCATGGCGGGGACGGACATCTACACCCACATCCGGCACATGACCTATACCTCGGGCGTCGCCTTCGCCCTGACCCTCGCGATCGAGATCGGCCTCGGCTTCCTCTATGGTGGGGGCGAGGAAGATCTCGCCGCCGTCCAAGAAATCCTGGCGACCCTCGAGAGGAACTTCACGGTCGGCCCCTGGCACGTGATCCCGGCGATCCTGGTGATCGTCTGCGCCTACCGCAAATACCCGGCCATCCCGGGGCTCGTGGCGGGGGTTCTGTCGGCCGTCGTTCTGGGCGTGATCTTCGAAGGTACCTCCTACCCCGAGCTGCTCGAGGTCGGCTACGCCGGCTACGCCAGCAACACGGGCGTCGAGGCCGTGGACTCCCTGCTGAGCAAGGGCGGCTTCACCTCCATGCTCTACGCCATTTCGATCGTGATCGTCGCCATGATGTTCGGCGGCATCATGGAGCAGACCAATCAGCTCAAGGTCATCGTCGATCGGATTCTTCGCCTGGCCACATCCAACGCCTCGCTCATCAGCTCGACCGTGCTGACCTGTCTGGGCGCCAACCTGGTGCTGTGCGATCAGTACATGGCGATCGTCATGGGCGGCCGGATGTACGCTCAGGCTTATCGAGACCGCGGCCTGCACCCGAAGAACCTGTCGCGGGCGGTGGAGGACAGCGCCACGGTGACCGCGAATCTCGTGCCGTGGAATTCGGGCGGCGCCTATCAGGCGGCGACGCTCGGCGTCGCCACGATCGCCTACCTGCCGTTCAATTTCTTCTGCTGGCTGTCGCCTTTGGTGACGCTGTTCTTCGGCTGGACCGGCTGGACCATCGCGCCGGCCGACAAGACCGAGGCGGAGCGGGCCGAGGCGAAGACGGCCCCCGCGGAATAGGGCGGGGCGGACGATGTCCGGGCGTCTGAGGATTGCGCTTGCCGCGCTGCTGCTGTGCCTTGCGCCCGGCCTGCCGGCCTGGGGGCAGGACAAGGAGCTCAGCCCCGAGTCGACGCTGGCCGGCGTGCTGGAGCGGGGCAAGCTCAGGGTCTGCTTCGAGGCGGGCTACCTGCCGTTCGAGATGGTCGGCACCCGCTCGGGCCTGCGCCAGCAGACGCTGCGGCCGGCGGACGAGCGAAAGGGCGGGCAAAACGTCAAGTTCGGCGGCTTCGACATCGATCTGGCCCGCGAGATGGCGCGCGAGCTGGGGGTCGATTTCTGGCCGGTGAACACGCGCTGGACCAGCATCATCCCCTCCCTCACGCTGGGCCGCTGCGACATCATCATCAGCGGCATGTCGGTGACCGAGGCGCGGCGCCGGCAGGTGGATTTCTCCGACCCTTATATGCACGTCGGGCAAACGGTACGACCGGCGAGGCGGCGGTCAAGGCATTCATGCCCAAGGCCGACTACGTACCGTTCCACTCGGAGCTGGAAGCGGCGGCGGCGGTCGCCGAGGGCGAGGTGGACGCCTTCGTCTACGACCGGCCGTTCAACGCCATCTTCGTCGCCATGCACGGCGCGGAGGACCTTGTCTTCCTCGACGAACCCTTCACCGACGAGGCGATCGCCTTCGCCATCCGCAAGAACGATCCCGATTTCCTGAACTGGCTGAACGGCTTTTTGAGGGACCTCAGGGCCGACGGCCGTTACGACAAGCTGCGCGGCAAGTGGTTCGATTCCGCCGACTGGTTCGATCTCTATCGCTGAGGCGCGCCGCCGCGGCGCGGCCGTCGCGCATTTAGCCTTCGGAAGGCCTGGGTTTCGGTGGTAGCTTCGAGGCGTTCGCCCGGATGGTAGCTGGATTGGAAGCGTGAAGGACCAGAGCGCGACTATCGCCCTGATCGGCGCGCCGAGCGACATCGGCGCCGCGCACCGCGGCAGCTCGATGGCGCCGGACGCCCTGAGGGTCGCCGGAATCGACCACGCGCTTCGGCGCTTGGGGTTCGCGGTGATCGACGCCGGCAACCTGGTCGGTCCGCCCAACCCCGAGGCCCCGGCCAAGGAGGGATACCGCCATCTGGAAGAGGCCACGACCTGGTGCAGGACCCTGGAGGCGGCGGTCACCGAGGCCTTGGAAGGCGGCGCGCTGCCCATCGTCCTGGGGGGCGACCACTGCCTGGCGATCGGCTCGATTGCCGCGGTCGCGCGGTTTTGCGCGGAGAACGACAGGCCGCTCTCGATCCTTTGGTTCGACGCGCACGCCGACTTCAACACGCCGGCGACCTCGCCCTCGGGCAATCTGCACGGCATGCCGGTCGCGATCCTCTGCGGCAACGGACCGCCGGGGCTGACCGGCCTGGGCGCGGGCGCGCCGATCATCGACGCCGGCCAGGTCATCCAGATCGGCATCCGCTCGGTCGACCACGTCGAGAAGGTCGCCGTCGGCGAGAGCGGGCTGACGGTCTACGACATGCGCACGATCGACGAGCGCGGCATGTTCGCGGTGATGGAGGAGGCGCTGGCGGCGGTCTCGAAGCGCGGCGGCCACCTGCACGTCAGCTTCGACGTCGACTTCCTCGATCCCACCATCGCGCCGGGCGTCGGGACCACCGTCATGGGCGGCCCGACCTACCGGGAATCTCAGCTCGCCATGGAGATGATCTACGACTCCGGCCTGCTGGGATCGCTCGACGTCATGGAGCTCAATCCGGCGCTCGATCTGCGCAACCAGAGCGCCGAGCTGGTCGTCGAGCTGGTGGCGAGTTTGTTCGGCGAGCAGATCCTCAGCCGGCACAAGACGTCGTTCAACTAGGAGGATCTCGGAGGTGTCGGCATGACCCTTGGCCCCGGACTTGCCCAGACGGTGGATGCGATATGACGGACCGACGCGAGTCCTCGCCGGACCTGGCCGCCAAGCGCGAGCTCGTGGAAATCGAGGCCGAGCTGGGCGCGCACAACTACAAGCCGCTCGACGTCGTGCTCTCGCGCGGCGAGGGGGTCTGGGTCTGGGACATCGAGGGCAAGCGCTATCTCGATTGCCTTTCCGCCTATTCGGCGGTCAACCAGGGCCACTGCCACCCCAAGATCCGCGAGGCGATGATCGAGCAGGCTCAGCGGCTCACCCTGACCTCGCGGGCCTTTCACAACGATCAATTGGCGCTGTTCTATCAAGACATCTGCCAGCTCACCAACACCAGCAAGGTGCTGCCCATGAACAGCGGCGCCGAAGCGGTCGAAAGCGCGGTCAAGGCGGTCCGCAAATGGGGCTACGAGGTCAAGGGCGTGCCGGCCGACGCGGCCGAGATCATCGTCTGCCGCAATAATTTTCACGGCCGCACCCTGCTCATCGTTGGGTTCAGCACCGACCCGACGGCGCGCAGCGGCTTCGGCCCCTTCACGCCGGGCTTCAAGGTGATCCCCTTCGGCGACGCCGAGGCCCTGGAGGCGGCGATCACGCCCAACACCGTCGGCTTCCTGGTCGAGCCGATCCAGGGCGAGGCCGGCGTGATCATCCCGCCCGATGGCTATCTGCGGGCGGTCCGCGAGATCTGCAGCCGCCACAACGTCATGCTGATCCTCGACGAGATCCAGACCGGGCTCGGGCGAACCGGCCGGCTGCTCGCCGAGGAGCACGAGGGCATCGAGGCGGACCTGACGCTGGTCGGCAAGGCGCTGTCCGGCGGGTTCTACCCGATCTCCGCGGTGCTCTCCAACTCGGAGGTGCTGGGCGTCCTCAAGCCCGGCGAGCACGGCAGCACGTTCGGCGGCAATCCGCTCGCCTGCGCGATCGCGCGCGCCGCGCTGCGGGTGCTGGTCGAGGAGGGGATGATCGAGAACGCCGCCGAGATGGGCGCCTATTTCCTCGAGGGCTTGCAGGGCATCCGCAACAACCTGATCAAGGAGGTGCGCGGCCGCGGCCTGATGCTGGCGGTCGAGTTCCGCGAGGAAGCCGCCGGCGCCCGGCGCTACTGCGAGGCGCTCAAGGATCGCGGCGTGCTGTGCAAGGAAACCCACGTCAACACGATCCGCTTCGCGCCGCCCCTGGTGATCACCCGCGACCAGGTCGAATGGGCGCTCGAGCGCATCGAATCCGTGCTGACGGGCCCCTAGTCCGCAGCGCTGTCACGCGCCGATGCCGACGCCGCCGCCGCTAGGAGGCGCGCGCCATGGCCGCGTGGTAGGCGTGCTTGGCCTGCAGGAAGCGGACGATGTTGTTCCGCGAACCCTGAACGTGGCGCCGGGCCAGTGTCGCCGCCCGCTCGCCGTCGCCCGAGCAGATGGCCTCGACGAGCGCGGCGTGCTCCTGACGGGTCACCTCCCACTTGTCCAGCCACAGCAGCTCGATCCAGACGAAGTGCTGGAACTTTTCGAGAATGCTGCAGATCGTATCGTACAGCATCTCGTTGCCGGAGGCCTTGGCGATGATCCGGTGGATATCCATCCCCAAATGCATCTCGGCGAGAAAATCCTCCATCGAGCGATCTTCGCAGCTCGCCATGTCGTCGCATTGCCGAATGATCTCCCGCAGGCGGGCCTTGTCGTCCTCGCCGATGGTCTGCGTCGCGCGCTGTGCGGCGTAGCCGTCGAGCACCTCGCGCAGATCGAAGGCGTCCTCCGCGGTCTTCAGGTCGAAGATCGTGACGAAGTAGCCGTGGCGGGGCTTGTTGGTGACCAGGCCCTCGCGCTCGAGCTTGTTCAGGGCCTCGCGCAGCGGCGTTCGGCTTACGTTTAGCCGTCCGGCCAGGTCGGCTTCGGTGAGGCGCGAGCCGGCGACCAGGTCGCCGGCCAATATCATCCCCTTGAGCGATTCGTAGACGGCCTCTTTGAGCGTGGGTTTCTTCGCGTTTGCCATGACACCTGTGCCTGTCTGCGGGCGCCTGTGCTGGATCGAGCTCGAGCGTCGCGTGGGGGGCCCCTCGCGGGCTGAGCCAGCGCGATAACCCATCCTCGAAAGGACTGGCAAAAAAATGG
>JARRKQ010000111.1:8760-38182 GCA_037387885.1 Alphaproteobacteria bacterium | reverse complement strand
CGCGGACGTCGCGGTAGATCTTTTCGACCGGGTGGTCGTTGAGGAACCCCGCGCCACCGTGGATCTGGATCGCCTTGGTGGCCACCCGCTCGGCCATCTCCGAGGCGAAGAGCTTGGCCATCGCGGCCTCGCGCGCGGTGTCTTCGCCGGCGGCATGGCGGCGCGCGGTCTGGAGCGTGAGCGCGCGGGCGGCCTCGATCTCGGTCGCCATCTCGGCCAGCATGAAGGCGATCGCCTGATGCTCGATGATGGGCTTGCCGAAGGTGACGCGCTCGGCTGCGTAGGCGCGCGCGGCCTTGAGTGCCGCCCGCGCGCCGCCGACCGCTTGCGCCGCGACGCCGATGCGCCCGGCGGACAGATTGGCAAGCGCGATGCCGAGGCCGCGCCCCGGCTCGCCGAGCACGTCGCGGGCGGGCACGCGCATGTCCTCGAATATGATCTGCGAGGTGTCGTTGGTGCGGTGACCGAGCTTCTCCTCCTGGCGGATGACCGTGTAGCCAGGGTTGTCGTTGGGGGTGATGAAGGTGGTGATGCCGCGCTTGCCCGCCTCCGGGTCGGTCACGGCGACGATCAGCGAGAGATCGGAGAGCGCGCCCGAGGTGATGAAGGCCTTCTGGCCGTTCAGGATCCAGTCGTCGCCGTCGCGCACGGCGCGGGTCTTGATCGCCGCGGCGTCGGAGCCGGTATGCGGCTCGGTCAGATGGATGGCGCCGATCCATGTCCCCGAGCACAGCTTGGTGAGGTAATTCTCTTTCTGCCAGTCGCTGCCGTGCTGCTGGATGGCGGCGGCGACGGGCGAGTTGTTCGCGGCCATCACATTGGCGATGCCGCCATCGGCGGCCGAGAGCTCCTCCATGGCCAGGATGTAGGCGACGAAGTCGGCGCCGGCGCCGCCGTATTTCGGATCGACGCAGACGCCCATCAGGCCGACCTTCGCCATCTTCTCGAAGAGCGCGCGCGGGGTCGCCTTGGCGCGGTCCCACTCGGCGGCGTTGGGTGCGATCTCGCGCTCGGCGAAGGCGCGGGCGGTATCGCGGATCTGGCGCTGGGTGTCGGTGAGGTCCATAGGATTGCTCTTGGGGCTTTGCTCTCGGGGATCTGCTCTCTGAGTTCAACTGGCGTTTTCTGGCCGATTAATGCAGGTATGAACGATACAGGTGTCAAACATGATTGCCGACCGGATTGCGCAACACCGGGTGCCGCAATCGACATCTCGAAGTGGAGGACATGATGTTTGTGGTGTTTTTGAAGTTCTCGGACAACAAGGATCAGACGGGCCAACACATGGACGGCCACATGGCCTGGCTGAAGCGCGGCTTCGATGACGGCGTGTTCCTGGCGGCCGGAGCCCTCAAGCCCGATCTCGGCGGCGGGATCGTGGCGAGCAACACATCGCGGTCGGACCTGGAGAGCCGGGTGAACGACGATCCGTTCGTCGCGAACAATGTGGTGACGGGGGAGATCTACGAGATCGCCGCATCGATGGTCGATGAGCGGCTCGAATTCCTGAAAGCCTAGGGAATTCTCGAAGCGACCGCCAAGCGAACCCTCGAAACCGGCCTGTACTGACTGTTATGCCTTGAAAATCAACGGTTTTCTGCGTATATGCCGGCCTATCCTAAGCGCTCGCACGGTCCATTGCCCTGTCGCCTCTTTTGGCCCGGCGGGGTAGGCTCGCGGGTGCCGAAAGCGGACCATAGAGCTGACTTATGAGCCGCGCTTGGAAAGGCAGCGTTCGATGAGCGCCCTCGAGATCGTCACTTTGATCGTCACCTGGTGCGTCGACGCCCTGTTTCTCATCGCGCTTGCGGGACTGTTCGCGCTCGCCGGCTCGTTCCTGGCGCTCACCGTGCTGCACTACCGCCATCGCGCGCGCGGCCTCGCCGACGAGGCGGCGCTGATGGAGGCAGCGTTACCGGATGACCTGCCATCCGTTCTCGTCCAGGTGCCCTGCTACAACGAAGGCAAGGTGATCGAGCGAATCCTGGCCTCGCTGGGCGGGCTCGACTGGCCGAAGGACCGGCTCACGATCCAGGTGATCGACCAGAGCGATGACGGCACCACCGAGTTGGCGCGCGCCGCCGCCGCGGCACTGCGGAAGGACGGCATCGCGGCTGAGGTGATCTTCCGGCCCGTGCGCGAGGGCTACAAGGCGGGTGCGCTGGCCGAGGGGCTGGAGAAATCGGACGCACCCTTCATTGCGGTCTTCGATGTCGACTACACGGTGCGCCCCGATTTCCTCAAGCGCTGCATGCGGGCGATGGTCGCCGATGAGCGCCTCGGCTTTGTGCAGGCGCGGATCGAATACGAGAATGCCGAGCGCAATTGGCTCACCCGCGCCCAGCAGATCACGCTCGACGCCCACTATGCGGTCGAGCAGGCGAGCCGGTCCTGGGCGGGGCTGCCCTTCCAGTTCGACGGCTCGGGCGGGATCTGGCGCCGGGCGGCGATCGAGGCGGCCGGCGGCTGGGACGGCAAGACGCTGTCCGAAGACCTCGATCTCAGCTTCCGTGCGCAGCTCATGGGCTGGCGCGCACGCTATCTCGTCGACACCACCGTGCGCGGGGAGATGCCCGAGGATCTGCGCGCCTGGCGGGTGCAGCAGAGCCGCTGGTCGAAGGGCTATATGGAGGTGTCGGTCAATCTGATCCCGGCGCTCTGGCGCGCGCCGTGGCCGCTGGGGACGCGGCTCCTGGCCATGCTGCAGGTCGGCCTGGCGGCGTTTCACCTGCTGCTGATCGCGGCGATCGTCACCGGGCTCGCGAGCCTGGCGCTCCATGGCGGGTTCGTGCCGGCGCTCCTCATTCCGCCGGTCATCCTGGTCGTTCTGGGGCTCGTCGCCGTGGTCGGCCTGACATATCCCGGCCACCGCCTCTTCGGCCGGGGCGGGGTCGGCAGCTATATCGGGCGTCTTGCGCGCGTGCCGCCGCTCTACGTCTATCTCGCTATCGCCAATGTGAAAGGCGTGATCGATGCGCTGCGCGGCCGCGCCAGCGAGTTCGCGCGCACCCCGAAGAAAGGCGCCAACGGCCCGGCGCCCGAGACCGACTAGGCCGTCCAGGTCGACCCGGGCAGAGCTGAGGGCAGGGCGCGGCGTGAGCGAGATGGCAGCCAGTAACGTGTCGATCCGGGTCGTTACGCCGTCCTTTCGCGGCGATTTCGAGCGTTGCGCGGCCATGTGCGCGTCCTTCGACGCCTTCGCCGAACCCGCATTCCATCATCAGGTGATCGTGCCCCGACGCGATCTCGCGCGCTTTCGCGATCTCGCCAACGCCCGGCGCGAGGTGCTGTGCGTCGAAGACGTCTTGCCCGGTTTTGCGTTTCAATTGCCGGTCCGCAAGGAGCGCTGGCTACTCGGCCGTTGGCATCGGCGCGGCGGCTGGCTGGTGCAGCAGCTCGTCAAGGTCGCCGCGGCACGACCGGGCGGGGTGGACGCGGTCGTCTTCGCCGATTCCGACATCGTGCTGATACGCCCGCTGCGTGCGGCGGATTTCCTTGAACACGGACGCGTGCGGCTCTATCGCAGCGGTGGAACCGATCACTACCGGCTCGATCCGAACTATCCCAAATGGTATCGCGGCGCGGCGCAGCTTCTCGACATTCCCATCGACGATCCCTATCCGGCGCATTTCGTGGGCCAGCTCGAAAGCTGGGCGCCCGAGGTCGTGGAGGCCATGTGCGAACGGATCGAACAGGTCTCCGGGCGGCCCTGGATGGAGGCCGTCTCGCGGCTGACCGGCGGGGTGGGGTTTTCCGAGTACACCACCTACGGCGTTTTCGTCGATAGCGGGGCCGCGGGGGCGGCCGAGCGCCACTTCATTGCGACACGGTCTTTGTGCCATTTGTCGTGGAACCATGATCTGGGGACGAGAGCCGGCCGCGATGCCTTCGTTGCCGGGCTCCAACCGGAGGCGGTCGCCGTGCTGATCCAGTCGAACCTCAAGCTTCCGCCGCCGGAATGGCGGGCCCTGCTCGAGGCTTTGACCGCGGCCGATCGTGACGCGCCGGCGCACGGCCGGCCGGCCGCCGGCATGCCCTAAGATTTCTCGTGATCCCCCGCTATGTTATTGTTTCATTTCAACAAGAACGGCTCGCGCCGCCCTGAGCGAGATCATTTGAGCGACATCACGTGAGCGATAGAACCCCCATAGTCGACCGCCGCAGCCGCGCGATCGTGCGCCGGATCGTGACGAACTACGTGCGCCCGTACAGATGGGCGTTCCTCGGCGCCTTCGTCTGCATGGCGATCGCGGCGGCCGCCACGGCGGCGATGGCGGCGATCATGGAGCCGGTGGTGAACGCGATCTTTAAGCCGCCGACATCGAAAGGCGCGGCCGGGCCCGTCGACATGGGCATCATCTACGAGACCATCGCCCTCATCATCGCCATGTTCGCGGCGCGCGGCATCGCCTCGCTGGGCCAGCACATCGCGATCAACTGGGCCGGCCAGCGGGTGATCGCCGATCTTCAGTCCGAATCCTACGCGCATCTGATCCGCGCCGATCTCGAATTCTTTCACAACAACCCGACCGGCTCGCTGATCTCGCGGCTTACTTACGACATCGTGCGCTTGCGCTATACAGTCTCCGACGCGCTGACCGGCGTGGGCCTCCATTTCTTCACGGTCTGCTTCCTGGTCGGCGTGATGATCTATCAGGACTGGCTGCTCTCGCTGATCGCCTTGGGCGCGCTGCCGATCGTGGTCGGCCCCATCGTCCTGATCGGCCGGCGCATGCGGCGTATTTCCGAGCTCGGTCAGGTCGAGGCCGGCCGGCTGACGACGATGTTCGACGAGACCTTCCGCGGCATCCGCCACGTCAAGGCCTACGGTACCGAGGATTACGAGACCAAGCGGACGACCGGGCTGATCGATCATCTCTTCGGGATCTATTTTCGAGGCTTCCGGACCGAGGCGCTCTCCTATCCGATCATCGATTTTCTGGCGGCGGGCACCATTGCGGCGGTGATGCTCTACGGCGCGCACCAGGTCATCGAGAACAATCAGGCGCCGGGCGGGTTCGTGGCTTTCGTTGCCGCCGCGATGCTCGCCTACGAGCCGCTGAAGCGGCTTTCGCTTCTGAATGCGAAGATCCAGGAGGGGCTGGCCTGCGCCGAGCGCGTCTTCGCTGCCCTCGACGTCGAGCCCGCCATCGTCGAGAAACCGCACGCCAAGCCGCTGACGGTGAGCAAGGGCGAGGTTCGCTGCGAGAACGTGCGCTTTGCCTATCACGCCGGCGCGCCGGCGCTGGAGGACGTCTCGCTCGTGGTGCCGGCCGGCCAGAAGGTGGCGCTCGTCGGACTGTCGGGGGCGGGCAAGTCGACGATGATCAACCTGATCCCGCGCTTCTACGACGTCGATGCCGGCCGGGTGACGATCGATGGGACCGATGTGCGCGACGTAACGCTCGCCTCGCTCCGCGCCAATATCGGCCTGGTGAGCCAGGAGATCAGCCTGTTCGACGACACGGTGCGGGCGAACATCGCTTACGGCAAACCGCAAGCGAGCAATGCCGAGATCGAGGAAGCGGCCAAGCGCGCGGCGGCGCATGACTTCATCGTGGGATTGCCGAACGGCTACGACACGCAGGTCGGCGGGGCCGGGGTGAAGCTCTCCGGCGGCCAGCGCCAGCGCATCGCCATCGCGCGCGCCATGCTGAAAAGCGCGCCGATCCTGCTGCTCGACGAGGCGACCTCGGCGCTCGACAGCGAATCCGAGCGCCAGGTGCAGGCGGCGCTGACGAAACTCATGGAGGGGCGGACGACGCTGATGATCGCCCACCGCCTCTCCACCGTGTTCGACGCCGACCTCATCTGCGTGATCGACAAGGGGCGCGTGGCCGAGACCGGGACCCATGACGCGCTGATCGCCGCCGACGGCATCTATTCGAAGCTCTATGCGATGCAGCTCGCCGAATCGCGGAACGGCGAGCCGTCCGCCGGCAGCGAGGCACAGGGCGAGCCCGAAAGTGAGCCCGGGACCGGTGAGCCCGAAAGCGGGACCGGGACCGGAGAGCCCGGGACGGCCGAGGCGGTGCTGCCGGTTCCCAATCGGTGACGGTTCCGGCACGACACGTGAGCGTGGGGCCGGGATTTCTCGCCAGCGCGCCGATGCGCCTCAGCCTCGCCGCGGCCGCGCTCTATTGCTTGGGCATGGCGCTGGCCTGGGCCGCGTTCAGCACGCAGATGCCGGTTGATTGGGGCTTCGAGCTCGTCCTGACCCAGCAGCTCAAGCCCTTCTACGCGGTCTCCAACCCGCCGCTTTACACCTGGATCGCCTGGGGTCTGCAGCGGGTCTTACCGCCGGATCAATCGATCCTGTTGATCGTCAACTACTTCGCCAACTTCGCGCTCTTCTGGCTCACCGCCATGGTTGGCCACCGCGTGCTGAAAGACCGTGTGCTCGCGGCCGTGGCGCCGTGGTCGCTCTTCGTGATCATTCCCTACGGCCGGCTCAATTTCGGCTACGTGAACACCCAGCTTCTGCTGCCGTTCATCCTCGCAAGCGTGTTGATCCTGCTGGCGATAGGGCGCCGGCCGCGATGGGTGTTGTTCGTGACGCTGGGCCTGGTCGTCGGGTTGGGGACCCTGGCGAAGCTCAACTACCTCTTCGCCATCGTCTGCCTGCTTGGGGCCGCGTGCCTGCAGCCGCGCCTGCGCGCCGCGCTTGCCAAGCCGTGGATCGCGCTCAGCGTAATATTAGCGCTGGCGGTCGTAGCACCCTTCGCGGTCGCGTTCTACGATGCCGGCAACGATCTCATGGCCTTGCTGCACAGCAAGACCGCCGCCCGCGCGCCTCTCGGTTACGGCGCTCAGGTCACGTCCGGGTTGGCCAGCGCTGCGCTGGGGATGGCCCTTTATCTCGGGCCGGCGCTGCTGATCGGCCTGGCTGGCGCGGTCCTGGCGCGCGGTGAACGGAAGGATGACGAGGAGCGGGCGGCGGGCCGGCGGTTCTTTCGCGACGCTCTGATCGCCGGCGTCGTCGTAATCCTGGCGGGCATCTTCATCTTCGGGATTGCCAGCTTGAAGACCTGGTATTTGCACGCCTTTTTCCTGGTGGCGCCGCTCTATGCCTTGAGCTTTTGGGACAAGGAACGGGTCCCCGCCAACCTGCGGCTTGCCGTGTGCGGCGTGGTGCTTGGCTTTGCTGTCGTGCAGACAGCCACCCGCGTGGTCGAATTCACGCCCTATTGCCAGGGCAAATGCCGGGACGTCGTGCCCTACGACAAGCTGGCACAGCATCTGCGGCAAGCGGGGTTCGAGCGCGGGACGATCCTCAGCCACGGCGTCCGCGTGGGCGGCAATCTGCGCCCCTATTTCCCGCGGTCGCGCGTCGGCGTCTTGGGGCCGCGCCGGCTGCCGCCCCGCGCGCGGGGGCAGATCGGACAGTGCCTGGTGATCTGGCGCGTCGACGAGGTGAAGAGCCAGACCGACGTCCGGCGCGCCGCGGCGAAGACGCTCATCGCGGTGGGCCTGCCCGTAGAAGCGGGCGATACACCGGTCCGTTCGATCCGTCTGGGCTTGCGCGGCTGGCCCGCGTCCGGGCGTGCCGGCCGGCCCGGCGCTGTGGTCTGGCGCTACATCCTGATCGCCAAAGGCAATGCGCGGTGCGGCTGACGCAACCCGCCGGCGTCGCTACGTCAGGCCCTACTCGACACCATTGATCTTAAAGTAGGTCAGGCCGGCATTGACCACGCCGACCTTGCTCCAGCCGCGCGCGCGGACGGGCAGCCAGATCCCCGGCCGCTTGAATCGAGCCAGCCAGAAGACGGCTTCGTCCCGGTCGGCGTCGGCCTTCTTCTTTTTTCGTTTCTTCGATTTCCGCTTCGTATCGGCGAGCTGGGTCAGGCGCACCCGGCATTTGATCGCAGGTCCGCGATACATGGTGAGGCTGTCGCTGAGCAGGCGGTCCTGGCCCAGATGCTCGAATTCGAGGCGGACCAGGCGCCGTCCGTCATAGACGCGTTGCTTCCATTTGCACGGCTCGGCGCTGCCGGTGGTTGCCATGCCGGCGAGCAGGGTGGTGAGCGGGTCGAGCGCACCCTGGCTCGTCGCGGTCGGGATCGGCCGGCGGTTGCGCGCCTTGAACGGCGGCGTGGAGGTGGTCTTGACCGCGCCTTCGGGGCCGAAGGCGACCTGCACCGCCGTGCGCTTCTTCCGCCAGCGGAGGCGGTCGCGATAGGTGAGGGCATGGAAGCGGCCGTCGCGGAGCAGACCGACGACCTCGTTCCTGGTCTCCATCGAGCTGATGAGCCGCAGCACGCCGCGGGTTTCGGCATTGTAGGCGACCTTATAGCGGCCATCGGCGATCTTGCCGACCAGGCTGCCCGAATAGACCAGGAAGCCGGCATAGAACACGCCGAGCCGGGCCTCGAAGGTGATCGGGCCGGCATCCTTGTCGATCGGGCTTTGCGCCGAGGCGGCGCCGGCGGGCGCGGCAAGCGCGATCGCCAGCAGCCCGATCCGGACGGCGGCGCTACGTAGCGTCAGCGACATGGATATCGGGGGGATATCGGGGGGATATCGTTTGGGGGATATCGTGGGAGCGCGGCCGAGCGGGCTCAGGTCGCGGCGGAGAGCACCGGCGTCGGCTCTTTGCCTTCCACGATCGTCCGCCAGCAGTGCTCGAAGATCTCGATCGCGCGGTCGATCTGGGCGTCGCTGTGCTCGGCCGAAAGCGAGCAGCGCAGCACCACCGAGCCGCCCGGCGTGGATGGCGGGATCAGGAAGTTCACGTAAACGCCGCGCTCCAGCAGCGTGTGCCAGATCTTGTAGCCCTTGACGAAGCCCGGCATCCGCACGCCGATCACCGGCCCGAGCTCGGCCAGGCGGTCGAAGCCGATCTCGCCCAGCGCCGAATAGAGCCGGCGCGCATTGTTCCACAGGCGCTCGCGCAGGTCGGCGCCGTCGGCGATGCGACGAACCGAGGCGCGCGCCGCCGCGACGACGGGCGGCGGCAGCGAGGCCGTGTAGAGATAGGACCGCGCCAGCATGCGCAGGTCGCTGAAGGCCGGATGATCGGAGGTGGCGAAACCGCCGATCACGCCGACGCTCTTGGAGAAGGTGCCGATGATGATGTCGACTTCGCGCTCGACGCCCTGGGCCTCGGCGACGCCGCGGCCAAGCGCGCCGCAGGTTCCGAACGAATGCGCCTCGTCGACCAGCAGCATCGCCCCGTGCTTGTTCTTCACCTTGACGAAGTCGGGCAGCGGCGCGACGTCGCCGGCAACACTGTAAAGACCTTCCACGATGATGAAGACCCGGTGGCCCGGCACGCCTTCTTCCGCGATCAAGCGGTCGGCATCGTCGGCATCGTTGTGGCGGAACTCGACGATCTTGGCGCCGCTCAGCTTGCAGCCGTCATAGATGCTGGCATGGCAGTCGCGGTCGATTAGGATCACGTCGCCCGGCCCCGCCAGCCCGGAGATGACGCCCAGATTGGCCTGGAAGCCGGTGCTGAACACAATCGCGGTCGAAGAAGGCCGCGATCTCGCGTTCGAGATCGATATGACCGGAATAGCTGCCCGAGGCGACGCGCGAGGCGGTGGTGCCCGTGCCTTCCTTGGCCAACGCTTCGGCGGCGGCGGCGCGGCAGGTCGGGTCGAAATTGAGACCCAAATAGTTGTTCGTGCCGAACAGCATCGTCGGCCGGCCCTGGATCAGGGCCTCGGTCGGCGATCTGACTTCGTCGAGCTGAAGCGTGAACGGGTTCACCCGGCCCTTGAGGAACCGCGAAACCGATGTGGATATTGTGGATATCTTATCGAAGGGGGAAATCGAATCTTCCGTGTTTGCCGGGGATTCGGATTCGCTGCCGTTGGTCGATAGATCCGCCTGACGATTAAACGTCATATTTATCACATGCTCTTAACGAAATTTCCCCGCACGGTGGGGGCATTCTTGCCGCAAAAATAGACCAGAATCAAGCTGATACGAGAGATTTGGTCCGATTGTCGGCGCGCGAATTTGGCGCCTGTTGTTCGCCTGCCCTTCACAAACCGTCCCCATTCATTTGGACCACATCCCCTGGATTTTCGCAATGCGAAGGTCGGCATTTGGCGCCGAATTTCAAGCACTGTTGTCCCCGGCGATACACCGCGTTCGGCTCAAACCGCTGCCCCCTGTGGATAATTTCGGCTCATGTGACCATCTGCCGCGGTCGACAACAGCCAAAATCACAAAGATTTTTCGTAGATTCTGTAGGTCTTGTAGCGTTCGCAGCCATAGGCTTCGAGATAGTCGATGATCTTCTTGTTGTCCTCCAGCACCCATGAAAGTTCCGCCCAGCGAAACCCGTAATCGCGCGCGACATCGCGAATATTCTCGATCAGCAGGATCGCGATCATCGCGCCCAGCAGGGTGCCCTGATAGGCCTTGCGGACGCCGAGGAGGAAGATGCGGCCCGATTTCAGCCGGCTGACCCGGAACCGCCACAGCACCTTGATCCAGCCGAAGGGCAGCAGGCGGCCGTGCAGATCGTGGATCGCTTCGTTGATGTTGGGGATCGCCGCCATGATGGCGAAGGCCTCGCCGTTGCGCTCGGCGAAGACGACGGCCTCGGGCGCGATAACGGGCTTGACCGCCTTGTAGAGCTCCAGGGTCTCGCGCGCGGTGATCGGCAGCGCGCCCCAATTCTCTGACCAGGCATCGTTGTAAATGTCGATGGCGCGGCGCATGTCGTCGAGCAATGTCTTGCGCGTCGCGCGGTAGATCTTGGCTTCGTTGCGCAGCAAGATTTCGTTCAGCCGCTCGCTCCACACATCCGGCATGGGTTTTTCGAGATCCTGGATGAAGGCGTAGAGGTCCTTGGCTTTGGCGAAACCGGCGGCTTCGACCCGCGCGCCATAGTATGGCCGCGTGTGTCCCATCATGATCATCGGCGGCTTCTCGAAGCCCTCGATCATCAGGCCCAGCTCTTCGTTGATCGAGAGGTTGAAGGGCCCGAGAACGCGCCTCATGCCCTTGGCGCGCAGCCAATCGGTGGCGGCGGCGAAGAGCGCGTCGAACACGTCCTGGTCGTCGATCGCCTCGAGCAGGCAAAAATGCCCGGTGTCGTCGTTGAATTTTTCCAGATGCAGCCGGTTGACGACCGCGCCGATCCGCCCGACCACCTCTCCGCCATTTTTGCCTGGGCGCCGGGCGAGCCAGAAGGCGCCCTCGCCGTGCTCGTAGAAGGGGTGGCGCTGCGGATCGATACGCTTGGCCTCCTCCTTGCGCAACGGCTCGATCCATTGGGGATCGTCGGCATAGATCCGCCGGGGCAGGTTGAGGAAGGCGCGCCGGTCCGCCGCGCTGGTGACGCGGTCGACGGTGATCGGGCGGGCGTCGGTGTCCCCGGTCGAGGGCGCGGAGGTCATGCGGGAGCTGGAGGTCGTTGAGGCAAGCGTGGCTGATGCCACAGCACGCCACACCATAGCAAGCGGGTAGACGCGATGGGTCCCACAAAATCCCGCTTGCTCAAGCGTTTGCCGCCCGCCGGCCGCATGGTATTGTCGCGCCCCCAACAGCGGTGAGGGGTAACCCCGTGGCCAGCAGCATCGATGCGCCGGGACTTCGCGGCAGGCTGCCGGCCCGGCCGTCGCATAACCGGTGCTAGTGCGTTTCCCCCCGTGACCGCTCACCCGCCCAATTCGCCTGATCCATCACGGCAGAGCCGCGGCAGCTTCGCCCTGCTGCTGGGCGATGCGCGCGATCTCTTTCCGCACGGCGATGCGGCCGTGTGGCTGGCGCTCGGGGCGGCGGTGCTGCTGCAGGTCGCCTTCTGGTACTACGGCTCGCCCGGGCCGACGCTGCTGAAGGCCGCGCCGCGCACGCTGGAAACCGCGCTCTACGCGGTCGGCTGGGCGGCGGCGCTGCTGCTCCTGGCGCCGTTCGCGATCTGGTGGGGCCTCGGTCGCTCCGTGGGCGAATTTGGGCTGCGGCCGGGCGATTGGCGCCTCGGTCTGCCGGTTGCGCTCGCGCTCGCTCTCATGTCGGTCCCGGCCCTATGGATGGTGTCGGATTGGCAGATCTTCCGGGCGACCTATCCGTGGCCCGGTGCCTGGCCCGGAGCATCGCTCGGCAATCTCGTCGCTTGGGCCGCCATCTACCTCGTCTATTACGCGGCGTTCGAGCTCTTCTATCGCGGGTTCCTGCTGCGCCTCTTCGAGCCGCTTTGGGGGCTGCGCGCGGCAATCTGGCTGCAGGCGGTCTGCGCGACCCTGATACATCTGGGCAAGCCGTGGCCTGAGACGGTTTTGGCCCTGCCGGCGAGCCTGGTGCTCGGGCTGATCGCGGTCCGCACGCGCTCGCTTTTCTGGCCGGTGCTGCTGCACTTCGCGATCGGCATGGCGACTGACATCGCCTCGCTCAGCCGTCACGGCTGGCTGTTGCCGTGAGCGGGTCGGTTCTCGTTACCGGCGCCCACGGTTTCATCGGCTCGCATCTGGTCGACGAATTCCTGGCGCGCGGCACGCGGGTGCGCGGGCTTGTCTCGCCGTGGGGACAACTCGACAATCTCGCCGACGCGCAAGAGGCCAAGGACTTCGAGATCGTGCGCGCCGACGTGACCGATCCGCAGAGCCTCGACGGTGTGTGCGAGGGCATCGAGGCGGTCGAGCATGCGGCCGCGCGCGTCGCCGATTGGGGGCCATGGCCGGCCTTCGAGCGCGTCAATGTCGGCGGCACCAAGGCGCTGCTGCGCGAAGCCGAGCGGGCGGGGGTCCGGCGCTTCGTTCTGGTGTCCTCGGTCGCGGTTCATCGCTATCGCGGCTTCCGCGACGCCGATCCGCGCGCCGTGCCGCGCGACGGCGGATCCATGCCGTATGGCCGCTCGAAGATCCTGGCCGAGGATGCGGTGCTGGCGGCGGCGCTGGAGGGCGTGGTCGTGCGGCCTGGCCTGTGGCCCTTCGGGCCGCGCGACCCCAACCTGGCGCGGCTGGTCGATGCCGTCCGACGCGGGAAGCTGCCGCTCGTCGACGGCGGCCGCGCGGTCATCAACACGGCGTATGTCGGCAATCTCGTGCGCGGCCTGCGGTTGGCCATCGAGCGGCCCGAGGCGGCGGGACAAACCTATGTCATCGCCGACGCGGGCGCGCCGAGCTGGAAGGAGCTGCTGGAGGAGTTGGCGCGCTTGACGGGCGGGCCGGCGCCGCGCCGATCGGTTCCGGGCGCGTTGGCGGCACCCGTCGCGGCGCTGATCGAGACGGCCTGGCGGGTCTTCGCGCCACGCCGCGAGCCGCCGCTCACCCGCTACCGCGCGGGCCTCATGCGCCGTGATGTTCATTTCTCGATCGAGGCCGCACGGCGCGAGCTGGGCTACGAGCCGGATGTCGGCTGGCGCGATGGCCTTGCCGCCAGCGTTGCGGCCCTGCCGGGCCTTGAGCCGACATGAGCGCGCGGCGCATCCTCTTCGCGACGATCGCTGCGGGCGGCGGCCACGTGACCACCGCGGAAGCGATGGCCGAAGCGCTTAAGCGCCATTTCCCCGGCCGCTTCGAGACGCGGGTGAGCGACTATATGGCCGAGCTCGGCCTGGCCGGCCAGGACCGCCGGCACAAGGACTTCTGGCGTTGGGCGCTGAAACACCCGCATCTGACCCGCGCCGGCCAGCATCTGATCGATGCCGTTCCGCGCCTCACCCGCGCTTTTCACGCGGTGATATTGCGCGATCTGGCCAAGGCCGCCGCCGCACATCTCGCGCGCGAGCCTTATGATCTGGTCGTGGCGAACCATGGCTGGCTGACTGTCGGCCTCACGCGCGCCCAGCGCCGCCACGGGCTCCGGACGCGCGTGCTCAGCTTCGAGACCGAGCCGTTCGACGCGAGCGCCCTGTGGGCCGAACCCCGGGCCGAGCGCTTCATCGCCCCATCCAATGCCGCCCGCCGAGACCTCCTTCGCTTCGGCATCGCCGAAGACCGCGTTGACGTGGTCGGCTATCCGGTCCGGCAGGCCTTGTTGGATGCGCCCGCGCGCGGTGCGGCGCGGGCAGAGCTGGGGCTCGATGACCGCTTCACCGCGCTCATCTCGCTGGGCGGCGAGGGGGTCGGCGGCGATCCCCGCGCCCTGATCGAACGGCTTCAGAGCGAGGGGGCGCAGGTCGTCTTTCTGGCCGGGCGGAACGAGGCCCTGAAGGCCCAACTGGCGGACCTCGCCGAACGAGGCGCCCGGATCGAAGGCTTCACCGACCGGTTTGCGCACTACCTGGCCGCCGCCGACGTCGTGGTCGGCAAGGCCGGGCCCTCATCGGTGTTGGGGGCGTTGGCCGTCGGCCGCCCCTACATTGCGACGGCCTACACCGCGCTCAACGAGCGTGCGGTGGTCAGGTTCCTGGAAGCAAGCCAGTTGGGGGGCTATGCGGCGCGGGTCGGCGACGCGGTTGAGCAGGTGCTGTCCTACCGTGCGGAAGGGGCCGTCGACGCGGTGGCAAAGCGGGCCGCTGCCTTCGATTTTGCCGGCATGACCGAACGCCTCGCGCGCTATATCGCCGCTTACGCCGAGACCGGTGCGGGCGATCCCGGGGCGGTCGGCTCGGGCCTGGGCTGAGGCCGCGCGAACGTGGCGAGAAACGCCAAAACCCCTGCCTTTCAGTCATTTGCGGCTAAGAGTCCGCATGGTATTGTCGCGCCCTCAACGGCGGTGAAGGGCGTCTTGTGGACTGCATTCGGCATGCGGCGTGCCCGGTCGGGTGGGCAACAGCCGGCGGGTTACGCGGTGAGCATCCGGGCGTCGGCCGGGCGTGCGATAACGCGTGCCCGGGCCTCGGCCGTGCCGGTCGACGCGGTGCGGCGATAGGGCCCGCCGATGACTGACATGATCGCGAACGTCGCCGGAAAACCGGCCAACAAGACCGCGTTCCGCCGGAGCCGCAGCTTCCGCATGGGCCGCGGCAGCATTTTCTGGAACCATTTCGGCCGGCAAGCCGCGCTTTTCGTGATGATCTCGCTGGGACTCACCATTCCGATCGTCCTGGTTCACATCGTTCCGCTGATCGAGCCGATCTTCACGCGCGGGCTCTCGCCCAGGCTGATCTACGATGCCGTGCCGCTCTTCTTTCCGATGATCTTTTATCTGGCGACGCCGGTGTTTCTGGCGATCACGATCGGGCGCTTCTACGACAAGGTGCTGTCGGACAACGAGATCATAGCGCTCAATTCCGCGGGCCTCTCGAAGCTGAGCGTCGCCAAGCCGGCGCTTGCGCTTTCGGTCATCGCGACGTTGGTGTGCATCGGCATCTCGGTCTATCTGATCCCGGCGAGCCTGCGCAGCCTGGAGAACATCCGCTACAACGCGCGGAACTACATCTTTTTCCGCGCCCTGCCGGAAGGACGGTTCATCGGCGTCAAGCGCGGCGTCACCATCTATATCTATCGTTGGATCAGCGACACCGAGGTCGAGGACGTGTTCCTGGTCGACCAGAGCAAGCCGAGCGAGTCGCGGGTCTTGTTCGCGCGCCGGGGCGAGTTCGTCGAGGATCCGGAGAAGCTGGTGCTGATCCTGCATCGCGGGCGGATCGACGTGGTGACCAAGAAACAGGGCACATCGAAATACGATTCGGTGACCTTCACGCAGTTGTCCCAGCATTTGCCGATGCTGCGCCGGAATGTCTGGCGGGTGCGCGGCTGGCGCGGGCCGGAGGAGCAGACGATCGCCGCCTTGATGAATCCGCCGGCGCGAGTGCTGAGCAATCCATCGAAGGCCCGCAAATGGCAGGGCGAGCTCTACCGGCGCCTGATTGCGCCGTTCCTGTGTCTCTCATACGGCATTTTCTGCGTCGGCGTCTTGCTGGGCATGCATTCGCCGCGGCGCGAGCGGATCAAGAGCCTGGGCGCGATCGCGGTCGTCGTTGGCGGGCTGCACCTGTCCTTCTTCCTGTTGCTGCAGGGGGTGATCCTGCCGGCGCCGGCGTTGTTGAGCTTGTTCGGCGCTATCCTGGTGCTGCCCTTGGCGACCGGGATCTATCTGCTGATCCGCTCCGAGCGGCGCTCGCCCCGGCTGGCCGCGCGCACCGCCTAGCGGGACCCGCAACCGAAAGAGCGCCCAGAGTCTAAGGTTTTAAGAGTCCTATGACCGCATTCGAGATCATCAGCCTGATCAATGACGGGCTTTTCCTGCTGGCGCTGGTCGGGCTGACCACGATGGTGCTGGGCTTCCTGCAGCTCATTGTGGTGCATCGCCGCCTGCGTCCGGCCGCCATGGAGCGCGAAAAGGCCTTGCTGGAGAGCGAACTGCCCGCCGATGCCGAGCTTCCGCACGTCCTCATCCAGCTCCCCACATTCAACGAAGGCCCGATCGTCACGCGCGTGCTCGAGGCCGCGGCGGCGCTCGACTGGCCGAAGGACAAGCTGCATATCCAGTCGCTCGACGACAGCACCGACGGGACGACGGCGATCGCGCGCGAGGCGGTGGCGGCGGTTGCCGCGCGCGGCATCGATGCGGAGCTGATCCACCGCGAGGACCGCGCCGGCTTCAAGGCGGGCGCGCTGCAATTCGGCATCGAGAAGGCGCCGCATCCCTTCGTCGCCATCCTCGATGTCGATTACGTGCCGGCGCCCGATTTCCTGAAGCAGTGCATGAAGGCGCTGCTGGCGGAGGAAAAGCTCGCCTTCGCCCAGGCGCGCTTCGATTTCCTCAACGGCGAGGAGAACTGGCTCACCCGCGCGCAGGTGTTGATGCTGGACACGCATCTGGCGATCGAGCAGGCGACGCGGAGCTGGTCGGGCCAGGTGTTGCCCTTCAACGGCACCTGCAGGGCTGGCACGCGGAATTCCTGGTGAGCGTGCCGGTGCTGGGCGAGCTGCCGACGACGGTGGCGAGTTGGACCCAGCAGCAGCAGCGCTGGTCGAAGGGTTTTGCCCAGGTGGCGAAGAAGATGCTGCCGCGCCTGCGGGGCTCCGGGTTCAACGCCACGCAGATGCGCGGCGCGCTGATACATCTCCTGGCCTGGTGGGCGATCCCGCTCTTCGGGCTTGCCGCGGTGACGGGGATCGTCGGCCTCTTCCTCCAGGCCGACAGCATGCCTTACATGGTCGCCGTCCTGATCCTGGCGCTTGCGATCGGCGAGGGCACGCATCTCTTCGGCACCTGGACGGCCAACCGGCTGCTGAGGCGTTGGCCCGTGGGCAAGTTCCTTTTCGTCTTCCTGAGTGTGCCGGTGCTGATGGTGCTGTCGACGCTCGGCAACATCCGCGGCGTTATCGAGGCGAAGCTCGGCCGCGCCAGCGAGTTCGCCCGCACGCCCAAGCGCGGCGTCACCGATGCCGGATCCTAATCTGCGGGTTTTGCGCTAACTGTCTTCCCGGTAGCGCCGCCAGAGCTCGCCGAAGCGCGGGTCCGCGTCGGCATCGCCGCTTTTCGCGCCGGCCCAATGCACGAACAGGAGCGTGCGGCCCTCGGTATCCCGGTAGCTGTTTCTGTCCGCGACGATCCCCTCCGCTTCGTAAAAGGTGACGTCAGAGAGATCGGGCGTCACCGCGGACACGGACTGCAACGCCAGGCCGCGAATATGCGTCGCGAAATTGATCGCCGGCTGGCAATAGACGTCGTCCCGGCGAAGAGCGCGGTAGAGCGACAGGTTCTCCCTGATCGTCTCCATGATTTGCGCCGAAGACAGGAAGCGTTGCGAGGAGACGAAGAAACCGTCGCTGAACAGCGGCTTGCCGGCGAGCACGGGGATGTCCGTGTAGTTGGGCTTGTAGACCCATTCAGGCGACAGGCTCGCATATACGAACTCGGCCTCACCCGGCGCGAGGACGCCTGCGAGGGCGTCGAAATTGGCGAGCACGAGCGTATCGATATCGAGATAGATCGTGGTCTCGAAGGGCAGGTCAAAAACCGCGAGCTTGCGCAGTTTGTGCCGGCGATAGCGGTTGCGGGGGAAAAGCTTGCGCGCGAAGCGGTCGATCGTGGCGAAGTCGTACTGGGCAACCTCGAAGCCATGCTCCGCGGCAGCGGCGGCCGTGCGCTTCATGTCGTTGTGATAGGGGATGACGACGCCTGGCATGTCGGGGTTGTGGGCCCGAAAGCTGCGCAGGAACGGCAGGAACCAATCGTAGACGCGGTCGTTCGCCATCACGGCGAGACCGCACTTGGCGGGGCTCGTCACGGTTTGGCGATTTCGGCCAGGAAGATGTCGCCGAAATCGCGGAGCTTTGCCGCCCCCACGCCGTAGACTTCCGCGAAGGCGTCGCGGTCGGCGGGGCGGCGCGCGGCCATGTCGATCAGTGTCTTGTCGGAGAAGATGACGTAGGCCGGCACGTCGCGCGCCTTGGCGAGATCGAGGCGGAGCGCCTTCAGGCGCTGGAGCAGATCGGCGCCTTCGTCGTCAAGGCTCTGCGCCGCCTCCGATGCGGCGGCCTTGCGCCCGGCCGATTTGGGCGCGCGGATCGTATCGGGGCGGTAGCGGAACTCGCCATCGCCGGCCAACAGCGCCGCGCCCGCCTGCGTCGCCTTTAGGCCCCCGTAGCCGGCGATGTCGATCTCCAGCAGGCCCGCGGCGACCATCTGACGAATGATGCCGGTCCATTCGCCCGCCGCGCGGTCGGCGCCGAGCCCATAAGCCGGCAGCTCATCGTGGCGCCATTTCTGGATCTTTTCGTTCTGACTGCCGCGCAGCACGTTGACGATATGCGCGGCCCCCCAGCGCTGGCCGGTGCCGTGCACGGCCGACAGCACCATCTGCGCCTCGCGGGTGCCGTCCTGCCGGTCGACGGGATCGAGGCAGATATCGCAATTGCCGCAGGGCTCGGTCGCCTCGCCGAAATAACGGAGGAGCATCGCGCGCCGGCATTCGGGCGCCTCGCAATAGGCGATCAGCGCATCGAGGCGCTTGTGCTCGCGGCGGCGGCGGTCGTCGCCCGCATCCTCCTCCTCGATGAAGGCGCGGCGCATGCGGATGTCGTCGAGCCCGTAGAGCAGCATGGTCTCGGCCGGCGCGCCGTCGCGGCCGGCCCGGCCGATTTCCTGATAGTAGGCCTCCGGGCTCGCCGGCAGATCGGTGTGCAGCACGTAGCGAATATCGGGCTTGTCGATGCCCATGCCGAAGGCGACAGTGGCGACGATGACGATGCCGGGCTCGGTCATGAAGCGGTTCTGGACCTGCGCCTTGCGCGCCGAGTCCATGCCGGCATGGAAGGCGAGCGCGGTATGGCCCTGCTCGCACAACATGGCCGCGACCTCTTCGGTCTTGCGCCGCGAGAGGCAGTAGACGATGCCGGAGGAGCCCCGGCGCGCGGCGACGAATTCCGCGGTTTGCTTCTTCCAGCCGCTTTTGAGCGTCACCGCGAGCGAGAGGTTCGGCCGGTCGAAGCCGGTGACGACCGAGACCACGTCGCCGCCGAAGATCCTCGCCTCGATATCGCTGCGGGTCGGCGGATCGGCGGTGGCCGTCAAGCCGATGATCGGCGTGTCGGGAAAGCGCGTCCTGAGCGCCGAGAGCTCGGCGTATTCCGGCCGGAAGGCCGGTCCCCATTGCGATATGCAATGCGCCTCGTCGATGGCGAAGAGAGCGACGCCGATCTTGGCGAGCGCGCCGAGCATGGCGTCGGTCATAAGGCGTTCCGGCGAAAGATAGAGGAGCCGGATCTCGCCCGCCTGCACGCGGCGCCAGGTGGCGACATTCGCCGCGCGGTCGAAGTCGGAATTGATGCTGGCGGCGGCGATACCGTTCAGCCGCAGCGCCTCGACCTGATCGCGCATGAGGGCGACGAGCGGCGAGACGACAACCGTGAGCCCGCCCGTGACCAGCGCCGGCACCTGATAGCAGAGCGATTTGCCCGAGCCGGTCGGCATGACCGCGAGCACGTTGCGGCCATCCAGCACCGCCGCGATGGCCTCGTCCTGGCCGGGGCGGAGCGCATCGAAGCCGAAGGTGTCCTTCAGGACCCTCTGGACGTCTCTTTCGCTGTCGGATGAAGCGGCGGCAATGGGGGCATGCATGATCGGGCCAAGGATACGCGTTCACCCGGGCGCGATGAACCCGAATCCGGAATGCTAAGCGAAGAAATCGTCGATCATCCGCGCCACCGCCGCGGGATGGCTGGTCAGCATGGCGTGGTCGCCGCCCTCGACCGTGGCGCGGCGGCCCTGGGGCAGCCCGGCGAGCACCGCCTCGGCGAGATCGATGGTGACGTCCGGGCTGCGGCTGCCGCAGGCGATCAGCACCGGCAGATCGAGCCGGGCCAGATCGTCGTAGGTGTAGGTCTCGGCGAAGGAGGCGCGGACGTCGCGCACATTCACCGGCGTGCGGTGGATAAGATAAGTCCGGACGGGTTCAGGCATGGCGTGGAAGGCACCCGCGCCGAACCAGAAATCGATCATGCGGCTGACGGCTTCCGGCTCGCCCGCCTCATGCGCGTCGAGATAGCCGCCGATGCCGGAGCGGAGCACGCCGTGGGAGGCCTCGTTGCCGGCGAGCTCGAGCGCGTGCGGCGTCACCGGCTCGATGAGCAGCAGGCGCGCGATGGGAATGTTGCCACGCAAGGCCAGATGCAGCGCCACGCTGGCGCCGTACGAATGGGCGGCGAGCATGATGGGCGCGGCCGCGTCGCCGATCTCTGTTTCCAGCGCGGCGGCCAGAGCATCGGTGGTGGTCGGTGGCGGCGGTGCGGCCGGCCCGGCGCCGTCATGGCCATCGATCGTCGGGGTGACGACGCGGTAGCGCTCGGGCAGGTGCTTCACAACGGCCTGCTAGGCCTGCCCCGTCGCGGGCGAGCCGTGGACGAGCACGAGGGTTTGCGTGTCGGTGTCTGTGTCCATTCGGGGCTAGGTAATGCGTCTGCCGCCCGCAAACCAGCCCGCGGCTAGAGGTCTTCGAATCCGAAGGCTTCGCCGCGGCGGATCACGCGGCCGAGCGTCGGCGTGGGGAAGTGGGCGGTCAGGAAGGCGGTGTCGGTTTCGGCGACCTCGTCGATCAGGCGGATGCGGGTTTCGGCCGATTGCACAGGATCGCTGCAGAAGCGGGTCGAGAGCCCCGGATCGGCGAACTGCGCCGGCGAGTGGATCGCATCGCCGACAAGGAGCGCGTGGGCGCCGTTCCGCTCGATGCGGATGACGATATTGCCGGGGGTGTGGCCGGGAGCGGGCTCGAGCCAGATGCCGTGATCGAGCTCGTGGTCGTCGGCGACGAGCTGGGCGCGGCCGGCCTCGACGATTGGCAGCACGCTGTCGGCGAAGGAGCCGTGGAGGAGGGGCTCCTCGGCGCTGGCTTTGGCGTTCTCCGCCTCCCAATGCTCGTATTCGCGCCGGGCGAAAACGTAAACGGCGTTGGGAAAGGTCGGCACCCAGCGGCCGTCGAGCAACTTCGTGTTCCAGCCGACGTGATCGGCATGCAGATGGGTGCAGAGCACGACGTCGATGTCCTCGGGCGCCACGCCGTGGCGCGCCAGATTGTCGAGGAAGGGGAACTGGGCGTGGTGCCAGGGCGGCCGCTCGGGGCGATCCTTGTCGTTGCCGACGCAAGCATCGACCAGGATCGTGCGCGTGGGCGTGCGGACCAGGAGCGAATGAAAGGAGAGGATAAGGTTCCGGCTCGCCGGATCGGCGAAGCGCGGCATCAGCCAGTCGGCATTGGCGTCGAACATATCGGGCGGCGCCTCGGGCAGCAGGAAGTCGAGCCCGAAGATCGGGCCTTCCTGCTCCAGCACCCGGTCGATGCGGATATCACCAATGGTAAGCGTCTGCATGGGCCGTTCTGTAAGGTTGTCCGAGCCGGCTGAGCGCGCCGATCCTCCCATGTTTCCTGGGGTTTTGCACGGCCGATGGGCGGGTGGGGCAGGTTTCCTTTTTCCCCCGATTCCGATAGTCTTTCCCGAGACTTGGGAGGGTGGCGCGCCCGATAGTGGGCAGCGCGGCTCACCGCAACCCAAGCTTTACCAGGGAGGAAAGCATGAAGCATGTCATCACGACAGGCGCCGCCGCGCTTACGCTGATCGCACTGGGTGTTGTGAGCGCCGCCCAGGCCGAGACCGTCGGTATCGCCGCGTCCAAGAAGGGCTCGCTCTACGACCGGGCGGGCACGGTGATCGCCAAGGTCGCCACCAACAAGGGCGGGCTGCGCGCCACCCTGCGCAACTTCACCAGCCCCAACGTCTATATCCCGACAGTCAACAAGGGCCAGGTCGACTTCGGGCTCGCCAACGAGTACGAGCTCTCGATCGCGGTCACCGGCGAGGGGCATTTCAAGGGGCGCAAGCATCCCAACCTGCGCGCGGTCTTCATCATGTTCCCGCTGCGCAACGGCTTCTGGGTGCGCAAGGACTCCAAGTACAAGACCATCGCGGACCTCAAGGGCGCGCGCTCGCCCGACGGCTACGTGGCGCAGAAGATCATCCTCAACCTGATCGACGCGCATCTGGCGACCGCCGGCCTCACGCGCAAGGATCTGCGGCCGGTGCCGGTGCCGAACATCGTCGCGGGCGCCAATGCCTTCATCGCCGGCAAGACCGACGTGTTCCTCTTCGCCATGGGCGCGCCCAAGGTGCGCGAGGCGCACGCCAAGATCGGAATTCGGGCGCTCGCCATCCCGAATACGCCGGAGAATTTGGCCAAGATGCGCAAGCACATGCCGGTCGCCTATTTCCGGCGCGAGGTGCCGGGCAAGCACAATCCGGGCGTGACCAAGCCGATGTACGCCCTGACCTATGACGCGCTGGTCTTCGCGCATAAGGGTACGAGCGCTGCAAAGGTCTACCAGCTCGTCAAGACCATGCACGACAACAAGAAGGCGATGGCCGCCGCCTGGCCGGTCTACAATCTCTTCAACCCCAAGCGCATGAACAAGAATATGGGGCCGGTCGCCTGGCATAAGGGCGCCATCAAATACTACAAGGAGCAGGGTCTCTGGCCGCCGAAGTAGCGCCGGAAAGTACCTCTGGGCGGACCGGAACTGAGGACGAGGCCGAGCGCGGCCAGGCCACGGTGGCTTGGCCGCTCTGGCTGCGCGTCGCGACGACGGTTGCCGCCTCGGGCGTGACGGTGATCTCGCTCTTGTGGGCGCTCGAGGTCTTCCAGTATCTCGGCCTCAACCTCTATCCGGCCCAGTACACGGCGGCGATTCTCGCCTTCGCGCTGCCGCTCGCTTATCTGCGCCTGCCGTTCCGGCGGAAGAGCCCGCGCCTCACCGCGCCCTGGTACGACATCGTCCTGGCTTCGCTCGGCTTCGCGGTCGGCTGCTACATGGCGGTCGAATATCCGCGCCTGGCGGAGATGTATACCGAGACGCCGTGGGACGCCGTCGCGGTCGGGCTCATCCTGGTGCCGATGATGGTGGAGGCGCTGCGGCGGGGCACCGGGAACACGCTGCCGATCATCATCGGGGCCTTCATCATCTATGGCGTGCTCGGCCATCATCTAAGCGGCCAATTCTCCGCCCAGCAGATCAATTGGGACGTCTATGCGGGGCTGCTGGCCTTCGACGGCAATGCGATCCCCGGCGGGCCGCTGGCGATTGCTTGCTCGATCGTCGTCGCCTTCGTTTTTTTCGGCACGCTTCTGAATGCCACCCAGGGTTCGGCGTTCTTCACCGAACTGGCGCAGGTGGCGATGGGGCGGTTCCGCGGCGGGGCGGCCAAGATCGCGGTCGTGGCCTCGGCATTGTTCGGGTCGATCTCCGGCAGCGCCGTCGCCAACGTCGTCGCCACCGGCGTGGTCACCATCCCGATGATCAGGCGCGGCGGCTATCCCGCGCACAAAGCGGCCGCCATCGAGGCGGTAGCGTCGACAGGCGGCCAGCTGCTGCCGCCGGTCATGGGGGCCGCCGCCTTCCTGATGGCGGATTTCCTGGAGACCTCCTACGCCAATGTCGTGATCGCGGCCTTGGTGCCGGGGCTCTTCTATTACTTCGCGCTCTTCGTGCAGGCCGATCTCGAGGCGGCGCGCGACGGGCTCGCCGCCCTCAAGCGCAGCGAGATCCCGCGCGCGGCGGCGTTGTTGCCGGGCTGGATTTTCGTCGTGCCCTTCGCGGTGCTGATCCTGGCGCTGTTCCAGTTCAACTGGCTGCCCCAACTCGCGGCGATCCCGTACTCGACATCATCCTGATCGCGGCCGGGGCGGGGGTGGTGATCGGCGTGCTCTCCAATTCCGGCCTCGGCTTCACCTTCACGAATGTGCTGGTGCAGCTGGGCTCGGGCAGCCTGATGGCGCTGCTGCTGCTCGCGGCCGCCGTCTGCATCGTGCTCGGCATGGGGCTGCCGACGGTGGGCGTCTACGTGCTGCTGGCCGCGCTGGTGGCGCCGGGCCTGGTCGAGGTCGGCGTGCATCCGATGGCGGCGCACCTCTACGTCATGTATTTCGGCATGCTCTCGATGCTGACCCCGCCGGTGGCGATCGCCGCCTATGCCGCGGCGGGCGTGGCCAATGCCGATCCGGTGCGCACGGGCTTCGCCTCGGTGCGCTTCGGCTGGCTCGCCTACGTGATCCCCTTCCTCTTCGTGCTGTCGCCGACGCTGATCCTGGTCGGCAGCACGTTAAAGATCATGGCCGCAATCGCCGCGGCGGCGATCGGCATCTGGCTCGTCTCGATTGCGATCACCGGCTTTCTGACCCGCCGGATCGGGCCGCTGCCGCGGGCCGTTTTCCTGGTCACGGGCCTGCTCGCCCTGGCGCCCCAGGGGGCGTTCACCGGCGCCTATTACCTGGCGCTGATCGGCGTGCTCGCAGGTTTGGCCGCGGCGGGGTATGAATTGCTGATTATTCGGGCGCGGCAAAGACGCGGCGCGGCCTGAACCGCTGGCGGGCGGTGGCGAGACGAAAGACCGGGGGGATTGGATGGGCAAGCGTACGACGGAGGTGGCGAGCACGGGCGAGGCCCTGCTCGAGCTCCTCGCCGACCGCGGGGTCGATTATATCTTCGGCAATGCCGGCACCGACTTTCCCTCGATTATCGAGGGGCTGTCGAAGGCCGCGGCGGGCCAGTCGCGCGCGCCGATCCCGATCACCGTGCCGCATGAGAACCTCGCCGTGGCCATGGCGCACGGCGCCTATCTCGCGACCGGGTGGCCGCAGGCGGTGATGTTGCACGTCAATGTCGGCACGGCGAACGCGATCTGTGGGCTGATCAATGCTGCCCGCGAATCGATCCCAATGCTGGTCGCCGCCGGACGCACGCCGATCATGGAGGACGACGCGCTGGGCTCGCGCAGCGTCTTCATCCATTGGGGCCAGGAGATGTTCGACCAGGCCGGCATGGTGCGCGAAATGGTGAAATGGGACTACGAGCTCCGCCGCGCCGATCAGATCGAGGCCGTCGTCGACCGCGCGCTCACGGTGGCGATGTCGCCGCCGCGCGGGCCCGTCTATCTCACCATGCCGCGCGAGGTGCTGGCCGATGGGGCGGGCGATCTCTCCTACGATTCGCCGAGCCGCCGGGCCGCCGCGACCGCCGCCTCGCCCAACGCCGACGCCGTAAAGCGTGCTGCGTCCTGGCTGGCGGCGAGCGAGACACCGCTCATCGTCACCGGCAGCTTTGGCCGCAGCTCAGCCGACGTGCCGTCGCTGGCGGCGCTGGCGGAGAATTATGCCGTCCCCGTGGTCGGCTACCGGGCGCGCTATCTCTTCCTGCCGAGCTATCACCCGATGCATCTGGGCCACGATCCGGGCCCGCTGCTCTCGGCGGCCGACACGATCATCGCGCTCGATTGCGATGTGCCGTGGATCCCGCGCCTGCACGACGTGAACCCCGACGCCAAGGTCATCCATATCGGCGAGGACCCGCTCTTCACCGATTATCCGATGCGGAGCTTCCGGGCGGATCTGGCGATTGCCGGCGATTCGCGCGCAACCCTGGAGGCGCTGTCCTCGGCAATGGCGGAGGAGACCCACGACCGCGCCAAGTCGATCGCCGCGCGCCGCAAATGGATCGCCGCGATGCGCGCCGAGCAGGACGAGGCCAAGAAGGCGGCGCAGGCGGCGGTGCCCGACGGCGACCGATCCACTATTGGCTATGTTGCCGTTTGCCTCAACAAGGCGATCGGCAGCGGCGATACGGTGGTGACCGAGACCGCGTTTCCCGTCGGCCTGCTCGACCGCACCGAGCTCGGCACCTATTTCGGCACCAGCCCGGCGGGCGGGCTCGGTTGGGGCCTGGGGGCGGCGCTGGGCCTCAAGCTCGGCCGGCCCGACCGGCGCGTCATCGCCGTGATCGGCGACGGCTCTTATATGTTCGGCAACCCGACGCCGGCGCATTTCGTCAGCGCCGCCAACGATCTGCCCTTCCTCACGGTGATCCTCAACAACGCCATGTGGGGCGCCGTGCGCCGCGCCACGCTGAGCATCTATCCCGATGGCGCCGCGGCTGTCTCCAACCGCGCGCCGCTCACCTATCTCGAGCCGGCGCCCGAATACCACAAGATCGTCGAGGCCTCCGGCGGCTACGGCGAGAAGGTCGAGCGGGCGAGCGACCTGCCCGCGGCGCTCGAACGCGCGCTCCACGAAGTCGGCGTCAACGGCCGCCAGGCGGTGCTCAACGTGATGACCGCTTATTCCGACACCGACGCCAAGCGCGACGCGAAACGTTAGGTGGCGCAATGAACGACGATCCAAACGACAGGCGTGATCCTCCCGCTGCGCTTACGGCGGCGGAGACCGAAGCGTTAGCGGTGCGCAATTTGCCCCGCGTCGATCATCACGGCGAGGTGGTCGAAGCGGTCGGCGGCGATGCAATCAAAGTCCGCCTGCCATTCCGGCCCGAATTCATGGGCGACGAGCCGTGGCAGGACGGCAGCGGGCGCGTGTTTTCCGGCCCGATGGTCATGGGATTCGCCGACACGGCGATGTATGCCTGTGTGCTCGCGGCGCTTGGAGAGGACGTTATTCCGGTCATGGCCAACTACGCGATTACCTTTCTGCGGCCGGCCCGGGAAGCCGACCTGATCGCAAAGGCGCGGATCGTGCGGCGCGGTGCGCGGCTGCACTATCTGGAATGCTGGCTCACGTCTGACGGCGATCTGGAGCCGTGCGCGCATATCACGTCGACCTATCGCGTGGCGCGTCGGCGCTAGGGGGCGGTGAGCATGAGCGATGCGGCACGCGGCACCGGTAAGCCGCACCACACCATCATCGGCGCGGGCGTCGTCGGTAGTGCCTGCGCGCTGGCGCTGGCACGCGACCGCTTTCCCGTCACCGTGATCGAGCGCGGCGAGCCGGGGATGGAGGCGTCCTACGGCAATGCCGGCTTCATCCAGACGGGCACGCCGCTGCCCTTCGCCACGCCGGGGATCGTGCGGCAGTTGCCCAAGCTGCTCTTCGACCCGCAAAGCCCGCTCAAGCTCCGCTGGCGCTACCTGCCGCGGCTGGCGCCCTTTCTGCTGCGGCTGCTGGGCAACGCGAAACCCGACAAGGTCGAGGCGATCGCGGGATCGTTGCAGGCTCTGCTCGACCTCTCGGGCGAGGCGCATCGGACGATGCTGCGCCAGGCGGGCGCGACCGATCTCATCCGCACGCGCGGGCTGCTCTTCGTCTATCCGAACCAGGCTTCCTTCGAGGAGGCCGAATGGGAGATCGACCTCTTCCGCCGCCATGGCGCGCCGATCGAGGAGCTGCACGACGACGCGGTGCGGCAAATGGAGCCGGCGCTCGCCCGCGACTACCGCTGGGCCTACCACCTGCGGGATACCTTCTACACGGTCGATCCGCTCGGCATCGCGCAGAGCTACCTGAAGCACGCGCAGTCGCTGGGCGTGGAGCTGGTACGCGACGAGGTGCGCGACATCGAGATGGGGCCCGATGGCCCGGTGGCGCTTGAATGCGCCGGCGGGCGCCGCGAGGTCGATCAGCTCGTGCTGTGTGCGGGTATCCAGTCCTCGCCGCTCGCCAAGCGGCTCGGGGTTTCCGTGCCCATGGAAAGCGCGCGCGGCTATCACCTGATGCTGCCCGAGCCGGGGGTCGAGCTGCAGGCGCCGGTGGTCGACGGGGCGATGCATTTCGGCGTGACGCCGATGCGCGGAGGCATTCGCCTCGCCGGCACGGTGGAGTTTGCGAGCGTCGATGCGCCGCCCAACGAGGCCCGCGCACGCATGCTCTATCCGATGGCCAAGAAGATGATCCCGGAACTGAGCGACACGGGCGCCGAAACCTGGATGGGCCATCGGCCGACCTTGCCCGACAGCCTGCCGATCCTGGGTCCGTCGCCCAAGCACGCCAATGTGCTCTTCGCCTTCGGCCATGGCATGCTGGGGCTGACCATGGCGGCGGCGACGGGCGAGATCATTGCGAAGCTTGCAGCGGGCGCCGATCCAGGCGTCGATCTCACGCCCTACCGGGCCGATCGGTTTTAGCCGCAGCCCGGGCCTCGTCTTTCGACAAGCTCTGGATGAGGCCGTCTATGCGGGATGAGGCCTCAGTTTGTGGGGGAGATTGGCGCTCGCCGCGGCATATCGCGGGTGTTCGTTGCAATCCATTCCGCAGGCCCTATCATCGCGCCAATCGCGGCCGACCTTCGCTGCTCCCGCCCGCGCCGCCCCGGAGGCTCCCCCATGTTGCGCGTCTTCCCGCTGCTTATCCTGATCCTCGCCGCTTACAACGCGGTCGTCTTCTTCACCAATCTGACCACGGAAAGTGCCGTCTTCGCGATCGCGATGCCATCCAAGGACGCGCTTGCCGTCTCGCTCGGCGGGCTGCTCGTCGCGCTCGGCCTGCTGCTGCTCTATGTCGAGATCGTCAAGGCGACGCGGACGTCGACCGTGGCCGTGGTCGATCATGTCCTGTCGATGGCGGTCTTTGTCGTTGCGCTGCTGGAATTCCTGCTGCTCAAGGGGTTCGGCACGCTCACCTTCTTTCTGATCACGCTGATGACCTTCATCGACGTGATCGCGGGCTTCACGGTGACGATCCAGGGCGCGCGGCGGGACTTCGGGGTCGACCGCGCGGGCTATTAGCGCCGCCTATTTCAGATAGTCCTTGAGGTCGATCGCCTCGACGCCGGGCACGCGCTTCAGCTCGAACTCGAACGTCCGGTCGAGCGGCATCGTCGCATCGATGCCGAGCCGGCCCTTATGGTCGCCCTTGGGATCGCGGTAGAAGCCGGGGCGGTCCTCGATCACGAAGGCGCGGGTATCGGCGCGGCCGCGCGTCAAATACGCCCACCAGGCCTCGTTCATGTCGTTGATGTCGATGTCCTGGTCGATCACGACGACGGCCTTCGAATAGTCGGGATGCGCGTCGAAGGCGGCCATGATCACCTCGCGGGGATGGTCGGCCGACTGCTTGTCGATCTTGACGACCGTGTTCAAGAGCCGCGGCCGGCAGCTCACATCGATAATGCCGGGGATGCCCGCCTTGATAAGATGGCGGTAGATGCGCGCGGCGATCGCGGTTTCCAGCGGCCGCATGTCTTCCGGCGAGCCGCAGAGGAGCGCGTGGTAGATCGGATCGCGGCGCGTGGTGATCCCGGCGATCTCGAGCACGTGGTTGTTGCCGCCAGGCACGTAATAGCCCATGAACTCGCCGAACGGCC
>JARRKQ010000111.1:0-8755 GCA_037387885.1 Alphaproteobacteria bacterium | reverse complement strand
CGGGCCGGCGCTCGCCGGGGAGGATGCGGCCTTCGATGACGATCTCGGTATCCACGGGCACGGTGAGGTTGATGTGGGCGGAGGGGCGCACCGGGATCGCCTCGCCACGAATCATCGCCGCGGCGGCGAGCTCGTCGGCCTCGGGCGGCAGCGAGGCGCAGGCGGCGAGGAAGATCTCCGGCGCCGGGCCGATGAGCATCGCGACCTCGAGCGCTTCGCCTTGCGCTTCGGCGGCGGCCATGTAGCCGGCGAGATCGTGCGACTCGCCGATGCGGATGCGGAGCTCGCCGTCGCTCACCTGCATGGCGCGGTGGAAGGAGAGGTTCGCGGCCCCGCTCTCGGGATGGCGCGCGAGGACGATGCCGGCGGTGATGTAAGGACCGGCGTCTTTCTGGTGATAGGTGATCGCCGGGAGTTCGGAGAGTGTCGTTTCCGCCAGGCCGTCGGCGTTGGTCAGGCGGATCGGCGGATCGATGGGTTTCTTCTCGAAGGCATCGCTCAACGCCGCCCAGCGCTTCACGAAGTTCCCGTCCTTACTTCCTGTTGGTGCCCCTATCAGGTGGCAGAGACGGTCGTAGGAGCCGTAGAGATTGCTCGCGGCGGGAACCGCGCTGCCCTTGATTGAGCGGAAGAGCAGTGCCGCCTCGCTCTCGCGCTGTGAGGCGGCGATCACCGCGGCGAGCTCGAAGCGCGGATCGACGGTCCGCTCGACCACGCGCAGCTCACCGCGCCGTTCCAGCTCTTCGACCAACTGCCGCATAGGCCCCATGCTCCTTGTCCAGGCCGCTTGTAAGCGGCGGCGCCATCGCGACAATGGCGCTCACAAGGCGGCAATTTAGCACTGGCCATGGACAAGCGAGAGCCTTCTGAGCCCGGAAAGGGCGCCCGCATCGGCGTCGATATCGGCGGCACCTTCACCGATGTCGTGCTCGAGGCGGGCGGCGTCCAGTACACGGCCAAGGTGCTGACCACCCATGACGCGCCCGACCGGGCCGTGATTGACGGTCTGAATCAGGCACTTAGCGCGTCCAGGGTGGCGCCGGGCGAGGTCGAGGTCATCATTCACGGCACCACGCTCGCCACCAACGCGATCATCGAGCGCAAGGGTGCCAAGACCGCCCTCGTCACCACCGAGGGCTTTCGCGACGTGGTCGAGATGGGCTCGGAAAGCCGCTTCGATCAGTACGATCTCAATATTGAGAAGCCGGAGCCCTTGGTGCCGCGGCGCCTGCGCTTCGGGATCGCCGAGCGGTTGAGCGTGGCGGGCGACGTGTTGCTGCCGCTCGACGAGGACGCGCTTACGAAATTGGGGCGCAAGCTCAAATCGCTCGGCGTCGAAAGTGCGGCGATCGGGTTCCTGCACAGCTATCAGAACCCGGGCCACGAGCGCCGCGCCGCGGAAATCCTGAGCGAGGCTCACCCCGATCTGATAGTCAGTTTGTCGTCGGAGGTCTCCGCCGAGATCCGCGAATACGAGCGCTTCACCACGGCCTGCGCCAACGCCTATGTGCGGCCGCTGATCGCCAATTATCTCGACCGGTTGGAAGGCGCGCTGGCGGAGAACGGCTTCACCTGCCCGCTCTTTCTCATGCTGTCGAGCGGCGGGGTGACGCGGCCCGAAACCGCGAAGGCCTTCCCGGTGCGCCTTGTCGAATCGGGGCCGGCGGGCGGGGCGATCCTGGCCGCGCATATCGCGCGCGAGGCGGGGCTCGATGCGGTGCTGTCCTTCGATATGGGCGGGACCACGGCGAAGATCTGCCTGATCGATGACGGCGTGCCGCAGCCGGCGCGTGCCTTCGAGGTCGCGCGCGCTTACCGCTTCAAGCCGGGCAGCGGCCTTCCGCTCCGCATTCCGGTGATCGAGCTGGTCGAGATCGGCGCCGGCGGCGGCTCGATCGCGCGGGTCGATGCGATGAAGCGGATTACGGTGGGCCCCGATAGCGCGGGCTCGGAGCCCGGTCCCGCCTCCTATAACCGCGGCGGCGAGGAGCCCACGGTGACCGATGCTGATGTGGTGCTGGGCCGCATCGGCGCAAACGGATTCGCCGGCGGCGCCTACGAGCTCAAGCCGGCGAAGGCCGAAGCGGCACTCAAGTCGCGGATCGGCACGCCGCTCAAGCTCGATGCGCGCACGGCCGCTTGGGGCGTCGCCGAGATGGTCGACGAGAACATGTCGAACGCCGCCCGCGAGCACGCGACCGAGCGCGGCAAGGACGTGGCGGGCCGCGTGCTGATCGCGTTCGGCGGCTCCGCCCCGGTGCACGCCGCGCGCATCGCCGATAAGCTCGGCATCGACCGTATTCTCGTACCGGTGGCAGCCGGCGTCGGCTCGGCGGTGGGTTTCCTGCGCGCGCCCGTCGCCTACGAGCTGGCGCGCACGGCCTATCAGCGCTTGGACAGTTTTGCGCCGGATCTGGTGAACCCGATCCTGACGGAGATGAGCGCCGAGGCGGCGCGTGTCGTCGAGCTCGGCGCGCCCGGACGGGAACGCGAGGAGACGCGCCAGGCCTATATGCGCTACCTCGGCCAGGGCCACGAGATCCCCGTGCCCGTGCCGGCGCGAAAACTCGAGCCGACGGATGGTGCTGGGCTGCGCAGCGCTTACGAGGCGGCGTACAGGGCCAAATACGGGCGGCTCGTCGACGGCGTCGACATCGAGGTTGTGAGCTGGATCGTGACGGTGAGCGCCGCGATTGCAGCGCCCGTTGGGGTGAGTGCGGGCGCGGGCAGTGGAGCGACGGCGAGCGGATCGCGTACGCTGTTCGATGCGGAAACCGGCGATAGCGTGGAGGTCGCGGTCTACGAGCGAGACGGGCTGGGGGCGGGTGCGGCGTTCGACGGCCCCGCCGTGATCACCGAGCGCCAGACGACGACGGTCGTGCCGGCGCATTTCGCCGCGCGTATCGACGCGGCGGGAAACATCGTGCTGGAGCGGAAGGGGACGAGATGAGCGACGACTTCGATCCGGAAAAACATCGCCTCGCCGCGCAGCGCGCCTTCGAGGACTTCGAAGTGGGCGAGCGCTTTCCCTTGCCCTCGCGCACGATGACCGAAGGCATCTTCGCCGCCTTCCAGGCCGCCTCGGGCGACAACCATCCGATCCACTATGACCGCGAATACTGCCGCCGGCGCGGGCACGGCGATCTGCTCGCCCACGGCATGCAGACCTTCATCCAGACGGCGGCGGGGGCGGGGCTCTTCCCGCATCTGGTCGACGACACGCTGATCGGCCTCGTTGAGGCGTCTTTCAAGGTGCTGAAGCCCGTCACCCTCGGTGACACGCTCTATGCGGCGTTGGAGGTGGTCGAGGTGACGCCGCAGAATACAACGGGGCTGCTGACCATGCGCGCGACCGTCCACAACCAGGCGGGCGTGCTGGTGATGGAAGGCCGCCACGTCTATCTTTTGCGCAAGGGAGGCGTGTAAATGGCCAGCAAGACCCTAGGTTCGAAGGCTGGGGCGCTCGAGGATATCCGCAACCAGGTGATGTGGGCGCGGCTGATCGCCGTGGTCGAGGAGCAGGCGCGCACGCTGATGAGCACGGCGTTCAGCTCGGTGGTGCGCGAATCGGGGGATCTCTCGGCGGGCGTCTTCGACCGGCGCGGCCGCATGGTGGCCCAAGCCGTCACCGGCACGCCGGGCCACGTCAACTCGATGGCGCTGGCGGCGCCCTATTTCCTCGAACGCTTTCCCATCGAGACGATGGCCGAAGGCGACCATTACATCACCAACGATCCCTGGATGACCTCGGGCCATCTGCACGACGTGACGGTGATGACGCCGGTTCATCGCGGCGGCAAGGTGGTCGCGCTTTTCGCCTGTACGTGTCACCAGGTCGATATCGGTGGGTTGGGTCAGGGACCGGATGGGCGTTCGGTATTCGAAGAAGGGCTCTATATCCCCTTGATGAAGCTGGCGAATCGCGGCGAGCTGAACAGCGATCTCTTCACTATCATTCGCGGAAACGTACGTACGCCTCTTCAGGTCGAGGGCGACATTCTGTCGTACGTGACCAGCAACGAGACCGGCGCGCGGCGGCTGCTCGCGATGATGAATGAGTTCGCACTCGACGACATCGAGGCGCTGGCCGACTTCGTCATCGACAATTCGCGCGCCGCGACCGAAGCCGCGATTGCCGAGCTGCCGCGCGGCACGTTCAAGAACACGCTCACCCTCGACGGCTACGACAAACCGGTGACGCTCAAATGCGCGCTCACCGTCGGGGACAAGCGGGTCGTGGTCGATTTCGCCGGGTCGAGCCCGGCGAGCCCGTTCGGCATCAACGTGGTGCTCAACTACTGCAAGGCCTATGCGGCGTTCGGCGTGCGCACCATCGTCGCACCCGACGTGCCCAATAATGCAGGCTCGCTGGCGCCGGTCGAGGTGACCGCGCCCGAAGGCTCGATCGTCAATGTCGAGCGGCCCTGGCCCGTCTCCGCGCGCCACATCATCGGCCAGTTCCTGCCCGACGTCGTTCTGGGCGCGCTCGCCAAGGCGGTGCCGGACAAAGTGCCCGCGGAGGGCGCGGCCTGCCTCTGGGGTATCCAGATCCGCGGCGGGCCGGAGGTCGCAGCGCGGGTCGGACGGACCGGCGGCAATGTTTCGTCGGAGCGCTACGAGGTCTTGTCCTTCAACAGCGGCGGCTCGGGGGCGCGGCCCAGCCTCGACGGCATGTCGGCGACCGCCTTTCCGAGCGGGGTGCGCGCCATGTCGTCGGAGCTCTTCGAGACGCTGGCGCCCATCGTGGTCTGGAAGAAGGAGCTGCGGGCCGATTCGGGCGGCGCGGGCGAGACGCGCGGCGGGCTCGGTCAGACGGTGGAGGTCGGCACGCTCGACGGCGCGCCCTTCGCGCTTTACGCCATGTTCGACCGGGTCGACAATCCCGCCAAAGGCCGTGCCGGGGGCGCGAATGGAGCCGCGGGGAAGGTCGGGCTTGCTTCCGGAAAAGCTTTGCCGGCCAAGGGGATGCACTATATTCGGGGCGACGATAATCTGGTCGTCGAGCTGCCCGGCGGGGGCGGGCGCGGCAAGGCGCTGAAGCGCGATCCGGAGCGTGTCGCGGCCGATGTCGCCGACGGCTATGTCAGCCCCAAGGCGGCGCGGTCCTCGTTCGGTGTCGCTTTGAAGCGCAACGGGGCGGTCGACAGGGCGGCCACGAAAACGCAGCGCGCGGCGATCCGCAAAGCAAAGTGATTCAAGAAAGTGTGATCCGGATGGATCCGGATCGACCGAATCTCAGGGGAGACTAGTCAGTGCCCGAACTACCCGACGATATACGCGAAATCCAGAATACCTTTGCCCGCTTCTGCGACGAGCAGATCGCGCCCAAGGCGGAGGCGATCGACGAGGCGGCGGATTTCCCGCGCGAGATGTTTCAGGCGATCGCCGATCTCGGTTTCTTCGGCATGCGCTATCCCGAGGAGGTCGGCGGGCTCGGGCTCGGGCTGCTGGCCTATTGCAAGGCGATCGAGGAGATCGCGCGCGGCTCGGTCTCGGTCGCGGCCTGCGTGTCGATGCAGGCGATGATGGGGACGAACTTCGTTTACTCGCTAGGCACGCCCGACCATCACGAGCGGCTGCTAAAGCCGGCGCTGGAAGGCAAGAAGATCGGCTCGATCTGCATCACCGAGCCCAACGCCGGCACCGATCTCGGCGGCATTTCAACCAGTGCGGTCGAGGTCGAGGGCGGCTATCGTCTGAACGGCCAGAAGATGTGGGTGACGATGGCGCCCTATGCCGATTTCTTCACCGTCTTCGCGCGCGCGGGCGAGGACAAGAAGCTCACCATGTTCCTGCTGGAGAAGGGCTTCGAGGGGCTCGATGTCGGCCGGCCAATTCACAAGATGGGCGTGCGCGCGCTGCCGACCTCGGAGCTTGCGATCAACGACTGCTTCGTGCCGGCGGAAAACCGCCTGGGCGAGATCGGCGCGGGCGAGATGGAGCTGCGCAAGATCCTGGCCCAGATCCGCATCATGACCGGTGCGCTCGCGGTGGGTTGCGCCCGCGCTGCGCTGGCCGATGGGGTGCGCTATGCCGCCGAGCGCCAGCAGTTCGGCCGGCCGATCGGCAAATTCCAGGCGACGCAGATCAAGATCGCCGAGATGGCGACGGACCTCAAAGCCTCGCAGTTGCTGGTCGACGATGCGGCGACGCTGTTCGACGAGGGCAAGCCGCATCACAAGGAGGCGGCGATGGCGAAGCTCTTCGCCACCGAGGCGGCGCTGCAGATCTGCGAGAAGACCTCGCGGATCTATGCCTCATACGGCTACGCGATGGAATATCCGGTGCAGCGCCACCTGCGCGACATTCGCTTCACCCTGATCGGCGGCGGGACGTCGGACATCCTCAAAGCCATCATCGCCCACGAGGTGCAGGCGGAGGGTTGAGGGCTACCGCCCCTCGTAATTCACCGCCATACCCGCACGGGCGTCGCTTTGGATGCCGTATTGCGGGATTGGGTAGCGGAGGCCGTTCTTGGAGAGCCGCGCCATGCCTTCGATGATGCCGGGCAGGAAGCGTGGCGGCAGCGCCATCAGGAGCTCATCCTCGAGCACGCCGCCGTAGCGGCGCTCGGCATAGCAGGGGATCGAAAGGCTGGGCTCGCCCGTGGTGAGCGCGCGGCCCCATGAATCCGCGCAGGCGCTCTCGCCGACGCAGCCCCATTCGAGCTTCTTGTAGCCGGTCCAGTGCAGGCCGTTGATCAGGATGATCATCTGCGCCGGCGTCGCATAGATGAGCGCGATGTCGGGCGGGTCGAGCCGGCCCGAGGCGAGCGGCGAGACCGCCATCGCCTTGTATTGGCCGTAGGGCACGACGTCCATCGCCGCCTGGTGTTCGGCGGCATCGCCCTCGCCCTCGAACCAGACGCCGGCCATGTGCCGGCCCGAGCGCCATTCCTCGTCCTGCGGGCGGAGGCCCAGGACAGCGCCGCATTGCGCGCCGACGAGATCGTCCATGGTGATGCCGACGGTCCAGCCGAGCCTGCAGCACTGCGCCACGACCTGGTCGGTGGTGTGGATCGCGCTCGGCCGGCGGATGCGCGGGATCGCCTCCATCTCCTCCACCGTCTCGAACATCTTCATGCCGATCGGCGTGGTGCGGAGGCGCAGATAGGCGTTGAGGCCTTCGATCAGCTTGGGCCAGTCGTATGTCGTGGGTTCGGCAGTGTCGGGCATGGCTCTACTCCGCCGCCTGCGCCGTCTCGCCCTCGGGCGCCGTATAGGCCTTGATCAGCTCGGCCTCGTGGGCCTTGGCCTTGGTGATGTTGGCGGCCTTGACGGGCCCGAAGCCGCGGATGAGGTCGGGGATCGAGGCGAGCTCGACCGCCATGGCGTGCTTGGCGGGCGCCAGATGCTCGAGCACGGTGGCGATGGTTGCCTCGTATTCGGTGATCAGCGCGCGCTCGGCCTTGCGGCAGCGGGAAGGCGATACGGGCCAAGGTACGGAACGGGCGCTTGGGCGGGCGCTTGCCGTCGCTGCCGCCGCCGAGGGTCGGTGGAGCGAGATGCCAGGTGACCTTGAGGTTGCCGTCGAAGGCTGCGGCAAGGCGGTCCTGGAAGCGGCCGTCGGTGTAGAGCCGCGCGACCTCGTACTCGTCCTTGTAGGCGAGCAGCTTGTAATAGTAGCGGGCCACCGCCTCGGTCAGATCGGTCTTGCCCTTGTCCGCCTTGGCTTCGGCGGCGCGCACCGTCTCGACGAGCCCGGTGTAGCGGGCAGCGTAGGCGGCGTCCTGGTATTGCGTGAGCTGCTCGACGCGGCGGGCGATCACTTCGTCGAGCGTCTGGGCGATCGTGTCGCCGCTCTTGGGCTTCATGGCGTCGAGCAGCGCCTCGACGGCCTGCGGGTCGTGCGCGGCGATGCGGCCCATGCGGAGCGCGTGCAGATTGCTCTCCACGGCGACGGCGTTGAGGCGGAAGGCTTCCTCGATCGCCTCGAGGCCGATGGGGATCAAGCCCTTCTGAATCGCATAGCCGAGCATGAAGGTGTTGGAGGCAATCGCGTCGCCGACCAGGGCGGCGGCGAGCTTGTTGGCGTTGAAGGAGAAGACATGATCGGCGCCCACCGCGTCCTCGACCATCGAGCGCAGACGCGCGGTCTCGAAGCTGAAGGTGCGGTCGACGACCGAGGCGCCGGTGATGGTCTTGTGCTCGTTGAGCAGAACACTCGTGCGGCCCTTGGCCATGGTGTCGAGGGCGCTGCCGGTGCTGGCGACGAGCGCGTCGGCACCGATCACCAGGTCGGCGCCGCCGGCCGAGATGCGGTTGGTGTCGAGGTCGGTGGTGGCGTCGGCGATGCGGATGTGGCTCACCACCGCACCGCCCTTCTGCGACATGCCGGTCATGTCGAGGATGGTGCAGCCCTTGCCCTCGATATGGGCGGCCATGCCGAGGATGGCGCCGACGGTGATGACGCCGGTGCCGCCGATGCCTGTGACGAGGACGCCGTAGGGCTCATCGCTGCGGGCGCGTTCGGGCGCGGGCGGATCCTTGAGCTCGCTCAGGGTCGGCATCTTGGCGCGCTTGGGCCGGCCGCCCTGGACGCTGACGAGCGCCGGGCAGAAGCCGTTCAAGCAGCTGTAGTCCTTGTTGCAGGAATGCTGGTCGATCATGCGCTTCTGGCCGAACTCGGTGTCGACCGGCACGACCGAGAGGCAGTTCGACTGCTCGACGCAGTCGCCGCAGCCCTCGCAGACCTCCTGGTTGATGAAGATGCGCTTGTCGGGGTCAGGGAAGGTGCCGCGCTTGCGGCGGCGACG
>JARRKQ010000110.1:0-31242 GCA_037387885.1 Alphaproteobacteria bacterium | reverse complement strand
CCCATCTGAAGAGGGGGAGGAGGTAAAGTTGTCGTCGTGGCCCGAGTCATCCTAACCACATCCTGCTCTAGGGGCGCACGAGCGATCTGGCGATCCGCCCGGCCGATAGGCTAGTCTCCAACTCCTTACGGCCGGGGAGGGGAGTGCGAGCGATGCCGGGCGCCTTCGACACCAGCGAGTCCGATAGCACCGTGTCGAGCGCGGAGGTGGTCGACGCCGAAGGCTTTCTGATCCCCGCGGCCAGCCAGCCCCAGGACTGGGCGAGGCTGGCCGACTATCTCGGCGAGCACGGCTTCAGCTTCACGCCCGAGCCGGCGCCCAGGCAGTTCGCCGGCGGCATGGGCAACTTGAACTATCTGCTCGAGCTCGACGGCACGCCTTGCGTCATCCGCCGCCCGCCGCCCGGCCCGCTGCCGCCGGGCGCCAACGACATGGCCCGCGAGCACCGCGTGCTGTCGCGGCTTTGGGAGAAGTTCCCACTGGCCCCGCGCGCCTTTCACTTCTGCGACGACGAAAGCGTCTGGGACAAGCCCTTCTTCATCATGGAGTACCGCACCGGCCGCGTGGTCCGGAAAGGCGAATGGCCCGACGACCTGATCGGCCACGAGGCGGCGCTGTCGGAGCGCATGATTAGCGCCTTGGCCGGTCTCCACGCCATCAACCCCGCCGCCGTCGGCCTCGACACGCTGGGCCGGCCGGAGGGTTTCAACGCGCGCACGGTCGAGGGCTGGATCAAGCGCTGCAACATCGCCGCGCAGGACATCTACGAGGACAAGCAGCCGCCGCCCGCCGCGCGCGAGGCCGCCGAATGGCTGCGCGCCAACATCGTGCCGGAAAGTGGCGTGGCGCTGCTCCACAACGACTACAAGATCGACAACATCATGTGGGCGGAGATGCCGCCGCCGCCCGACGCGGTCGCGATCTTCGACTGGGACCAGTGCACCCGCGGCGACCCGCTGTTCGACTTCGCGACCTTCCTCTCCTATTGGGCGGAGGACAGCGATCCCGAGCCGATGCGCAGCTTCGATCAGATGCCGACAATCCGCCCCGGCTTCCCGACCCGCCGCGAGGTGGTCGAGCTCTACGCACGCGCCAGCGGCCGCGACGTCTCCGACTTCCTCTTCCACCGCGTGCTCGGCATGCTGAAGCTGGGGGTGATCTTCCTGCAGCTCTTCGCCCGCTATCGGCGCGGCGAAACCCGCGATCCCCGCTACGCCGATCTCGGCCAGTACGGCGACAGCATGTTCGAGTTCACCGTCGACATCATCCACGGCCGCACGTTTTAACCGCGCTCTCGAATGTTGGTGTCGCCTGGCCCACTATTCCCCTCCCCCCTTGAGGGGGAGGGTTAGGGAGGGGGGAGCGGCCAACGAAGGTATCCCGTTTGGGATGCCTGAGGCGGCTGCCGGGACCATGCATACTCGCCGCCTGCCGGCGGCGTACCCCTCACCCTAGCCCTCTCCCACAAGGGGAGAGGGGAAGCATGTTGGACCACGCGGAAACAAGCCTAGTGGCGGCGCCTGCGGTATTCCCGCGGCGACAGACCGTAGCGGGCCTTGAAGACGCGGCTGAAATGGGCGCTATCGTTGAAGCCCCAGCGCAGCGCGATCTCGGTCACCGAGCAGGCGCGCTGGCGTGGGTCGTCGAGATCGGCGCGGCAGCGCTCCAGACGCGCTTCCCGCAGCGCGCCGCCGACGGTCTGCCCGGTCTCGTGGAAGAGCCGATGCAGGTGGCGCACGGAAATACTGTGTGCCGCGGCGATCCGCGCCGGATCGAGCTCGGTGTCGGCGAGGTTGTCGCGAATGTGATCCTTGATCCGCGCGAGAAGCGCGGCCGAGGCGCGCGACGGTATGTCGATCCCGGCCTCCGGCGTCGCCTCCAACGCGGTCGCGATCAGATCGAGGGTATAGCGGCCGATGGCTTCGGCCTGCGTTGGCGCCAGGTCGTGGCGGTCGCGCGCGAGCAAACGCAGCGTGCCGCCGAGAAGATCCCCGGTCGGTGAGCTGCGCGCGATCCGGGCCGCCGTCACCGCGCGCATCGAGCGCAACCGGCGCCGCAACAGATGGCGCGGACAGTGCAGCACGATCTGCCGGTTGGGTCCCGCGAGGTGAAGCGTGTAGGGCCGCTCGGTGTCGACGATCGCCGCATCGCCCGGATCGAGGCGGACCTCGCGGCCGTCCTGGGCGATCACCATCCGGCCTTGGCGCTGAAGGATGAAGACGGCGAAGGCCTCATCCGCGCGGGCGATATCGACCGGCCGGCGGTTCGCCTGCTGCGCCGTCGCCGCCAGCTCGGCGAAAACGGTCTCGCCCAGATGCGACACGTCGATGCCCGCCCAGAACGGCGAATCGTCGATCCGCGCCACGTCGAGATCGACGTAGGTCCGGCAGACGGTCTCGATCCAATGGTCGAGCTTGTCGGTCGTCAGAGCCTGGTCAAGGGACATGATGGGCCGCGTCCTCCTATGCCCGCAGCCTAACCCGTTGTGCCTGGCCCTGTCACGCCCATGGAAGATTGACGGCACGCTGGATCAAGTTTCATGGCCGGGAGAGGCAAGACGCGCTGGCTTTTCCGGCGCACGCTCGAGACATCCCGGAAACCCCATCGAAATCCTCACCGAAAGGAGCGTTCCGCCATGCCCCTCGACCACCCGAAATTCAAGGCCGCCGCGGTTCAGGCCGCCCCCGCCTATCCCGCCTGGTCGCATTCCCCGAATGCTGGATCCCCGGCCATCCGCTCTGGACGTTGCTCGACTCGGTGCCCTGGGGCATGCAGTTCGTGCAGCGCTATTTCGATAATTCGATGACCGCAACCGGCGACGAGATGGATGCCATCCAGGCCGCCGCGCGCGACAATGCCATCCATGTCGTCCTCGGCTATGTCGAGCGGGCCGGGGGTAGCCTCTATATGGGTCAGGCGATCATCGACGAGGCCGGCAACCGCCTTGCCACGCGCCGCAAGCTGCGGCCCACCCATATCGAGCGCACCGTCTTCGGCGAGGGCGACGGCAGCGACCTCAAGGTCCACGACACCGCCATCGGCCGCCTCGGCGCGCTCAACTGCTGGGAGCACATCCAGCCGCTCGTCAAACAGGCGATGTTCAGCCAGTTGGAGCAGGTGCACGTGGCCTCGTGGCCGTCCTTCTGCGTCTCGCCCGACATGGCCTACGCGCTCGGCCACGACGCCAACATGGCGGCAAGCCAAGTCTATGCGCTCGAAGGCCAATGCTACGTCCTCGCCTCGGCGGCGGTGTTCTCGCAGGAGATGGCTGACCTGCTCTGCGACACGCCGTTCAAACAACAGGTGATGAGCACGGGCGGCGGCGCGGCGATGATCTACGCGCCCGACGGCCGGCCGATCGCCGAGCCCCTGGACCCGAGCGAGGAAGGCATCGTCTACGCCGACATCGATCTCAGCATGATCACGCTCGCCAAGACCTTCGCCGATCCAGTCGGCCATTACAGCCGTCCCGACGTCCTGCAGCTTGCCTTCGATCCGGCGCCGAAATCGCGCGTCGTCGGGATCGAAGGGGAGCCGGCGTTGGTTCGCCCGGAGGCGGCGCCTGCGCCCGCGCCGGAACCGGCGGCTGGCGAGGTCGCGGCAGAATAAGAACCGTAGGCCTTACTTGGCGCCGCTCGCCTTCTTCAGGGCGGCGAAGTTCCATGACGAGAGCAGGGTCACCAGGAAGGCCTTGCTCTCGACATGGCGCGCCGTGACGGTGATGTAGAAGCGGCGGGAGACGAGCAGGCGGATGGTGCCCCAATTCCGCGCTGGGTAGTATTCGACGATCGCCTTGCCGCCGCCCTTAATCTCGACCCACTCGCCCTTCATCCGCTTTACCGTCGCGGGGTTGTTGAAGCTTTCGACCAGCGCCGCCACGATGCCCCGATCGTCAGCGATCAGCTGCGCCGTGGCGATGCCCTTGCCGCCGGTCTGACGGTAGTGCCGGATCAGAAGAAAGCCCCGGCCGAGCTGACGCTTGACCCGCTTTTCCAGCGACTTGTCAGGCGGCAGGGTCCAGCCCTCCGGGGCAGGTGGATAAGTGGCGGCGTATTGCTTGGCCAGCCGGAAGGAGATCTCGGCGGCGGCGGCTTCGAGCTGCTTGTAGGCTTTGCCGAGCTCGCCCTCGCGGTAGAGCGCCTGCGCCTTCTTCATCGCGTCGGTGGTCGGATCGGCAACGGCCGGCGCGACGGCGAGGCACAGCACGCACAGCGCGGCCGGAAGTGTGCGGATGAGCATGGGCGTCGTCCTCAAGCTAGGCGGCTCCGATCGCTCAAGCATATCGGAATATGGATGGGCGCCATATCGCGTTAGCTGCCGCGCGTAACCAGCGTCCGGCTCGGCTCGGCGTAGCCGCGCGCGACATGCACGTCGAGCACGATGCGCCCGCCTGATTGCACAAGCGCGGCTGCCTGCTCGAACGCCTCCGCCAGCTCCCCCGCATGAGTGATCGGGCCTTCGCCTTCGAAGCCCTGCGCCTGCGCGAGCGACACGATGTCGGGCCGCGGCTTATCGAGTTCCTGGCCGATCCAGCGGTTCTCCACCGGGCGGTCGCGCATCACCGCCATCGCCTCCTGGTGGATCTCGTCGTTGAAATAGCTGCGGTTGTTGGCGACGACGATCATCATCGGCAGCTCCATATGCGAGGCGGTCCAGAGCGCGTTCACGCCCATCAGGTAGTCGCCGTCGCCGATCAGCCCGCAAACGATGCGCCCGCTGTCCTTGAGCGCCAGCGCCGTGCCAACCGCGTGGCCCGTCCCGGTGCCCACGACGCCGCCGCCATCCTTGCCGAAATAAGACATCGGGCCGTCGAACGGGCAGCCGTCGCCCGGAAACCCAATCTGCACATGCGAGAGACTGACCGGATGGTTGCGGCAGAAGGCGGCGAGGGCATCCGAAAGATCCCACACCGTCATCTCGCCCGACCCGCCGAGCTTTTTTGCCGGCGCGTCGCTTTCGGTCCAGTGCACGAATGACTGGATCGTCTTGGTGCGCCCCTCGGTGCCAGGCAAGGCTGTCCCGCCGACCGCTTCCATGAGCTGCGCGACCAGATCGTCGGGCCGGGCGAGCACGGGGACGTCGACCGCCGGCAGGGCCTGCTGGTCGTTGGTCCAGCCGTTGGCGATATGCGTCTCGAGCGAGCAATGGATGATCGTCGATTCGTTCGGCTTCTGCGTCTGGGACTGCTCGCTCGCCGTGCGCAGATAGCCGGCGAGGTCGAGCCAGTCGAGGCTCAGGATCACGTCGGCCCGGGCGATGAGGTCGCGCTCGGCGGGGGACATACGCTCGGAGACCGCGGGCAGAATGTGCAGCAGATGCTCGGTCGGGAAGGCAGCCGCGTCGTGCAGGCTCGACAGCACAACCCCGCCCACCGCCTCGGCGAAGGCGAGCCGCCGGTCCCAGTCCTCCTGGCTCCGCGAGACTCGGCCCATGAGGATGAGCGGAAACTTTGCTTTGCCGAGCGCCTCGACAATCTCGGCGATCGTCGCTTCGGGCACCGCTGGCGGCCGCGCCGGCGCATAACGGTTGACGGGCGGAACGCTCACCTCTTCGGCCAGCGCCGATTCCTGCAAGGTCACGTCGAGGCTGATATAGATCGGCCCGTAAGGCGCCGTCCGCGCGATCTGATAACCGCGCAGCACATCCTCGACCGCCGCCTGCGGCGAGGCGGGCTCGGCGTCCCATTTCACGTAGTTGCGGACCATCGCGGCCTGGTCCTTCGTCGTGTGCACCCAGTCGATCCAGGGCCGGCGCTGATCCGCGTCGACCGGCCCGTTGGCGCCGAAGACCAACATCGGCGTGCGGTCGCACCAGGCGCTGAAGATCCCCGAGGTCGCATTCATAAGGCCCACGTTGGAATGCACGGCCACGGCCATCGGCCGTTCCGTCACCTTGCCATAGCCGTCGGCGATGGCGACCGCATTGCCCTCGTGCAGGCACACCACCATCTGCGGCGTCCGGTTGCCGAGATAGTTGACGACGCTGTCATGAAAGCCGCGATAGCTCGAGCCCGGCACCAGCGCCATGTAGTCGATCCCCAACTGCCGTATCGTCTTGGCGACGACGTCACTGCCCCAGCCCATCTTCGGGTTGCCGATATTCTGGGGGCGATCGATTTGGCTGGTCGTCGCCGGCCGGTCGACGTTGTCTTTCATTGTTAGCCTTGCCGATTGTTTCTTCGCCGACGGCGAAAATCCGTCTGGATTCGAGCCACCGCGATACTACGACTCGGTTTAGCCTCAGGACCCGGATTAATCTATGTCAATGCGCGAAATCCACACGAATGCTTGACTTTTCGTTTCTCATTCCAGCGGCTTCGGCCGACGTTTATTGATGAGGCAGCTTTCATGCTTCCGGCACTTTCGTCGAGTGGAGCTGGCGTGCAAACCCGCCATACGGGCCACGAGACAACCAGGAGATCATTTATGGTAAGCGAACCGGGCAATGAAACCATTCGCGAGGCGGTCGGCGTCTTTTTCAACGCCGAGACACTTGAGGCAGCGATGGATGAGCTCCTGTCCTCAGGCTTCGACAAGGCTGAACTCGGCCTTGTCGCCGGTGATTTCACCGTGAAGCAGAAGCTCGGACACATTTACACAGAGGCGAACCAAGCGGCGGGCGATCCGGATGCACCGCGGACGGCCTTCGTCGCGAAGGACTCGCTGGGCGATACGCCCCGGGCGTGGTTGGGCAGCGCATTGTCGATCGGCGCCGCCGTCGCGGGTGGCCTCGTCGTGGTATCCGCCGGCGTGCTGGGGGGCGCGCTCGCGCTCGCGACGGCCGGGGGCGTCGCGGTCGGCGGTATGGGCGCCATCCTCGCCCGGCTGATCGGTCAGAGCGATGCGGAATATCTCGAAGAGCAGGTCGGTGAAGGCCATCTGCTCTTGTTCGTGAGGACGCCGGATGCCGCGCTCGAGAAGCGCGCGACCGAGATCCTTTCCAAACATTCCGCCTACGACGTCCGCATCTACAGCGTGCCGGCGCCAGCCACCGCATAGAGCCAAGGCAGCTCGCTCTCGCCGCCGAAGCGGCGTCATTACGCAACGGTCGATCTTCTCAGGTAAGCTGCACTGGCGGTCGCCGAATTCATCTCAGCTCATCTGCATGTCGCTCCGCGCGCATCGCGCGCAGTCATCAGCGATACAAATTCGGGCGCGCGGCTGATATTAAAACCGTGGCAGGTCGCGCGGCAGGACGTTTCGTCGCGCAAGATCCGAAAAGCAAACCGATCAGAACAGGGGGGACCAGGCAATGCGTGCGGTCAGAGCTCATGAATTCGGCGACCCGGAGGTGATGAAGATCGAGGAGGTTCCCGATCCCACCCCCGGCTCCGGCGAAGTTCTCATCAAGATCGAGGCGATCGGCGTCAACCCGGTCGACACCTACATCCGCTCGGGCGTCTACGCGGCCCTGCCCGATCTGCCCTATACGCCGGGCGGCGACGCGGCGGGCACGGTCGAGGCCTTGGGCGACGGCGTCGAGGGCTTTGCGGTCGGCGACCGCGTCTACATGGCCGCCATCGCCGTTCGCGGCCATGGCGGGGCGATGGCCGAGAAGGCGGTGGTGCCCGCGGGCGCGGTCTTTCACCTGCCAGACAATGCGAGCTTCGAGGCGGGTGCGGCGCTCGGCGTACCGTACGCCACCGCCTATTTCGGCCTCTTCATGCGCGGGGCGGCAAAGCCCGGCGACACGCTCTTCGTTCACGGCGCCAGCGGCTCGGTCGGCTCGGCGGCGGTGCAGATGGCGCGCGGCCACGGCATGACCGTGATCGGCAGCGCCGGCACCGAAAAGGGCATGAAGATGGTGCGCGACCAGGGCGCCCATCACGCCGTCGACCACACCCGCGACGGCTACATCGAAGAGGTCCGCGAGGTCACCGGCGGCGCCGGCCCCAACCTGATCCTGGAGATGCTGGCCAACGTCAATCTCGCCAAGGACCTCGACGTGGTGGCCAAGTACGGCCGCATCGTCGTCATCGGCAACCGCGGCGAGATCCAGAACAATCCGCGCATGACCATGATGAAGAACCTCGACGTGGTCGGGCTCGCGCTGCCGAACGCCACCGACGAGGAGATGACGCGCATCCATGCCGGCATCCGCGCGGGGCTCGAAAGCGGCGTGCTCAAGCCCGTGATCGGCCGCGAGATGTCGCTCGATGAGGCCGCCGCCGCGCATCACGCGGTGCTGGAGCCGGGCGCCTTCGGGAAGATCATCCTGAAGCCGTAGCCGCACCCGGTCGGGCGCTCAACGCGGCCCCGACCGTTCCCGACATAAATCAAGGCTGCGCCGCGCCGGCCAGGCTAAACCTGCCGGCATGGCGTAGCGAACAGGAGGCCTCAGATGGGCTACGAGACGATTCTTTACGAAACCGAGGGGCGGATCGCGACGATCACCCTCAACCGGCCGGAAAAGTACAACACCATCCGCCCGCCGATGCCCGAGGAGATGGAGGCCGCGCTCGCCGAGGCCAACCGTGACGACGCGGTCCGGGTGATCGTGCTGCAGGGTGCGGGGGAGAGCTTCTGCGCCGGCTTCGATTTCTCCGGCGATCTGAAGCACTATGACGATTGGGGCGCGCCCTTGAGCGCCGACAATTACGATCCGGGCCGCGACGTGATGATGGTGACGAGCCCCTTCGTCGGCCCGGTCCCGAAGTTCATGAGCATCTGGCGCAGCCCCAAGCCGGTGATTGCCAAGATCCACGGCTGGTGCGTCGGCGGCGGTTCCGAAATGGCGCTCTGCGCCGACTTCATCGTCGCTTCGGAGGATGCGCGGCTCGGCACGCCCTACGCGCGGGTCTGGGGCTGCCATCTGACCGGCATGTGGATCTACAGGCTCGGCCTCACCAGGGCCAAGCAATACGCGCTCACCGGCGATTCGATCAGCGGCAAGGAGGCGGCCGAGATCGGGCTGATCAACGAAGCCGCGCCGTTGGAGGATCTCGACGACCGGGTCGCCTATTGGGCCGGGCGCATGGCCGAGATCCCGAGCACCCAACTCGCGTCGATGAAGCTCATCGTCAACCAGGCCTTCGACAATATGGGGCTCCAGAGCACCCAGCATCTGGGTACCATCCTCGACGGCATCATGCGCAACACGCCCGAAGGCCGGGCTTTCGTCGAGACGGCGGCGAACAGGGGTGTCGGCGGGGCGGTGGCCGAGCGCGATGGGCCCTTCGGCGACTACTGCCAGGGGCCGGCCTCGATGAAGGACGAACTTGGCGGCCCAATAGAGCCCGAGCCCGCCCGCGCCGATGCGTGAGGCGTGGATCGACAGGAAATAGATACCGTAGCCCTGGATCGTCACGTCGGCGGCCTTGCCGAGCAGGTGCTGGCTGTTGCGCGCCGCGCCCTCGGACCGCAGCCGGTCGTTGGTCTTCTTGGTGCGGTAGGCCGAATGGATGTTGATCACCACATGGCCGTGCCGGGCCCGCCGATAGCGTTCCGATAGCCGCCATAGCAGGTCGAACAGCTTCGGGTCCATGCGCGTCTCGACGTTCTCGTGGTGGTCGCGCAGAAACCAGTCGAGCTTTTCCTGTGCGGCTTTGAGATAGCCGGCATCGAAATAGAGCCCGTCGAACTTCTCCTTGGTGTTGGTGTTGTAGAGCCGCAGGCTGCGCGGGCGCTGCTTCACCGCCGCGTATGCCTCGGTGCCCACGAGCGGCAGCATCGATGCTACGCCCGCCGCCCCCAATCCAATCGTGAAGGCCCGCCGGTCGATCATGCCCCGTGATACGCTCCCTCAGCCCTTAGCGTGCGCGTCGTAGCCGGGCCGCGCCTCGAGCCAGCCCTGCCATTTCTCGATCTGCCGGTCGATCACCGCCTGCGGCACGCCCATGGCTTTGAGCGGCACCACCGAATTCGAGATGTCCTCGTAGCGTTCGATCAGTCCGTCCTTCAGGAAGTAGATGCCGACGCCGTCGAAGACGACGCGCTGGTCCTTTATGTGCTCGGCCGTGCCGGTATAGCTGAAAAGCCAGTGCGCATAGCCGATCCGGCCGTTCGTGACCGGGTCGAGCAGTTCCCAGCGGAAGTCCTTGGCGTCGCGGTGGAAGAGGTTCTCCAGCATCCCCTTGATCGCCTCGTGGCCCTTGAAGCTGCCGTAGAACATGTCGTGATAGACGCCGTCCTCGGTGAAGAGGTCGGCGAGCGCGGTGCCGTCCCCGGCTTCCACCGCGGCGCCGAAGGCCTTCACGATGTCTTTGAATTCCATCAGGCAGCTCCTCATTCGTTCTTAACAACAATATGCGCCGTGGCTCATCGGCGGCCAAGGGTCCCATACATTGCGTCGCTTCGCGACGTCCCCCTCACCCTAACCCTCTCCCACGGAGGGGAGAGGGAACTCGACCAAGCCCTTCCTTCCCCTCTCCCCTTGCGGGCTGAAACGCCGAAGGCGTTTCAGGGGGTCCGCGGCCGCGGGCCGTGGGAGGGTGAGGGGTACGTGCGACCGGCTCCCTGCGCATGGCCCCATCCCCGAAACCCGATTGCCCGATTCACGATTGCGGGGGCCGGTCTCATCCCCTTCAATGGGCGCAACGGGACGACCAATGACTGCGCCCAAAGGAGGGGCGAACCCATGGCGCTCAACCAGCCCTTCGACCTCGACGACTGGATCGAGACCAATCGCGATCAGCTGAAGCCGCCGGTCGGCAACAAGCTCCTCTTCGAAGAGCCCGGCATGATCGCCCAGATCATCGGCGGCCCGAACACCCGCGTCGATTTCCACGACGACCCGGTGCAGGAATTCTTCCACCAGCTCAAGGGCGACATGATCCTCAAGGTCTACATGGACGGCGATATCCATGACGTTCGCATCAAGGAGGGCGACGTCTTCATGCTCCCCGCGCATGTGCCGCATTCGCCGCAACGCCCGGTTCCGGGCTCGATCGGCCTCGTCGTGGAAAGCCCGCGGATGCAGGGCATGATGGACGGCTTCCAGTGGTATTGCTTTGACTGCAAGGCCTTGGTGCATCGCATTGAGGTGCCGCTCAACAACATCGTCGACGACCTGCCGCCCTTGTACGAGGCCTTCTATGCCGACGAGGCCGCGCGCACCTGCAAGAACTGCGGCGCCGTTCACCCGGGAAAGGGCGACCCGCCGGAAGGTTGGGTTACGATTTGAGAGACCGGGTGAAGGCCGGCGGCTAGGCGATGAGCGACGACACCGAGCCCGCGGCCGGCTGGGTCGGCCGCGCGCGCCGGCGCGTGGAAGACGCAAGGCTCGTCACCGGCCAGGGCCGCTTCGCGGGCGACGTCATGCCGCCGGGCTGCCTTCATGTCGCGTTTCTCCGCAGCCCCCATGCGCGCGCCGCGATCACGTCGCTCGACACGAGTGAGGCGGGAGCGGCACCCGGCGTCGTCGAGATCTTCACCGGCGAGGACGTGGCCGGGTTCGGCGCGCTGCCGGTCAACCCGCTGGTCGAGACGCTCGCCGTGCCGCCCTATCCGATCCTGGCGCAGGGACGCGTCGAGGCGGTCGGCCAGCCGGTCGCCGCCGTCATCGCGGAGACGCTCGCGGCCGCGCTCGATGCCGCCGAGCTCATCGAGGTCGACTACGATCCGGAAACGCCAATACTCGATCTCGCCGAGGGTGACGTGGCCGCCGCCCAGTCATGGCATACGGGCGATGTCGATGCGGCTTTTGATAAAGCCGACGCGGTGGTCCGCGTCTCGATTGACCATCCGCGCCTGGCGCCGCTCTCGCTCGAGCCCCGCGCGATAACCGCCGTATGGAACGACGACACCGAGTCTCTCACCGTCTGGCTCTCGACCCAGACGCCGCACCGCGCGCGCATCAACACCGCCGCCATCGCCAGCCTCGATCCGGAGGCGATCCGGGTCATCGCGGTCGATGTCGGCGGCGCCTTCGGCATGAAGGCCTCGCTCTTTCCGGAAGAGATACTGGTCGTCTGGGCCGCGGCGCGTCTCCGCCGCTCGGTCCGCTGGGCCGCCACGCGGGCCGAGGATATGGCGTCCGCCACCCACGGGCGCGGCCTTGCGCTGATGGGCGAGCTCGCCCTCGCACGCGACGGCACCATGCTCGCCCTCCGCGCGGAGATCGATGCGCCGCTCGGCCAATGGATGCCGTTCAGCGCCGTGGTCCCGGCGCGCAACGCCGGGCGCATTCCGCCGGGGCCCTACGCCGTGCCGGCGGTTGCCATCGAGGCGCGCGGCCGGCTTTCCAACACCGCACCGGTCGGCATCTATCGCGGCGCCGGCCGGCCCGAGGCGGCGGTCCTGATGGAGCGGTTGGCCGATGAGGCGGCACGTGTCCTCGATCTCGATCCGGTCGAGCTCCGCCGACGGAACCTGATCGCCGCTGATCGCTTCCCTTGCGAGACCCCCACCGGCGAGACCTCGAAGCCGCTCGTAGTCCGCGAGCTCGCATACTTTTGCGAGCGGCTTCGTGCCGAGCAGGCGAAACGCAGACACGCGGGCGAACTCTTCGGCGTCGGCGTCGCGGTCTATGTCGAGCCGAGCGGCCAGGGCTTCGAGCGCGCGCATCTCCGCCTCGAGCCCGACGGCACGATCATGGCCGCGACGGGCACCAGCGCCCAGGGCCAGGGCCGCGAGACCGCCTTCGCCCAGATCGTCGCTGACCGTCTGTCCGTCTCGCCCGACGAGGTGCGCGTGGTCCATAGCGACACGGCGCTGACCCCGCCGGGCATCGGCGCGCTCGCCAGCCGCAGCACGCCCATTGGCGGCGGCGCACTGGCGCTCGCGGCCGACGAGTTGTGCGACAAGGCACGCACGGTCGCCGCCGAAATGCTGCAGGCCGACCCGGCGCAGGTGAGCCTGGGGGAGGGTGGGTTTTCCCACGCCGATCAACCGGCCTCATCGGTGAGCTGGCGCGTCCTTGCCGAGCATGTCGCGGCGACGGGACCCGATGCCCTGGAAGCCCACTACACCTTCAAGACGGCCGGCGAGGCCTGGGGCTGCGGCGCGGTGATCGCGGCGGTTTCGATCGACCGCGACACCGGCGTGCCGACGATCGAGCGTTTCGTCTGGGCCGACGATACCGGGGTCGTGATCAACCCGATGCTGGTCGAGGGCCAGCTCATCGGCGGCATCGCGCAGGGCTTGGGCGAGGCGCTGATGGAGCAGATCGTCTATGACGGCGACGGCCAGCTCTTGACCGGCTCGCTGATGGACTACGCCGTGCCGAGGGCGGCCGACATGCCGGCCATCGAGCTCGGCCGGCTGGTCACGCCCTCGCCGATGAACCCGCTCGGCGCCAAGGGCGTGGGCGAGGCCGGCACGATCGGCGCGCCGCCCGCCATCATGGGCGCCGTGCTCGACGCCTTGCACCCGCTCGGTGTAGAGCCTATCGATATGCCCCAGATGCCGATGACCAGCGAACGCATCTGGCGGGTGATCCGCGACGCGGAAGCAAAGGGCGAGAACCCATGAAATACAAAAAATCCGAGGCCAAGGACTGGGCCCGCGAAAATATGAAGGGCATCTGGGCGGCCGCGCTGACGCCGTTCCGGCCCGACGATCTCGCCATTGACGAGCCCGGTTTCCGCGCCAACATCCGCCACTGGACGCGCGAGCTCGGCATCGAAGGCCTCTTCATCGCCGGCAAGCAGGGCGAGTTCTTCTCCATGTCGTTGCCGGAGCGCAAGCGCACTTTCGAGATCGCCGTGGAGGAAACCGAGGGCCACGCCCACACGATCCTCTCCTGCTCGGACCAGAACCTCGACACTGTGATCGAGCTGGCGAAGTACGCGCAAGCGATCGGCGGCGACACCATCGTCGTCCACGCCCCGATCCTGCATTTCGTCACCGACCAGGACGACACCGTCTACGAGTACTACAAGACCGTCAGCGAGGCGGTCGATATCGGCATCGCCATGTGGAGCCATCCGGATTCGGGCTATTTGATGAGCCCGCAGCTCTGCGCGCGGATCGCCGAGCTGCCGAACATCGTCGCCATCAAATACAGCGTGCCGCGCGCGATGTATGCCGAGCTCACCAAGCTGGCCGGCGACAAGATCCTCGTCAGCACGGCCTCGGAGGAGGAGTGGTTCGACAACATCGTCGAGCTCGGCTGGCAGCTCTATCTCTGCTCCTCGCCGCCCTATCTCATCCAGACGGCGGCCGACCGGCGCATGCACGAGTACACTCAGCTCGCCTTCGCGGGCGAGGTGGAGAAGGCGCGCGCCGTCCGCGATTCGCTCGAGCCGGTGCGCGAGGCCATGCGCCGCACCCGCCCCGGCGGCAAGCCGCAGGCGCAGCAGAAATACTGGCAGGAATTGCTGGGTCAGACGGGTGGTCCCGTGCGCCGGCCGATGCTGCCGCTGACGGACGACGAAAAGGCCGCGATCCGCGAGGCCTTCGAGGGCTGCGGCCTCGTCATGGGCGACGCCCAGGCGGCGCAGTAGGGCAGGGCAGCCGGCTCATGGACGCGCGATTGCACGCTCCATGGTATGATCTCCAGGCGGCGAACGCCCAGCCAACGGAAGGGGGTCCCGGATGACCGGCACTGGCGGACTTGCGCTCAAAAAGGCCTGGGCGACGTTCCCGTTGCTTGCAGTCTGCCTCACCGTCGATCCGATGGACGTCGGCGCGCAACAGCCGGGGAGCCGCTGGCACTTTCAAAGGCCCTGCACCGCCGCTGCGCACAAGGTCGACTACGGTCGCGTGATGCGGGTGCCGGCGCGCGTCAGAAGGATGGTCGCGAATTACCGTCAAGGCTGGCGCGAGGCCTGCAAGCGCCGTGGCGGCGCGTCGTTGAACGCCCTCCTGCTCCAGGCCGAGCGCTTGCGGTCGGCATTCGACAAGATCACCAACGATGCGCTCGAGCGGACCAAGGGCAAGGGCGAGGAGTTCGATCGTCTCCGCGCGCTCTACGATCGTCTCGAGCGCTTCCTGCCGGCCTTCAAAGGCATCGTCCACGACTTCCAATTCTTTGCCGCGCGCATCGACGTATTCGCCCAGCATGCGCATCTCGGCGACGCCGACGACAAGCACTTCTTTGCCAACTACCGGCTGGTCATCGGCCGCAAGGACGGTCAAGGCGACAGCATCATGGCGATGCTGCCCTGGCGCAAACACGAGGCGACCCATGCCAGCTGCCTGCGTTTCGGCAGCTATCCCTGGGCTCGCGCGGTGCGGCGTTTCGATCGCCTGAAGACGACGCTGAAGGGCGCCTATTACCGCAAGATCGTCGCCGAGCGCCGAAACGCACTGCGTAAGGAGTTGCGCGGCCTCAGGCGCAAGGAGGCGGGCAAGTTACGCCGGATCTGCACCTGCGGCGCCCGCGCGCCAACGGTCGTATCCGATCTTGAAAAGCTGCTGCCGGTCATCTCCGGTCGGCACGGCTATCTCAACACGGTGCGTTCCGTCCGACGGACCATCGCAGGGATTCGCCGCGGGCGTATCCCGGTCCGCTCGCGGTCTTGCGCCGATTTGTGACGCGGCCGATTGCGTGTCGGACGGGTCCACCTAGTCGAAGAGCGCGTCGATGTCTTCCTGGGAGATCGCCTGGCCGGGCAGCTGCGGGCCGTTCAGCAGCTTCTTGTCGGGATCCTCGTCCTCGCACGGCATCATCTGCGCGCTCAGCGCTTCGATCTCATCGCGGCCCCACAGCTCGATCATCTGGTTGACGCGGTCTTCCACGAACTTCACCGAGCTCACGATCTTGGAGACCCGCTGGCCGGTCAGATCCTGGAAGCTGCACGCCTCCATGATCGTCATTGTGTTCTGGGCGATGCGGTCGGAAATCTCCGCGATCTTCGCCTGATCGGTCTCACCCTGCAGCGCCATCGCATCGCCACTGATCGACTCCGAGGCCGCCAGGATCGAGTTCGTCGCCTCTTCCGTCGCCTTGACGATGGCGTCGAGCTGGACCGACATGTCGTCGAAGGCGGTCGCGTGATCTTCGGCCTTCGACATGGTCGCGACCTCGGTACGCAGGCGCTCGATATATTGGAAGAGGTTCAGGACTTCCTGGCGCAGCTTGGTGTCGTTCATATCGGCCATGCTCGCCATGCTCCTGGACAAGTTGGATGGTGCGTCTGTCACGGTTCGCCCTCACATCCGGGTTCGATTGCGCCGGATTCCGGAAGGGAACGAAACGCAAAGCCAACTGCTCCGATCAAGGAAGTGACGGCATGACGGCCCGCCGCGTCCCTGGTTTGGAACACCTATAAAGCCGCCGCAGTGGTTAAATTTCCCGTAAAGATTTCCGCCTGGAGACCCGTGCGCGGCATCTCGCATCGGCGGTAAGACCTGTAAAAACACGCATTTGTGGTGGGTTGATCAATGCGGCCCAATAAACGCCCGGACAACGGCGTCGGCGGCACCGGGTGAGGATTTGATTCCTCCACTCAAAATGGAGGAAAAAAATCCCTGTCAAAGTGGCCGGACAGCCTATTTCGGCGCCTGACGAGGGCGACACACCGCCTCAGGCCGCGGCGATCTCCATCAGAATGTCCCGCAAGGCCTCCGTTGCGGTGATATGCGGGTTGTGGCTGGCGTCGATCTCGAAGTACCGCCAGCCTTCGTTTTGCGCCCGCTCGGCGAATTGCTTGAAGACGTCGCCCGGCCCGTAGCGCTGACAGTAGATGTAGCTCGTCGGTAAGGTGAGCGCGCCGCCGTTCAGCTCGAGTTTCTGCTCGAAGGTCTTGATCGGCTGGGGCAGGCGGCGCGGCGTCACCCAGGCGACGTCCTCCTCGGGCGTGTCGGGCGGCGGCGGATTGGGCGGGATGCGCCAGCCCTCGCCGTCGGCTTCCGTGATCTCGCGCATCCGTGCGACCGCCGGTTCGGGCAGCAGGCTGAAGGCGCTGTCGCCGTCCTGGGGCGCGAAGGCGTCGAGATAGACCAGCTTGGCAATCCGCTCGCGCGCCCGGTCGGCAACGCCGGTCGCCACCATGCCGCCATAGCTGTGTCCGATCAGCACGACGTCGGAGAGGTCCTCGATCTCCAGCACGCCGAGTACGTCGGCGATGTGCCAGTCGAGGTCGATCTCCGGATTCGCCAGATGGCCGCGCTCGCCGAGCCCCGTATAGGTCGGCGTGACGAGCTCGTGCCCGGCCGCGCGCATCAACGGGTGCATCTTCTTCCACACCCAGCCCGCTGACCAAGCGCCGTGCGCCACGAGAAAGGTTGCCAAGTCGATGCCTCCGACTAAGACGCGCCGCTTGCTGGCGGTATAGTCCGCCTTATCACGCCACCGTCAATGAAGATCTGGGGATGATCCGGGGATGGTCTGGGGGTGATCTGCGCCGGGCGGCCCGGATCGTCCGGCGGTAAAGGGGTCGGGAGGAAGCATAATTATGGTCGAGACGCTGCACCACATGATCGGCGGCAAGTCCGTCAAATCCGAGAACGGCCGCTTCGGCGAGGTCGACGATCCGGCGACCGGCGAGGTGACGGCGCGCGTGCCCTTTGCGTCGCCCGATCTGGTCGACAAGGCGGTCGTCGCCGCGAGCGAAGCGCTTCCTGCCTGGGCCGCGACGCCGCCGCTCACCCGCGCCCGCGTCATGTTCCGCTTCAAGGCGCTGATCGAGGCGAACATGGACCGCCTTGCGCAGGCGGTGACCGCCGAGCACGGCAAGGTGCTGGACGACGCCAAGGGCTCGATCACCCGCGGCCTCGAAGTGGTCGAGTTCGCCTGCGGCATCCCGCATCTCTTGAAGGGTGCCTTCACCGAGAATGTCGGCCGCGACGTCGACAGCTATTCGGTGCGCCAGCCGCTCGGCGTCTGCGCCGGCATCACGCCGTTCAACTTCCCGGTCATGGTGCCGATGTGGATGTTCCCGGTGGCGATCGCCTGCGGCAACACGTTCATCCTGAAGCCCTCGGAGAAGGACCCCTCGGCCTCGCTCATCATCGCCGAGCTCTTGGAGGCGGCGGGGCTGCCCGCGGGCGTCTTCAACGTCGTCCACGGCGACCGCGAGGCAGTGGACGCAATCCTCGAGCATCCGGGCATCGCCGCCGTCTCCTTCGTCGGCTCGACCCCCGTCGCCGAGCACGTCTACCGCTCCGCCGCGAACGCCGGCAAGCGCGTGCAGGCGCTGGGCGGGGCCAAGAACCACATGATCGTCATGCCCGACGCCGACATGGATCAGGCCGCCGACGCGCTCATGGGCGCGGCCTACGGCTCGGCGGGTGAGCGCTGCATGGCCGTTTCGGTCGCCGTGGCAGTGGGCGACGCGGCCGAGCCGCTGCTGGAACGCATGATCCCGCGTGCGCAGGCGCTTAAGGTCGGCCCCGGCAGCGACCCGCAATCGGAGATGGGCCCGCTGGTTACCTCGGATCATCTCGATCGCGTGCGCGCTTACGTCGATCTCGGTGTGGAGGAGGGTGCGGCGCTCGCCGTCGACGGCCGCGACCTGAAGCTGCAGGGCTACGAGGGCGGGCATTTCATCGGCCCGTGCCTCTTCGACCAGGTGCGACCCGACATGCGTATCTACAGGGAAGAGATCTTCGGCCCCGTCCTCGCGGTCGTGCGCGAGCCCGATTTCGATTCGGCCGTCGATCTCGTCAACGCCCACGAATACGGCAACGGCAACGCGATCTTCACCCGCGACGGCGACGCGGCGCGCACCTTCGCGCAAACGACGCTCACCGGCATGGTTGGCATCAACGTGCCGATCCCGGTGCCGATGGCCTTTCATTCCTTCGGCGGCTGGCGGCGCTCGCTCTTCGGCGACACGGCGGTGCACGGGACCGAGGGCGTGCATTTCTACACCCGCCTCAAGACCGTCACCTCGCGCTGGCCCACCGGCATCCGCGCCGGCGCCGACTACATCATGCCGACGATGAAATAAAAACCTGCGAGCTCAGGCGGAGGCGCGGCGGCGCGCTGCCGTGCGACCCTCGATCACGCGACTGGCCGGCAGCCGGACCCGCACGGTCGTTCCGTTATCCGGCACGCTGTCGAGCGTCAGCGTGCCGCCATGCAGCTCGGTCAACGCGTTGGCCAGCGGCAGCCCCAGCCCGGTCCCTTCCTCTCCGCGGGTCCTCGGATTATGGGCTTGGCCGAACGGCTTCATGATCGTCTCCAGGTCCTCGGCGGCGATGCCGATGCCCGTGTCGGCGACGACGACGGTAATGCCGCCATCCTCGGGTTCGACCGACACCGTGACGCGGCCGCCGCTGGGGCTGAACTTGACCCCGTTCACGATCAGGTTGAGCAGGACCTGCTTGAGCGCCGTCTCGTCGGCCCAAAGCACCGGCGCATCGTCTGTGACGCGGTTCTCGAGCGTGATCCCCTTGTCCTCGGCGCGCGGCCGAACGACGCGCAGGCACGAGGCGATCAGGTGGTCCAGCTCGATCTCCGATTCCGACAGCTCGCGCTTGCCGGCTTCGATCCGGGACAGGTCGAGGATCTCGTTGATCAGCGTCAGCAGGTGCTCGCCGCTGCCATTGATGTCCTTCACGTACTCATGGTAACGCGGATCGCCGAGCGGCCCGAACGTAGCGTTCAGCATCAGTTGGGAGAACCCGTTGATGGCATTGAGCGGCGTGCGCAGCTCGTGGCTGATATTGGCGAGGAACTCCGATTTGGCGCGGCTGGCGAGCTTCGCCTCTTCCATCGCCACACGCATCTGCTTGTTGGCGACCTGCTCGGCCTCCAGGTTCGCGAACTGGCCACGCCGGTGCCGCGCCAGCCGCTGGCCGGTGATGAGGCCGAGCACGTTGGCCGCGATGGTCCAGCTCACCACGCCGACCTGCTGGCTGACCGCATAGTCGAGCATCCAGAACGCCTGAACGATGAAGACGAGACTGAGCGCCAACGCCGGTACCGCGTTGAACAGAAAGCGGTTCGGCACGAAGATATGGATCGCCACGATGATGAGGATGTACTGGACCTCGAGCAGCAGGATTTTCGGGCCGCCGATCATGGACAGGATGAGCGTCTGAGCGCAGACGATGAGCACCACCGCCAGCACCATCGCATCGAGTGTTCGATAGCTGAGGCGACGCCAGGTCAACGCCAGCCCCAGAAGGACAAGAACTGCGGTGCCGACGCGGAAGCCCGCCAGGAAATAGAAATCCGGGCTCTCTCCCAGGCGCAAATGGGCGGCCTTCACGAACGGGTAGGCGGCGAGGATCGCGATCACGCCGAGGATGCGGATCTCGGTCAGGCGCTCGTCATACCGCCACAGGCGAAAGCGCGCTTCGGTATCCCGGTCGTGGAACTCCGCAGTCCAGAAATTCAGCGGGCCGTCGCGCAGCATTGTCGTCCCGGTCCTGAGCCATTGGCACGGTTTGCGTTCGCTTGGGGCCTGGCGCACCGACAGTGCTGCAGTTGCTGGGCTGCAACTGCTGGTGGCACGCCGAGCCCCCGTGCGATCTGGCACGATTAAGCGGCTTCCACTCTAAATTTCGGTTAATGATCGGTGTACGATGGCATTTGCTGGCTCTGGCGCTGGCGCTGGCGTAGGTACGGCGTCGGATTAGGCACCGGTCGGCCGAATTGCTAGGGTTGTCGGTCATATGGAAGGCTGAGGGCATGGAAAACCTCCGTATCAACGGCGAGCGGCTCTGGGCGAGCTTGATGGAGATGGCCGAGATCGGCGCCACGCCGAAGGGCGGCGTCTGCCGTCTCGCGCTCACCGATCTCGACAAGCAGAGCCGCGATCTCTTCGTGCGCTGGTGCGAGGACGCGGGCTGCTCGGTCAGCGTCGATGCGATGGGCAACATCTTCGCCCGCCGGCCCGGCAAGAACGATGCCTTGGCCCCGGTGATGACCGGCTCGCACCTCGACACGCAGCCCACGGGCGGCAAGTTCGATGGCGCCTACGGCGTGCTGGCGGGCCTGGAGCTCATCCGCACCCTGAACGACTTCGACTATGAGACCGAGGCGCCGATCGAGGTCGTCGTCTGGACCAACGAGGAGGGCTCGCGCTTCGCCCCCGCCATGGTCTCTTCCGGCGTGTTCGGGGGCGTTTTCGATCTCGACTACGCGCACGGCCGCGCCGACCCCGACGGCAAGACCATGGGCGAGGAGCTGAAGCGCATCGGCTATCTGGGCGATGCGCCGGTCGGCGGCCGCGACGTCCGCGCTTTCTTCGAATGCCACATCGAGCAGGGCCCGATCCTGGAAGCGGAGGAGAAGACCATCGGCGTCGTCACCGGCGCCCAGGGCCAGCGCTGGTATGAGATCACCGTGACGGGCATGGAGGCGCATGCCGGCCCCACGCCGATGGAGCGCCGCAAGGACGCTCTCCTCGGCGCCTCGCGCATGGTCGACGCGGTCAACCGCATCGGCATGACCAATCTGCCCAATGCCTGCGCCACCGTCGGCATGCTGGAGGTGCGCCCCAACTCGCGGAACACCATCCCGGGCGAGGTCTTCTTCACCGTCGATTTCCGCCATCCCGATGCCGATACGCTGAAAGGCATGGACGAGGCGCTGCGCCGCGACTGCGCCGCCATCGCCGAGGAGATCGGCCTCGGCCTCGATCTCCAGGAGATCTGGTATTTCCCGCCCACGCCCTTCGATGAGGACTGCGTCGCCGCGGTGCGCGCGGCGGCCGAGCGCGCCGATTACGGCCACCGTGATATCGTCAGCGGCGCCGGGCACGATGCCTGCTATGTTGCGCGCGTGGCGCCGACCGCGATGGTCTTCGTGCCCTGCGAGAACGGCATCTCGCACAACGAGATCGAGAATGCCACGCCCGACGACCTCGCCGCCGGCGCCCAGGTGCTGTTGCAGGCGGCGGTCGCGCGGGCGCGAGACTGACCAGGTATGACGAGGCGGCCCACAGACGACCCACAGGCGGGCAAGGCCTCGAGGAGCGACCGGATGGCGCGCAAGACCACGACCGACAGCAGGAAACCCCGCGGCAAGACCGCGGCAAAGCCTGCAGCGCGCAAGCGCGCAACGACCAAGACAGCCGCCAAACCCGCCGCCAAGCCAGCCACGAAGACCGCGAAGAAGACGCCCGCGCCAAAGAAGCGGGCTGTTGCCGCCGAGCGGACCGGCGCGCCCACCGTCTCGAAGCCGCCCGCGGCACCCGCCGGTGCGCCCGACGCCGCCACCACCCCGCGCGAGGGCACCTTTCCGGTGTTCTACAAGGCGCCGCAGCCGCTCAGCAGCGAACGCCACGTGAATTTTGCGGTCCGGCGCGACGCGCATTATGGCTTTGCCGCGCGGGCCAATTCGGTGCCCTTGAACGCGGCGGAGTTCCCGCTCGCCGCGCGCCATTACCCGATCCTCTTCAGCGGCGGCGAGCCCGCCGTGGGGATCGCGCTCTTGGGCCTGCGCGACCACCAGAACCTCTTCGTCGGCGCCGATGGCGCCTGGGAGGAGGGCGTTTACGTTCCCGCCTATATCCGCCGCTACCCCTTCATCTTCATGGCGTCGGGCGAGGACGGGCGCTACATCCTCTGCCTCGACGAGCAGGCCGAGGTCTTGACCGATACCAAGCACGGTCAGCCGCTCTTCGCCGACGGCCAGCCGAGCGATGTCACGACGCGCGCGCTCGAATTCTGCAAGGCCTACCAGCAGCAATCCGATTACACCCGCCAGCTCGGCGGCCTGCTGGCCAAGCACGGCCTGCTGACCGCCAACCGCGCCAACGTCTCGCTGAAGACGGGCGAGAGCCTGGCGCTCGGCGGCTTCCGGATGATCGACGCCAAGGCGCTCGATGCGCTCGACGATACGGCGTTTCTGGAGCTTCGGCGGGCCGGCGCGCTGCCGCTCATCTACGCCCAGATCTTCTCTACCTCGAACTGGACGGCGCTTGCCACCCGCGACGCGGCGCGCGGCTGACCAATAGGGTCACGGTAAGCGTCGCGGGATCAGCGCACCCCGGCGCGCGTCAGAAAGGCGCGGAGCGCGCTTACCGGAATGACGTAGGTGATCTGTGGCGACACGTAGGGCCGCTTGGTCGTGTCGCCGAGCTCGTAGCCCGCGACCATGCCGATCAGCCGCCCGGCGCGATCGAAGACGGGTCCGCCCGAATGGCCCGATTCGACCTCCATGCCGATCTCGATCGCGTGCTCGATGCGCCAGCGGTTGTATTCCAGGCTCTCGGCGAGGCGCGGGGTTCGCACGAAGCCGAAGGAAACCGCCCCGCGCCCCCGCGAGGGCGAGCCGACGGCCAAGGCGAAGTCGCCTTTCTTGACCGTCCCCGCCGTGGCGAGCCGCGCCGGCGTCATGCCGGGGAAGGGCGCAACGCGCATCAACGCCAAATCCTCCCGCCGGTCGATATAGAGGATCCGGGCGGGATGCCGGCTGCCGCTGCGGGTCACGATGCGCGCATGGTTCTTGGTCGAGCGCGCGATATGAGCGGCCGTGATCACATGCCCCCGGTCGTCGACGATGATGCCGCTGGCCTGCTGCAATATGCCGGGCGGGTCGTCCTGGGCCAGCGGGTCGCCCGGATAGAGGATCACGACATGGACGTAGGACTGCGAGGCCCGCTCGGCGAGCGCGCGCAGCTTTGGCAAGGACGCGGCGCCGGCCTCGAGATAGGGATAGGTCAGCGTGATCGGTGGCTCGCCCCGCGCGGGGCTGGGCGTCAAAACGAATGTGAGAACGAGCGCCAGAACAAACCCAGGAACGAACAACGACGCGACCGCCGCCAGTCTCGACCGCCGCAGGCGCAAACGTGCCGTCGCAATCACACGCCGGTATTCAATGCTGTCGCAATGGTTCGGCTTCGTCGTGATCTGTTGCACCAGCCAAATCCGTGTCCGTTTACGTGATAAAAATGTCACGAGAATCCAGCAAATTTGTATCGCCCCGCCGGGCACCTGCGCAGCCGCGCGAACAATGTTGAAAGGAACGCAGCCTTTGTCTATCCGAAATCGAGGGGCGGGTGACTCTGCGAGGGGAGCGCTATTTGCCCTTGGCCAAATTTCCGGCGGAATTCCTTGGATTTCGAGGTGTTGCGGCGGTGACGGCCAGGCGGGCAGAGACCGGCGGGGGCGGGCATGGCTTGTCGGTCTAGCCGGCGCCGGACAGTGTAGCGAAGATGTCGCGCTTTGGTCCGGATGCAGGGGCGCCATGGTCCTCGGGAATTGCAGCTTGGACCGGTTTGCGGTAAACGTGGATAGTTAACGACCGTCGGAAATGAGCAGGTGGCGGATCGGCGTTGCCGATGGAACCTGAATAGGTTGTGTGCCGGTGCCGTTGCTTTTGGGGGTCATAGAGTTCGCTGCGATGTGAAGTCCGTTTGCTGGTGCCGGCAGCGGCTGTCAGGCGAAGCGAAAGCAGGCTAATGGCACAAGAAATCGATGCAAACGAGCAGCCGCTTGGGAGCATTAAAAAGTTGAGATCTGGAGAAACAATTCCAAACAAGGGGAAGAAGATGAGGAAACTTGCACTCGCTGTCTTCGCGGCGGGGATGTTGGCCGCCTCGGGCGCTTCTGCGACAGTCGGCTGGTATCTCTCTGACAGCTTGCGCGCCTTGACGGCGGCTTCGGGAACCGGATCCGCGTTCAATCGCGCTCTCAAGCAGGAATATCAGCAACTGTGTGACGAGGCTCTGAAGGAGTCAGATCACCCGCACGCCAAAATGTACTGCCGCAAGGGCTGGGGCGCTGCGCGCGGAGCCAACGTGCTGCCGGAGAATCCGCGCAACTGGATCTTTCCGCCACGCGGGTCCGCCGAGCTTCGCGACAATTACGGCAAGCTGATGGCCGCGCTCAACGGCAACGGCCGGACGCGCAACCCGAGTGCGGCAGCCCGCGCCCAGGCCATGTTCGACTGCTGGGTCGAGGAAGAGCACGAGGATTTCTGGTGGCGCGCCCCGGGCATCGAAATGCCTCCGGGAGGCGGCTACTACCAGCCGGCCGATGTGCGTCGCTGCAAGGAAGGCTTCCTGGCCGCCATGCAGGAGCTCCTCGGTGCCCCGCGCCAGGCCTTCATCATCTTCTTCGCTTTCGACCGCTCGAACCTCGATGCGGCGGCGATGAGGGTGGTTGCGGATATCGTGGCCGCGGCCCGTTCCGCTCCGTCGGCTCTGGTTTCGATCTTCGGCTTCACCGACACGGCCGGTTCGCCGACCTACAACCTGGCGCTTTCCAAGCGTCGTGCGAATGCGGTGGCCGGAGCCCTCGCTGCACGCGGGGTTGCGAGGTCGCGGATCCGAGCTTCAGGCTTCGGCGAAACCCGCCTGCGGGTACCGACGCCTGACGGTACGCCGAACGCTCAGAACCGTCGCGCTGAGATCACCGTCAGGTAATCCGACCCGACAGGTTCGCGAGAACCCACGGGGGCGTCCTTACGGACGCCCCCGATTTTTGTCTAGATGCGGCGTCCGCAAGGACGCCCCCGATTTTTGTCCAAATGCGGCGTCCGCACGGACGCCCGGTTTTCCGGCCAATCCGGCCGGCCGGAGCGGGCTAGGATTCAGGGCGATCTTTCAGTACACTCCCCGGCAATAAGAACGCCGTTCGGGCATCTTGCATAAGGAGTTATGCAAGCGCCGGTAGCGTCGTTCACCGGACGGGTGGGGGGCCGCCGGCCGACAGATCGCCCGGAACTTGGCGCCGCAAGAGCGGCGCCGCACTCAATCTCAAAGGCGAAAATCGGCTGCTGGCTGCCATCGGGGCATCGGTCCGGTCGGGTCAACTCTGTTCAAAAAGGCGGAGCCTCATGCGCAAAGTGCTGATCGGTTTGGGCGTGGTGATCGTGTTGGTCGTCGCCGCGGCCTTCATCGTCCCGATGTTCATCCCCACCGATACCTACAAGGCCGAGATCAAGGAGCGCGTGCTCGCGCAGACCGGCCGCGAGATCGACATCAAGGGCGATCTCAAATTCTCCATCCTGCCGACGCTCGGTTTGAAGGTGAACGATGTCACCTTCGCCAACGCGCCCGGCGCCTCGACCAAGAGCATGGCGACCTTTAAGCAGCTCATCGTCAAGCTGAAGGCGATCCCGCTGATCAGCGGCAATGTCGAGATCGACGAGTTCCAGCTCGTCGAGCCTGTGATCAATCTCGAGGTCGACAAGGCCGGCAAGCCCAACTGGGTCTTCGCCAAGCCGGCATCTGCCGGTCAGCCGGCCGGCAAAGCGCCAAAGACAAAGACAACTGAGAAGAAAACGGCCGAAAAGAAAGCCGCGCCGCCGAAGGCAGCGTCCTCGGGCGGTGGCGGCGACCTCAGCAAGTTCAAGATCGCCGATCTCCGCCTCGTCAAGGGCAAGGTCACCTATGTCGACCGGCGCACCGGCGCGCGCCAGCAGATCGACAACGCCAATCTGAGCGTCTCATTGCCGGGCATCTCCAGTCCGCTTCAGGTCAAGGGCGATCTCGTCTGGAACAAGGAGCGGCTCAACGTCGAGCTCCGCCTCGACAACCCGCAGGCCTTCTCCGACGGCAGCGGCTCGCCGATGCGCCTGGCGCTGAAGTCGAAGCCGATCAATCTGACGCTTGCCGGCACAGCCAAGGGCGGCAAGGCGGTGGCGGCCGCAGGCAAGCTCGCCATCGACGTGCCGTCGGTGCGCAACCTCGCCGCCTGGGCCGGCAATCCGATCGCCATGCAGGGCTCCGGCCTCGGCCCGATGAAGCTCTCCGGCACGCTCGCCCTCTCGGAGAACCGGATCGCGCTTACCGGCGTCGCGCTCAGCCTCGACAAGATCACCGCCAAGGGCGATCTCGCCGTGCTGACCGCGGGCAAGGTGCCGACCATCACCGGCAAGCTCGACGTCCCGCAGCTCGACCTCAACCCCTATCTCGCGAGCGGCGGTTCCGGTGGTGGCGCCAAATCGACCGGGCAGGGTGGCGACAAGAAGACGGCTGCCAAGCCCGCCGCGGCACCTGCCGGCGGCGGCAAGGGCTGGAGCCGGGCCCCGATCAACACGGCGGCGCTGCGCTCGGTCAACGCCGATCTGACGCTGAGCGCCGGCGGCATCCGCTACCAGAAGATCAAGGTCGATCGCGGCCAGCTGCACGTGAAGCTCGCCGGCGGGCGCCTGCAGGCGCAGCTCCAGCAGCTTCAGCTCTACGGCGGCAGCGGCACCGGCGTGATCGTGCTCGACGGCAGCGGCAAGGGCGTGGCGCTCTCGCAGGACTTCACGATCTCCAAGGTGAAGGCGCGCGAGTTCCTGAGCGACGCCGCCAATTACTCGGGGCTTTCCGGCCTCGGCAGCGGCAAGTTCAAGGTCACCGGGCGCGGCACCAGCCAGTACGCCATCGTGCAGAGCCTCAACGGCAACGGCTCCTTCGCCTTCCGCGACGGCGCGATCAAGGGCGCGGCGCTCATCAACATGATCTGCGCGATCAATCCGGCGCAGCTCATGAAGGGCGTCGGCAAGGACAAGGAGACCAAGTTCTCCGCCTTCGACGGCACCTACACGATCCGCAACGGCGTGCTGACCGTGGCGAAATACGAGGACATGCAGCTCAAATCGCCGCTGCTGCGCCTGTCCGCCAAGGGCAATTCGAACCTGCCCCCGCGCACGCTCAACTTCCGCATCGAGCCGAAGATCGTCGGCACCTGCAAGGGCCAGGGCGGCGCCTTTTCCAAGGAAGGTGTTGCGGTGCCGCTGTTCCTCAAGGGCACCTGGGACAATCCGAGCTGGGGCATCGACATGGCCGCGCTCATGAAGATGGCCCCCGGGGCGCTCAAGGGCGGCGTGAAGGGTGCGGAAAAGACCGTCAAGGGGCTGGTCAAGGGCGCCAAGGGCCTGAAGGACCTCAATCCCGCGGCCGGCGGCAAGTCCGGCGAGGGCGGCAAGGAGAACCCGGCCGAGAAGATCAAGAAGGGCCTCGGCGGCATCCTCGGCGGCGGCAAGAAGAACTAGCCGCGATCCCCGATCGTAATGGGCGCGCCGACGTCGAGCTTTAGCACGGCGTCGGCGCGACCCTGATTGACCGCGATCTCGATCAGCCCGTTCGAATTCGGGTACCAGAAGGCAGCACCCGTCGGTACGGCCGAGAAGGTATCGCCGTGCGCAACCGTGTGGCGGCCGGCGACGATCGTCTGTGCCTGATCGATACCGGCGGCGCGGTACCCGCTCACCAGATTGCCGTAGCGGTCGACATAGACGATCCGCGCGAGCTCGTCCGGCCAGTCCGCGCGATCGATCACGTCGGGCGACAGCGGCTCGCCTGGCGGCGCTTCGCCCCGCGCCAGCATGGCCGCGACCGGTGCAAAGAGATCGCGTCCGTGAAAGCTGCTGGAGAGGTGTTCCGGCGCCCAGGTGATGCGCCAGGCCGACACCGCCGCGGACCGGCGAACGATCATGGCAAGCAGGCCGTTGTCGGGCCCGACGAAATACCGCCCACCAACCTCGACGATGACCGCGTCCCGATCCGAGCCCACGCCCGGATCGACCACGCAGACGAACACGGCGCCGGTTGGAAAATACGGCCGATAGGCGGCCAGCAGATAGGCCGCACCCTGGGCGTCGAAGGGCGGCAGGTCGGCGCACAGATCGACGATCGGCACGCCCGGCGCCTCGCCCAGCAGCACTGCCTTCATCTGCCCCGTATAGGGCCCGTCGAGGCCGAAATCGGTGAAGAGAACCAGCATTCGCGGAGGACCTGATCTCAGGCCGGGACCTGCATCACATGGCTGGTCAGCCCGGCGTCCGGCTGCCACAGATGCAGCATGTAGGCGGGCGGATCGTCCGACCAGATCGCGCGCTCGCCGAGCGTGAGCGTGTTGGAGAGATCGAGGCGAAGCTGCGCCGCCGTGCTCGGCGAGGCGGTCGCGGTCGTGCCGAAGAAATTCACATGGGCGGCGCGGTGCAGATGGCCGCTCAGGATGCCTTCGATCTGCGCATGATCCGCCACGAGCGCCCCCAGCGCCTCGCCGTCGAGGCAGCGCATCGCATCCATCGCCGCGTATCCGGAGACAAACGGCGGGTGGTGCATCACCAATGCGGTCGGCCGGTCGGGCGCCTCTTCGAGGCGTGCCGTCAGCCACTCGAGCCGCCCGTCGTCGAGCATGCCGTGCGGCGCCATCGCCACCACCGTGTCGAGCGCGATAAGGCGCAGTTCGTGGCCTTCGACGACATAGTGCATATAGCCGCCGTCGCGCGGCAGATAGGCGGCGTCGGCAAAGGCTTCGCGCATCGCCTCGCGGATATCGTGATTGCCCGGAATGGCATAGACCGGCGCCCTCAGCGGCGCCAGCAGTTCGCGCAGCGTGGCGTATTCCTCGGCCGTGCCGTCCTTGGTCAGATCGCCGGTGGCCAGCACCAGCTCGGGCGCCGGGTCGAGCGCGTTGACCGCCGCCACGCAGCGCTGGAGATTGCCGATCGTGTCGACCCCCGACATGCTGGGCGTGCCGGGCGCATTGATGTGCATGTCGCTGATTTGTGCGATAAGCATGGCGGCAGAGTGCCCGATCGCGCGCCCCCCCGGCAAGCGCGATCGCCCCATCCCCAGCGCAAGAAAACCGCAAGAGATCAGCCATGCCGAACCCACGCCACCGCCGATGGGGCGACCTCACGACCGAGGATTTCGAAGGCCTCGATCCCGAGCGCACGGTGGCGCTGCTGCCGATCGCGGCGACAGAGCAGCATGGGCCGCATCTGCCGCTCTCCACCGATGCCGATATTGCCGCGGGGCTGATCGAGGCGGGACTCGAGCGTTTGGGCAACGAAGGTGGCGGGGTCGAGGTGCTGGTGATGCCGATGCTCGCCGTGGGCCTCAGTCCGGAGCACGGCGACTTTGCAGGCACGCTGACGCTGGAGCCGGAGACGCTGCTGGCCACGATTTGCGAGATCGGCGCCGGGGTCGAGGCCCCCGGTCTCGGCAAGCTCGCGCTCTTCAACAGCCATGGCGGCCAGTCGCGGATGCTCGATCTCGCCGCCCAGCGGCTCCGGCGCGACGTCGATATCCTCGCCGTGGCGATCAACGGCTACCGGCTGTGGCGGGCGGAGGAGCTCTTCCCCGAGGCCGAGGTCCGCCACGGCATCCATGCGGGCGCGGTCGAGACCTCGATCATGCTCCATCTCAAGCCCGAGCTGGTGCGCCGCGACCGGCTCGCCGCCCATATCTCGCTCTCGGCCGACATGGAAAAGGACTACGCGCGGCTCGCACCCTTCGGCCGCGTCGGCTTCGGCTGGCAGGCCCAGGATCTGAACGAAAGCGGCGCCTGCGGCGACGCGACGCTGGCAAGCGCCGAAGCCGGCCGCACGCTGGTCGAGCAAGCCGGCACCGCCTTGGCCGAGCTACTCGAGGAGATTGCCCGGCTGCCCCTCGATACGCTGAAAGAAAAAAGCTAACCCGCGGCGCGAAGCTTGACCACCCGCTCCTGCGGGAAATGCAGCCGCACAACCGTGCCTTCGCCGGGCGTGCTTTCGACCACAAGCGTGCCGCCATGCAACTCGACCAGTGATTTTGTCAGCGGCAGGCCCAAGCCCGTGCCGTCGTATTGACGCGCGAGCTTGCTGTCGATCTGGACGAACGGCGCCATGGCGCGCGGGATCTCCTCGGCGCTCATGCCGATGCCGGTATCGCGCACCTCGACCGTGACGCCGCCCTCGGCAGGCGTATTGGCGGCGAACACGATCTTGCCGCCCTCCGGCGTGAACTTCACCGAGTTCGACAACAGATTGAGGAAGATCTGCTTCAGCCGCCGCTCGTCGGCCCGCATCGCCGGCAGCGTGTCGGGCACATCGAGGTCGATGGCGATGTCGGCGCTGTCTGCCCGCTCGGTCACGATCCGTGTCGCCGAGCGCGCGATGCTGGCGATATCACACCGCGTTTCCTGCAGCTCGATCTTGCCGGCTTCGAGCTTGGAGACATCGAGGATGTCGTTGATCAGATTGAGCAGGTGGCTGCCGCTTTCGAAGATGTCGCGTGCGTATTCGGCGTAGTGCTTGTTGCCGAGCGGGCCGAAGAGCTCGTTGTGCATCATCTCCGAGAATCCGATGATGGCGTTGAGCGGCGTACGCAGCTCATGGCTCATATTGGCGAGGAACTCGGTCTTCGCCCGGTTGGCCAGCTCCGCTTCTTCCTTGGCGGCTTTGAGCGCCTGTTCGACCCGCCGCCGCTCGGTCACGTCGACGGCGATCGACCCGACGCCCGTCAGCGCGCCGGTCGCGTTGCGGACCGGGAAACGCACCGACAGCAGCGTGCCCGGCCCGTCGACAAAGGTCGCGTCATGCTCATGGGTGAGCGGCTCGCCGCTCGCGATCACGTGCCGGTCGTAGTCCGCGAGGCGCCGCGCGAACTCCTCCGGCATGACGTCCTCCGCCCGCTTGCCCTCGATCTCGGACCGATCCACCTCGAACAATCGCTCATAGGCCCGGTTGATCAGCCGGAACCGCCCTTCGAGATCCCGGATTGCGATGATCGCTGGCGAATGATCGAGCAGATTCTGC
>JARRKQ010000109.1:0-11816 GCA_037387885.1 Alphaproteobacteria bacterium | reverse complement strand
TGATCACGCGCGCGCGGGTCAGTGCCATGTGCTCCCAGGTCCAGGCCTTCTCGTTCTGATAGTCGACGAAGCCGGCAAAGCCGGTCGCGAGCGGGCCGGCATTGCCGGAGGGCCGGAGCCGCATATCGACCTCGTAGAGCCGGCCTTCGCCGGTGAGCGCGGTGATCGCGTTGAGGTAACGCTGGCTGAGCCGCGTGTAGTAATGGCCGGGCGTGAGCGGCTTTTCGCCGTCCGATTGGTCGGCGCCCTCCGGCACGTCGAAGAGGAAGATGAGATCGAGATCGGAGGTCGTGGTCATCTCGCGGCCGCCGAGCTTGCCCATCGCGAGCACCCCCATGCCGCCGCCCGCGAAGCCCCCGTGCTGTTCCTCGAACTCGGCGACCACCGGCGGCCAGAGCGCGGTCAAGACCGCATCGGCGATGCTGGTGAGCGCGCGCCCGGCGGTGGCGGCATCGATCATGCCGCGGAAATACTGAATGCCGACCTGGAAGCGGTGGTCGTTGGCCCAGCGCCGTGTCAGGTCGAGCACGTCCTGGAAATCGCGCGCTTCGCCGAGCAGCTCGGCGATGTCCTGGGCTAACTCGGCTTCATCGGGCAGGGCGTCGAAGAAGCCTTCGCTCACCACCGCCTCGAACAGCGAAGCGTTGGCGCCGAGCCGGGCGGCCAGTTCGGGCGCGCTGCCCATCACCTCGGCGACGAGGGAGAGCTGGCCCGGATTGGCGTGGAACATAGCGAAGAGCTGCACGCCCGCCGGCTGCGCTGCGAGGAACTCGTCGAACTTGAGCAAGGCTTCGTCCGGGTTCGGGGTGGCCGCGAGCGCCGCGAGCAACGCCGGCATGAGCTCGGTCAGCATCTCGCGCGCGCGGGCGCTCCTCATGGCGCGGTAGCGGCCGTGATGCCAGCCGCGCACGATCGAGGAGACCCGCTCGGGATCGGCGTAGCCGAGGCGCTGCAGCGTCGCCAATGTGTCCGGGTCATGCTCGCCGCCGGTGAAGACGAGATTGCCGGCGCCGCCGAGCTCGGGCGCTTCCTCGAAGAGCGCCGCATAGTGCCGTTCGACCGTATGCAGCCGTTCGCTCAAAGCATCGGACAAAGCCTTGCTGTCGGGATAGCCGAGGAAGGCGGCGAGCGCGGCGAGGCCTTTCTCGTCCTTGGGCATTTCGTGGGTCTGCTGGTCGTCGATCATCTGCAGGCGGTGCTCGACCGTGCGCAGGAAGCCGTAGGCCTCGATCATCTCATCGGCGACGTCGCGGGTGATGCGTCCGTGCGCGGCCAGCGCGGCCAGGGTCTCGGTGGTGACGCGGCCGCGCAGCTCGGGCTCCCTCCCGCCCCAGATGAGCTGTTGGGTCTGGGCGAAGAATTCGATCTCGCGGATGCCGCCGCGGCCGAGCTTCACGTTGTGCCCGGCGATGGCGATCTTGCCGCCGCCCTTGTGCGCGTGGATCTGGCGCTTGATCGAGTGGATGTCCTGGATCGCCGCGAAGTCGAGATGCTTGCGCCAGACGAAAGGCCGGATCGCTCTCAGGAATTGCTCGCCGGCCTCGCGGTCGCCGGCGATCGGCCGCGCCTTGATCATCGCCGCGCGCTCCCAGTTTTGGCCCATGCTCTCGTAATAGGTCTCCGCGGCGAGGGCGGAGATGGCGACCGGGGTCACGCCGGGATCGGGCCGCAGGCGAAGATCGGTGCGGAAGACGTAGCCGTCGGGCGTGCGCGTCTCCAAGATGCGCACCAAGTCGCGGGTGAGCGCGATGAAGAACGCGCCCAGCCCGCCGCCCGGTTCGAGCGCCTCGAAGACGCCCGTGCTCAGCCGCTCGGGCTCGAAGATGGCGATCAGGTCGATGTCGCTCGAATAGTTGAGCTCGCCGCCGCCGAGCTTTCCCATGGCGAGCACGAAATAGCCGCAGGTCGCCGGCGTGATGCTCGCGTCATCCGGGAGCTTTCCGCGCGCCTGCGCCTCGCGCAGCAGGTAGGCGATGGCGGTCTCGATCGTCACGCCGGCGAAGCGGCTCAGCGTCGTCATGATCTCGCCGACGCTGGCGACCATCGCGATGTCGGAAAGACCGACGACCAGGGCGCAGCGCCGCCGGGCGACGCGAAGCGCGCGCATGATCTCCGCTTCGGACTGGGCGCCGTCGCCCGATACGCGCAATTCGTCTAAAATCTCATTGAAAGCAGTCTCTAAGCCGGACTTGCGCCAGGCGATAGCGGACCCGATATCGTTCAATAGACACTGTGTCAGAAACGGGCTATTCCCAAATATGACCTCAAGCAGCAGGCGGCCCGACGCGTCGTCCGCAAAGGCCTTGGCGTGGCCAGCGGTGGCGTCGTCGCCCAGGTTGGCGACGGCCTCATTCCAGCGCTCAAGCCCGATTTCCGCCGATTCCGGGTTGCCGGGCCGCGGAACTCGTTCAGACTTTATGAAGGCTGATAGGTCGATCATGAGCCTGCGGTCGAGTGGGGGCGTCAAACTGGGCGAAGGGCCGAAGCGGGTCAATACCAGGAAGGGACGCCAGCGCCGTGCTGCTTAGGGCGACCAAGATCACAATTGAGGTCTTCGCGGTCTTGCTGACCGGTGCCGCGATCGCCATTGGCGCGGCGGCCTGGCGCTTGTCGACCGGCCCGGTCGAGCTGGAAGCAATGTCGCCCTACGTGGAACGCGCGCTGACCCCGGCCAGCGGCGAATTCCAGGTGCGTATCGAGCGAACGATCCTGACCTGGGGCGGCTGGCAGCGGCCGGTCGTGGTCCATGCGGTCGGCGTACGCGCGATCCGGCCCGACGGCGATTTGATCGCCCGGGTGCCGCGCGCGACCATCCGCTTCAGCGCCCGCGCGCTGCTGCGCGGCAAGATTGCGCCGACCAGTCTGGAGATCCGCAGTCCGAGCCTCGTCGCGGAGCGCACCAAGGATGGACGCTTCACCTTTGGTCTTGGCGGCCCGGGCGCTGCCGGCGACAAAAAGACCAAAACGCAGACACGCCCGGTGCCGCTGCCGCGCGCGGTGATCGAGGGCTTGCTGGCCAACCGGCGGCAGGGTGCGCTCTCCTACCTGACTTCGGTGCGGATCGCGGCGGCGAAGATGACGATTTTCGACCGTCATCTGGCGCTGGCCTGGCAGGCGCCCGCCGCCAATCTCGAATTCACGCGCGGGCCCGCCGGCATTCGCATGACCGCGGATCTGACCGTGATCATCCGCGGTCAGGAGATCCAGCTCCGCGGCGCGGGGATCTATGGCCGCGAGAGCCGCACGGCGGAAGTCACCATCTCATTCTTCGGGCTCAAGCCCAGCCTTTTCGCCCAGCGCGACGGCGAGACCAAGGCCCGCACCGGCCTCAATCATCTGAGCGCGCTGCGCATCGCACTCGACGGTCAGGTCCGGTTCGCCCTGGAGCGCGACGGACGGCTGACGCGGATGGGCTTCGAGGTGGAGGGCAGCAAAGGCACGATCGTGCTGCCCAACCAGCAACAGCGCGAGCTGATCATCAGCACCTTGGCGCTGCGCGGGCGTGTCGGCGCCGATTTCACCAAGGTGACGGTCGACGATCTCAGCATCGCATTCGGGCGCGGGCCGGTGTTACAGGCCTCGGGCACGGTTGAGAATCTGGGCGGCCGCGCCAAGGCGCGGGTCCAGGTGACGATGCGGAACGTGAGGGTCAACGATCTGCAGGTCTACTGGCCGTCGGGCGTGGCCGAGAGCAGCCGGCGCTGGATCCTGGCGAATCTGAGCGACGGCATCCTGCCCGAGGCGAGCGCGACCGTGGAAGCGGCCTTCGGCAATGACGAGGAACCGAGCTTCAGCAATGTGAGCGGCGCCTTCCTCTACGGTGGTCTTACGGTGCGCTACCTGAAAGGCCTGCCGCCGGTGCGCGCCGTGACCGGCAGCGGCACCTTCACGGAGGACCGGATCGATTTTCGCGTGGCGTCGGGCAAGCTCCAGGGGCTGACGGTCTACGACACCACGGTGAAGGTCACCGGCATGACCAACGACGACCCCCGCATGCAACGGACTGCGATCCGCGGCATGCTGCGCGGCCCGTTGGCCGAGGCGCTCAAGGTGATCGACAGCGAGCCGCTGAAATATGCGAGCAAAGTCGGTGTGACGCCTAGTACGGCGACCGGGAATGCGGTCATCACCCTCGACGTCGAGTTCCCGCTGCTCGATGCGCTGACCTTTGACGAGGTTGCGATCAAGAGCCAGGCGGAGTTGCAGAACTTCTCCTGGCGCGGCGGCCTCTACGGCCTCACCCTGCGGGGCGGCGCGTTGCGTGTGGATGTCGACAAGTCCGAGATGGCGGTGCGCGGACGCGTGCGCCTCGGCAACCAGCCGGCGCGCGTCAACTGGGTCGAGAAGTTTGGCGAGAAGCCGAAATTCCGCCGTCAGATCACGATCGATGGTCTGGCCGACGAGGAGATCCGACACGCCTTCGGCATCGTGGCTGCGCCGTTCATTCAAGGCCCGGTACGGGCGCGGGTGCGGCTGACCAAGCGAAGCACGCGATCCGCCGAGCGGGTCGATGCCCGGTTCGATCTGCGCAACGCCGCCATGGACCTGCCGTTCCTCGGTTGGAGCAAGCCGGTGGGAACGCCCGGTACGGCGGCCATCTCGGTCACCGTAGCGCGTGGACGCGTGGTTGCGGTGAACGCGCTCTCCTTCGACGCCGCGGGCCTCAAGGCCACGGGCTCTGCGACGATGGACAAGTCCGGCAACGGCTTCGATGTCGTGACGCTGAAGCGCGTGGTGCTCGGACGCACCGATGTCTCGCTCCAGGTGTCGGCGCGGGAGAGCGGCGGCTATATCGTGCAGCTGCGCGGCAAGAGCGTCGACGGCGAGCGCTTCTTCAAGGGCGAGATCAATACCAAGGAGGGCGCGCGGCCGAAGGGCCCGCGGCCCGATCTGGCGCTGCAATTCGCGGTCGATCGCGTCTATTTCGGCAAATCCAACTATCTCTCCAACCTGCGCGGCCAGGCTGCGCGGATCGGCGGCTTGTGGACCATCGTTCATTTCGACGGCCAGGTGCCGTCGGGCAAGCCGCTGCGGGTCCGTTTCGCCAAGCGCGGGCCGGGCCGCGCCTTGGCCATCACCTCGAGCGATGCCGGCGGGACATTGAAGGCGCTCGGCATCGTGGACAATGTGGTCGGCGGGACGCTGCACGTGCGCGGCGCCATCGTCGACGACAAGCGCGAGCCCTTCGCCGGGCGGGTCACGATCAAGAACTATCGGCTGATCAAGGCGCCGATCCTGCGCCGCATCACCAGCGAAGGCTCGCTCGAGGAGACCGCCGGGGCGCTTGCCAAGCCACGGGGCGTGCTGTTCCGCGAGTTCGTGGCGCCCTTTACCTACCGCCACCCGCGCGGCGCCTTGCGCGTCAAGAACGGCCGCGCGATCAGCGCCAATCTGGGCGTGACCTTCGAGGGCGCGCTCGATCTGCGCCACCAGCGCCTGGAGATCGACGGCACGGTGGTGCCGGCCTATTCGCTCAACAGCGTGCTCGGCAAGGTGCCGCTGTTGGGCCAGGTGCTGGTCGGCGAGAAGTATGGCGGCGTCTTTGCGGCGGCCTATACGGCGGAAGGACCGCTCCGCAAGCCGACGCTGAAAGTGCATCCGCTTTCGGTGCTGACCCCGGCCTTCCTGCGCGGGCTGTGGCGGAAGTTCCGCGACGACGCGCCCCAGGGCGCGCTCAACAGCGAGTTCGGCGTTCGTTAAATGATTTTTTGCTTTAGTAATTTTCTGTAGTGCATTGTAGTAACAATAAATAATAAAATCTTATGTTGCGCCAGTGCGCGGCAATTTACGGCAAATTAATGAAAGCCCGATAGTGGTTGGTTGGCTTAGCCACATTTCATTCGCACAGGATGACCCATGGCTCGCCGCTACCAACGCGACCTCGGTGTAAGCTGTCCTGACCACCGCATGACGGGCGCTTTCGTTCGCCTGCTCGCCGCGCTGGTGATGGTGCTCTCGGTCTGGGCCGTGGAGGCCGGGGCGGAGATCCGGGTCAACGCCGACGGCTATGCGATCAACGGCTTCGACCCGGTCGCCTATTTTACGGTGGGACGGCCGGTCAAGGGCCGGCAAACGCTGACCGCTACGTATAAGGGCGCCAAATACGCCTTCGCCACGGCGGAGAACCGCGCGCGCTTCCTCAAGAACCCGGCGAAGTACGAGCCGCAATATGGCGGTTACTGCGCTTTCGGCATCGCCTATGGCAGCAAGTCCGACATCGACCCCGAGGTCTGGGAGATCGTCGACGGCAAGCTCTACCTGCTGATCAATCCGGGGACGATGTCGATCTGGAAAAAGAAAAAGCGGTCGTATATCCGCACCGCGGACAAGGCGTGGAAGTCCATCACCAAGCCCAATAAATAGCGACCCCTGGCCGCCCGGCTCCCATGTCGATCCTCCAGCAATTGCGGAGCAGGGTGTTTGCAAAGGTCCTGCTGCTTATCTACTCGTCGATCTTCCTGCTGATCGTCGGGCTCTATTTCGTTTTCGAGCAAAGCGCCTACGAGCGCAAGAAGGCCGAGCTGATCGCGCAGCAGAAGTTCATCACGCAGAGCCAGGCCGTGATCGTGCCGCGCTATCTCGTCAACAACGACGAGGAGCGTACGACGCTGGTCCTGTCGGGCGTGCTGTCGAACCCGGATATCATTGGCGCCGCCATCTATGGGCCGAATGGAAAGGTGCGCTACCAGTTCGGTAAGCTGACCTCGACGACGGCGAAGGTCTTCATCGCCTCCCATCCGATCACCAATTTCGACGGCCGGCGGGTGCAGTCATTGGGCCGGCTGGTCACGGTCGCAACGGACCGGCAGATCGTGGAGAACTTGCACGAGTGGCGGCGCTTTTACGGCATCGTCCTGCTCGCGGTCTTCCTGATGATCATCGTCGCGACCTATTTCTCGATCCACTGGGTCGTGGCGACGCCGCTCAACCGCATGGTCGCCGCGATCAAGCGCGCCCGCGGCGGCGAGCGCGTCAGGCTGGACTGGACCAGCCATGACGAGATCGGCCTGGTGGTCTCAGAGTTCGAGAAGCTCCAGGACCGCCAGCTTCAGGTGCAGTCCGATCTTCGCGAGATGAAGGACGTGGCCGAGCAGGCGAGCCGAGCGAAGTCGGAGTTCCTGGCGACGATGAGCCACGAGCTGCGCACGCCGCTCAACGCGATCATCGGCTTCTCGGAGTTTATCAAGAGCGAGACGCTGGGCCCGATCAACGTGCCGCGCTACCGCGACTACCTCAACGACATCCACAACAGCGGCAACCATCTGCTGTCGATCATCAATGACATTCTGGATATGTCGAAGATCGAAGCGGGCGAGATGACGGTGGCCGAGGAGTCCGTCGATCTGGCGGACACGGTGGGCAAATGCGTGCGGCTGATGGCGGATCAGGCCGCCAAGGGCGGGGTCACGATCGATGTCGATGTTCCGCGCGACCTGCCGCTCTTGTCCGGCGACCGGCGGATGATGAGCCAGATCGTCCTCAACCTGCTATCCAACGCGGTGAAATTCACGCCCCCCGCCGGCAAGGTGTCCTTGGCGGTAACGAACGGTGCCGACGGTGTCCTGATCGCGGTGCGGGACACCGGCATCGGCATTCCCGCCGACGAACTCGATGTGGTGCTGGAGCCGTTCCACCAGGCCGAAGCGAGCGACAAGCGCGTTTACGGCGGAACCGGGCTCGGCCTGTCGCTGGTCAAGTCGATGGTCGAGCTGCACGGCGGATCGATCGAGATCCGCAGCGTCGAAGGCGAGGGGACCGAGGTCGATATCCGTTTGCCGGCCGAGCGCATGCGCCCGCGGAAACCCGACGGCGCGGCGTTCAAGGAAAGTGCCTGAGGGCAAGGAAAGTGCCTGAGGGCAAGGAAAGTGCCTGAGGGCAAGGAAAGCGCCTGTGGGCAAGGAAAGCGCGTGAGGGCGGTCAGACGGCGCGGATGAGCGCGTGGCGTTTCTTTCCGGCCGAAAGCTTGATCACGCCGTGGGCATCGAGATCGGATTGCGTCAGCGGCTGAACCTCGTCGGCGATCTTCTGGTCGTTGACCCGCGCCCCGCCACCCTTGATGAGCCGCCGCGCTTCGCCGCCCGAAGCCGCAAGCCCGGCGCGACGGAACGCATCGAACGCGGCGATGCCGTCGGCGAGCTCGGACGCGGGCACCTCGATCACGGGTAGGCCTTCCGATGCCGCGCCCTCCTCGAAGGTCTGGCGCGCGGTCTCGTGGGCTTCGGCGGCTGCCGCCTCACCGCGGCAGAGCCTGGTCGCCTCGTCGGCCAGGATTTTTTTGGCGTCGTTGATCTCGGCGCCATCGAGCGCCTCGAGCCGCGCGATCTCGTCGAGCGGGAGCTCGGTGAAGAGCTTCAAGAACCGGCCGACATCGCCGTCCTCGGTGTTGCGCCAGAACTGCCAGTAATCGTAGTGCGACAGGCGTTCTTCGTTGAGCCACACCGCACCCTGCGCGGTCTTGCCCATCTTGGCGCCCGAGGCGGTGGTGATCAGCGGCGTGGTCAGCGCGAAGGCATCGCCGCTGTCCATCCGGCGGATCAGGTCGGTGCCGTTGATGATATTGCCCCACTGGTCGGAGCCGCCCATCTGCAGCGTGCAGTCGTGGCGCCGGTAGAGCTCCAGGAAGTCGTAGGCCTGGAGGATCATGTAGTTGAACTCCAGGAATGTGAGCGAGTGCTCGCGCTCCAGGCGCAGCTTGACCGACTCGAAGGTCAACATGCGGTTGATCGAGAAGTGCCGGCCGACTTCGCGCAGGAACGGAATGTATTCGAGAGTATCGAGCCAGTCGGCGTTGTTGACCATGATGGCGTCGGTAGGCCCGTCGCCGAAGGTCAGGAAGTTCTCGAAGATCGTCTTGATGTTGGCGATGTTGGCGTCGATCGCCTCGGGCGAGAGCAACTGGCGGCTCTCGTCCTTGCCCGACGGGTCGCCGACCTTGGTCGTGCCGCCGCCCATGAGGACGATCGGGCGGTGCCCGGTCTGCTGCATCCAGCGCAACATCATCATCGAGACCAGCGAGCCGATATGCAGGCTGTCGGCGGTGGCGTCGTAGCCGACATAGGCCGTGACGACGCCCTCGGCGGCCTTGGCGTCCAGCGCCTCCATGTCCGAGCACTGGTGGATGTAGCCGCGGTCCTGAAGGACGCGGAGGAAATCGGAGCGAAGCTGGGTCATATGTTTAGCCGGTGCTTAGCCGGAACGGGGCCGCAGGCCTCAGCCCGCGGCGGGGACCGCGCTCACCCCGGCGCCGGAGATCTCGAGGTAGTTCTCGACATGGGCGACGAGCTGGTCGAGATGCTCGGTGAAGAAATGGTCGGCGCCCGGAACGATCCGGTAGTCGATCTCGATGCCCTTCTGCGAGGAAAGCTTCTTCACCAGCTTGTCCACCGATTCCTCGGGCACCACCGTGTCCTGGTCGCCGTGCACGATCATGCCCGATGAAGGGCAGGGTGCTAGGAAGGTGAAGTCGTACATGCTGGCCGGCGGGGCGACGCGGCATCGGAGAGCTCGCCCTCGCCGCGGTCGAAGCGGCCCTGGCTGCGTCCCACGCCCCGGAAATTGAACCGCAGCACCGAGAAGCCCCGGCGCGCGAAGGTGTGGTGCATGTGGTAGACGACCTTGTTGTTCATCGTCCCGCCATGCTCGGGATGGGGATGCAGCAGCAGTGCGAGCGGTGCGTTCGGCTGCCGGGAATGCTGGTAGCGGCCTTCGAGCCGCCCTTCGGGACCTGGGATGATGACTTCAGGCATGCTGCAAGGCCTCGTGCGCTCTCGGGCGGTTGGGCGTGCGAGTTGACGCGCGCTCCCTCGACCGGTTGGGCGCGCGCTTTGGCGCGCGCCGGGGCGGCGGACGATCTGCCAGCTCCTTGCCGAGGGACAAGCTGTTCAACACTGATGCGACCCGGACGCCCATTCTTGACTGTTTTTGTGGGGCATCTACACTCCGCCGGCTCGCTTGGCGGCCCGGCGGATGGGCCCCAGATACGAACGGACGCCTCCAAAACGAGTGCGCCCGTTCGCTTGAATATCGCGTTCAGCCGCTTGGGTTTCAAGCATTATTCAGCTTGCGGCGCGGGAATCGCGCCTGAATCTGCGCGGCACGGATGTGGAAACCGGCAGCGCACCGGGAATCGCGGCGGGAATTGCGGCGGTCATGTCGGTTGGGGATATGGCCGGTGTCGGGCAACAAAGTGGACGTTGGGCCAGGCCCCATGAGCAACAGGGTTTATCTCGACTACAACGCGACGGCCCCGATCCGGCCCGAGGCCCGGGCGGCGGTCGAGGCGGCGTTCGATACGGTCGGAAACCCCTCCTCTGTGCATGGCTTCGGGCGCGCCGCGCGCAAGATCGTGGAGGATGCGCGCGAGGCCGTCGCGGCGATGGCCGGCGCGAGCCCGGCCGCGGTCGTCTTCACCAGCGGCGCCTCGGAGGCCAATACCCAGGCGCTGCTGCGATGCGGCTGCCGGCGCGTGCTGGTGACGGCGGTGGAGCATGCCTCGGTGCTGGAGGCGGTGGCAGACGCCATCCGCGTTCCCGTGGACAGCGACGGCGTGGTCGATCTCGATGCGCTCGACGCCATGCTGGCGATCGACAAGACGCCGGCGGTCGTCGCGGTGATGCTGGTCAACAACGAGACCGGGGTCGTCCAGCCGGTCGCCAAGGCCGCGGCGGTTGCCAAGCGGCACGGGGCGCTCCTGCTCTGCGATGCGGTGCAGGCGGCGGGCAAGATCGAAATCGACTTCAAGAGCCTGGGCGCCGACATGATGAGCTTCTCAGCGCACAAGCTCGCAGGGCCGCAAGGTTCGGGCGCGCTCATCGTCGCCGACGGGGTGGGGATCGACGCGTTAATCCAGGGCGGTGGCCAGGAGCGGGGGCGGCGCGGGGGCACCGAGAACACGCCGGGCATCGCCGGCTTCGGCGCCGCGGCCGAGATCGCGCTCGCGCGGCGCGATCATGCGCGGATCCGGGGGCTCCGCGACCGGATGGGAGCGCGAGGCGTTGGCCCGCGTGCCCGAAGCGCGGATCTTCGGTACCGGCGCGCCGCGGATCGGCAACACGACCTGCATCGCCATTCCGGGTCGCCCGGCCGCGACCCAGGTGATGACGCTCGACCTCGAAGGCATCGCGGTGAGCGCCGGGGCAGCGTGCTCGTCGGGCAAGGTAAAGTCGAGCCACGTTCTCGACGCCATGGGGGTCGGCCCCGACTGGTCCGACCACGCGATCCGGGTGAGCCTCGGCTGGGCGACGAGCGAAGCCGATATCGATCGTTTCCTTGAGATCTGGACCGCGATGGCCAAGCAACCGGTTGCCGCATGAACCTGTGTCGTTCAAAATCAGAGCTGGCATGACGAGCGCGCACACAAATCGGCCGATCTATCTCGACCACCACGCCAGCACGCCGACCGACCCACGGGTGCTGGAAGCTATGCTGCCGTACTTTTCCGAGCACTACGGCAATCCGCACAGCATCCAGCACGTTATCGGCCGCAAGGCAGCCGAAGCGGTCGAGCGCGCCCGCGAGCAGGTGGCGGCGCTGATCGGCGCCGATGTGCGCGAGGTCGTCTTTACCTCGGGCGCCACCGAATCGAACAACATCGCGATCAAGGGCGCCGCCCATTTCGCGCGCGAGCATCAGGGCAAGGACCACATCGTTACTGCGGTCAGCGAGCATAAATGCGTGCTGGAAAGCTGCGCGCGGCTCGAGCGCGAGGCGTTGGCCCGCGTGCCCGAAGCGCGGATCTTCGGTACCGGCGCGCCGCGGATCGGCAACACGACCTGCATCGCCATTCCGGGTCGCCCGGCCGCGACCCAGGTGATGAC
>JARRKQ010000108.1:0-18672 GCA_037387885.1 Alphaproteobacteria bacterium | reverse complement strand
GCCGCGTGCTACGCTGGTCCGACTGGGCGGTTGGAACGCTGCTCGCGTTGGGCGAAGGTGGGAACCGATGTGCGATACACCGTTTGAGAAGCTCAAGGAATGGAAAGGCTGGATCGACGTGCCGGCGCCCGAGCCTTTCGCCGCGAAAGGCCCCTGGATCGACATATCCTTCCGGTTGAATGCGGCGCGCAGCCGCTCTCCCGGTTTTCCCGAGCCGCGTTTCGAGAAGCTGATGACCATCCCCGAGCATCCGGCCAACCTGACCGAGCTGCAGATGGTCGCCCATTTCGGCACCCATCTCGACGCGCCGCTCCATTTCATCACCGAGGGACCGTCGATGGATGCCGTGCCGCTCGACCGGCTTTACGGCCAGGGCGTCGTGCTCAAGGTCGAGGCCGGCGACGACATGCTGATCACGGCGGATCACCTCGAAAAGGCCTCGCCTAGCGTCGAGCCCGGCGACATCGTCGTCATCGACACCGGCTGGACCGGTCACATGGACAGCGTCCGCTATTTCGACCATCCCGCGCTGACCCACGACGCCGCCGAATGGCTGGTCGACAAGCGCGCCAAGATGGTCGCCGTCGATCTCCTGACGCCCGACATGCCCTCGATCAAGCGTCCGGACGACTTCACCTGGCCGGTGCATCACGAGCTGCTCGGCAAGGGCGTGCTGATCGCCGAGCTGGTCTGCGTGGCGCCCGAGCTCTCCGGCCGCCGCATCGAGGCGATGTTCGTCGGCCTCAACATCGAAGGCTCCGACGGCGCGCCGGTGCGCGCGCTCGCGCGCGCCGCCGACTGAGCCCCGACTGACCGCCCATCCGCGCCAAGGCCGGCTTACTCGGCCGCGGCGCTCACATTGATGCCGAGCTCGTCGATCACCTCGCGCGCCAGGCGGAAGCCCTCGACCCCTGCCGGCCCGCCGCAATAGACGGTGATCTGGATCAGCGTCTCCTTCAGCTCCTCGATAGTGACGCCGTTGTTGAAGGCGCCGCGCAGATGGAGCTTGAACTCGTGCGGCCGGTTGAGGGCGGCGAGCATGCAGAGATTGTTGAGGCTGCGCTGCTTACGGCTCAGGCCTGGCCGCGCCCAGACGCCGCCCCAGCCGTAAGCGGTGATGAATTCCTGGAACTCGCGATTGAAGTCGTCGGCCTGCGCGAGCGACTTTTCCACATACTCCTCGCCGAGGACCTCCTTGCGGACCTTCAGGCCCGCCTCGAACAGTTCGGTGTCTTTCATCGCCTCCCTCCGTGATTTGTCCGCCGCATCCTTGGCGGCACTCTGCACCGCGCCACGGCGGGCCGGGAGGCAATATCAGTTATTCTGGGCAGCATCCCAATCGCGGGTCCCAACCGCGATATCGATATCGATGCGCTGGCGGCATCGCTGGAATGCGATCGGTCGCATTGCCCGGGAGCTAATTTACGTTAGAGTAAAAAATATTGGAGGAAACGAAACCCACACCGTGGAGACGACGATGGACGGCATCCCCGAGAACATGACGCCCGAGTTCCGCGACATGGCGATCCGCCTGATGACGCGCCAGCTCTACGCCGAGTCGGCCACCTGTGAGCTGTTCGGCCGCGCCATCGCGCTCGCCCCTACCTGGCAGGACGCGGTGCAGCAGGCGCGCTTCGCCAAGGAGGAGGCCGAGCATGTCGAATATGTCGCACGAGTGCTGGAGGCGCTGGGCGCCGACGTGAACGCGCTCCTCGAAAAGCGCGGCCCCGCCACGGCGTTCTTCGGCCTCGACGAGGACGGGCTCAAATCCTGGACCGGGGTAATCGCCTTCAACCTCTACGGCGACCGCGCCGGCTCGCACCAGATCCGCGCCTATCTCGACAATGCGCTCCCGGCCTGGGGCAAGTCGCAGCGCCAGGTGCTGGCGGACGAAGCGCAGCACCAAGGCTACGGCGACCGCGAGGCCGTCCGCGTCTGCCAGGACCCCGACCAGCGCGCCCAGATGCAGCACATCATCGACGCCTCGATGCCGATCACGGTCAAGCGCGCCTTCGGCCGTCTGGAAAGCGACGAGAACAGGTACTGTTTGGAGGTCGGCCTCAAGGTGAAGGGGCTCGACACCGCGCAGGTCCAGTACAACTACTTCAAATCGGTGAAGCCAGTGATGGAGAAAGCCGGGTTACGCTTCCCCGATTTCGCCGCCAACGGCGTGGAGCTGGCCGAGCCTGTCCGCCAAGAATTCGCGCTGCACTAACTGCCCACCGGCAGGCTGGGCACCAGCCCGGCGGGCACGAATCTGTTGAGATCGCCCGAGGCGACCAGCGCCGCGACCGCCGCCATGTCGGGCGCCATGAAGCGGTCGTGTACCAGGCGCGGCACCAGCGCGCGGATCTCCGCGAGCAGCGCCATCATCGTCTTCGACGACTCCGTCGGCGCGTGGAACTCGATCCCCTGCGCCGCCGCCAACAGCTCGATGCCGAGAATCGCGGCCGTGTTCTCCGCCATGTTGCCCAGGCGCCGCGCCGCGAAGGTGGCCATCGAGACATGATCTTCCTGATTGGCCGAGGTCGGCAGGCTTTCGACGCTGGCCGGATGCGCTAGGCTCTTGTTCTCCGAGGCGAGCGCCGCTGCCGTCACATGCGCCATCATGAAGCCCGAATTGATCCCGCCTTCCTCGATCAGGAAGGGCGGCAGGGCGGAGAAGTTGGTATCGACCAGCAGCGCCACCCGCCGCTCGGCCAGCGCGCCAATCTCCGCGATCGCCAGCGCCAGCACATCCGCCGCCATCGCCACCGGCTCGGCATGGAAGTTGCCGCCCGGCAGCACGTCGCCTTCGGCCGGAAAGACCAGCGGGTTGTCGGACACCGCATTCGCCTCGCGCGCAAAGACGTCGGCCGCGAAACGAATATGGTCGAGGCACGCCCCCATCACCTGGGGCTGGCAGCGCAGCGAGTACGGATCCTGCACCCGGTCGCAGTCGAGATGCGAATCGCGGATGGCGCTCCCCTCAAGCAGATCGCGATAAACCTTGGCAACCGCCGCCTGCCCCGGCTGGCCGCGCACCTCCTGGATGCGGGCATCGAACGGAACCGTCGATCCCATCGCCGCATCGAGCGAGAGCGAACCTGCGAGCAGCCCCGCGTTCAACAGATCCTCCGCCTCGAACAGCCCGGCGAGCGCCAGCGCGGCCGAGACCTGCGTTCCGTTGAGGAGCGCCAGCCCCTCCTTCGGTCCGAGGACGAGCGGCTTCAACCCCGCGTTCTTGAGCGCCGCCGCGCCCGGCATCACTTTGCCGCCGAACTTCGCTTCGCCCTCGCCGATCAGCACGGCGGCGAGATGCGCGAGCGGGGCAAGGTCGCCCGACGCGCCGACCGATCCCTTGCTCGGAATGCAGGGCAAAAGATCGCGCTCGAGAAACGCCAGCAGGGTCTCGACCACCGCCCAGCTCACCCCCGAATGGCCGCGCGCCAACGACGCCGCCTTCAGCGTCAGAACCAACCGCACGATCCCATCCTCCAGAAGCGGGCCCATGCCAACGCTGTGCGACATAACGAGATTGCGCTGCAGCTCGGCGAGCTGGTCCTTGGGCACGATCACCGAGGCGAGCTTGCCGAAGCCGGTATTCACCCCGTAGACCGTGCGGCCCTCCTCGACGATCTTCATGACCGCCTGATGGCCCGTCTCGACCTGCGCCCGCGCTTCCTCGGCGAGCGAAACCCCCGCGCCGTCGCGCAGAACGCGCCGGAGCTGGTCAAGCTCGATCGCCCCCGGCGTCAGTTGGATCGTCTCCTGCCCTGCCATCGTGCCGGCCTCCTTGAGGGTTTCCGTGGCCGCGCCGTCAAAGCGCCGCCACCAGCCGTGTCACCACCAGCCGATAGGACGCTTCAATCCGATCTTCATCCTCGTGCCGTCCGTCCCGCACGACCCAGCTCCCGCCCACCATGACGTCGCGCGCCGCGCTCGTATTGCCTGAGAAGACATGAGCGTCGAGCACGCGCTCGGGACCGAGACCGGCAAGGACCGGATGCGCCGCGTCGAGCACGACCAGATCGGCGCGCCTGCCGGGCGCGAGCGATCCGACCGGCCGCCCGCAAGCCTGCGCCCCGCCGGCCAACGCCGCCTCATAGAGCGCGCGTCCGGTCGAGGCCCCCGCCGCGCCCGCGACGTTCCGCTCGCCCGACACGAGGCGCTGGCCGTATTCGAGCCAGCGCAGCTCCTCCACCGGGCTTACGGAGATGTGGCTGTCGGAGCCGATGCCGAGCCGCCCGCCCTTGTCGAGAAAGGCGCGCAGGGGAAAGAGCCCGTCGCCGAGATTGGCTTCCGTCGTCGGGCAGAGCCCGGCCACCGCCCCGGATTTCGCCAGGCCCGCAACCTCGCCCGCTTCCATATGCGTTGCGTGGACGAGGCACCAGCGCGCATCGACCGCCGCATTGTCGAGCAGCCAATCGACCGGCCGCTTGCCGCTCCACGAGAGACAGTCCTCGACCTCGCGGTGCTGCTCGGCGACATGGATATGGATCGGTGCCGCATCATCGATTCCGTCGAGGCGATCGAGCGCAGCGTTGATCAGATCGGGCGGCACGGCGCGCAGACTGTGGAGCGCCAGGCCCGTGCGGGTCTGCGGATCGCCCGACGTCATGGCGGCCACCGCGTCGATGATCGCGAAAAGCCCATCGACATCGTTCAAAAAGCGCCGCTGGCTGCCGCCGGGCGACTTGCCGCCGAAACCGCCCGCCGCATAAAGCACCGGCAGATGCGTCAATCCGATGCCGGCCGCCCGCGCCGCCGCGAACACGGCGTTCGACATCGTTGCGCGATCGCCGTAGGGCGCGCCGTCGGGCGCGTGATGGACGTAGTGGAACTCGGCGACCGCCGTGTAGCCCGCCTTCAGCATCTCGACGTAGAGCTGCGCCGCGATCGCCTTCAAGTCCTCCGGCGTCACCAGCGAGACGAAGCGGTACATCGTCTCGCGCCATGTCCAGAAGCTGTCGCTTTCGGAACCACGATGTTCGGCCAGCCCCGCCATCGCCCGCTGGAAGGCGTGCGAATGCAGGTTCGCCATGCCCGGGATAGCGAAGCCCGCAACAGTTTCTGCCTCGGCATCGTTAGGCGCGGCAGCGGCTACATCAGCGACCGCGCCAGCCTTGTCCACCTGAAGCCAGCCGGGCGACACCCACCCCTCGGGCGTCAGCAGGTGATCGAAGCGAAGCCAGCCGGCCATGCCCGCATCAACCCACAAAGCGGGCACGCGCCCAATCGCAGGCCGCCGCGACCGCGGCGCGCAGCACCGGCTTCACCTTTGCCGCCACGTCGGGCAGATAATCGAAGGGCGGGTCCTGGTTCATATACGTGCGCTGCGAGAGCTCGAGCTGCACCGCATGCCGGTTTTCCGCCGGCCGGCCATAGGTCCGGGTGATCTAGCCGCCCTTGAAGCGCCCGTTGAGCACGGCCGTGTAACCCTCCGCGCCAGCAAGCGGTTCGTAGACGCACGCCTCGAGGTCGTTCGAGGCCGCCGCACCACCCGACGTGCCGAGATTGAAGCGATCTTGTCATGGTAGGGCCGCCAGTGATGCGCGATGCGGTGCGCCTGCTCGTAGGCGTCCGGCTCGGCGCCATGCAGATAAAGCGGCTCGCCGTCGAAGCTCAGATGCGGCACGATGCCTGTATTGACCGCACCCGGATAAAGCGCGGCATCCGCCGGATCGCGGTTCAGATCGACCACATAGCGCGACTGGCGCGCGGCCAGAACATGCGCGCCGAGCTCGCCCGCGAAATCGTAGAGCGCGCGCACATGCCAGTCGGCGTCGGTGTTGGCGCGGCCGAGATCGGTCATCCGCGCGGCGATGTCCTCGGGAATCTCGCGCCCGTCATGGGGCACGCTGATCAGCACCGGCAGCTCGCCGGGGGTGTAATCGAAAACCGTCATCGACGCCGTTACCCGCTCGCGCGGCCCGCTATTGCTTGTGCCCTCACACTATATGCGCGCTCAGTCGCCCTCGACCATGGGCAGATCGAGGTGGTTCTCCTTGGCGCAGGCGATGGCGTCCTCGTAGCCGGCATCGGCGTGGCGCATCACGCCCGTCGCCGGATCGTTCCACAGCACCCGCCCAACGCGCTCGGCCGCCTCTTGCGTTCCGTCGCACACGATCACCATACCGGCATGCTGCGAATAGCCGATGCCAACGCCGCCGCCGTGATGCAGGCTGACCCAGGTCGCGCCCGAGGCGGTGTTCAGGAGCATGCCCTCGGTCTCGCGGTTGGGGCTGGCGACCGAGCCGGAGTCCAGATGATCGCGGCCGATCACGACCGGCGCGGACAGCTCGCCCGAGGCGACCATCTCGTTGAAGGCGAGGCCGAGCTTGTCGCGCTGGCCCAGGCCGACCCAGCAGATGCGCGAGGGCAGGCCTTGGAAGTGGATGCGCTCGCGCGCCATGTCGAGCCAGTTGTGGAGATGCGGATCGTCTGGGATCAGCTCCTTCACCTTGGCATCGGTCTTGAAGATGTCCTCCGGATCGCCCGAGAGCGCGGCCCAACGGAACGGCCCGACGCCGCGGCAGAAGAGCGGCCGGATATAGGCCGGCACGAAGCCCGGATAGTCGAAGGCGTTCTCCACCCCGGTCTCGAAGGCCATCTGGCGCAGGTTGTTGCCGTAATCGACGGTCGGAATGCCTTGGCCGTGAAACTCGAGCATGGCGCGCACCTGCACCGCCATCGACGCCTTGGCATCCTTGATGGTGCGCTCGGGCTCGCGCTCCCGGCGCTCGTCCCATTCGGCGACCGTCCAGCCGAGCGGCAGATAGCCGTTCAGCGGATCGTGTGCCGAAGTCTGGTCGGTCACCGCGTCGGGCTTCACCCCGCGCTTGACGAGCTCGGGAAAGACGTCCGCAGCATTGCCGAGCAGGCCGACGGACACCGCCTCATTCTTCGAACACGCTTCGTCGATGATCGCAAGCGCCTCGTCGAGATCGCTCGACTGCTTGTCCAAGTACCCGGTCTTCAAGCGCATCTCGATGCGGCTCGGCCGGCACTCCACGGCCAGCATCGAGGCGCCCGCCATGGTCGCGGCGAGCGGCTGCGCGCCGCCCATGCCGCCCAGGCCCCCGGTCAGGATCCATTTGCCCTTGAGGTCGCCGCCGTAATGCTGGCGGCCCATCTCGGCGAAAGTCTCGTAGGTGCCCTGGACGATGCCCTGGCTGCCAATGTAAATCCACGAGCCGGCCGTCATCTGGCCGTACATCATCAGCCCCTTGCGGTCGAGCTCGTTGAAGTGCTCGAGATCAGCCCAGTGCGGCACGATGTTCGAGTTCGCGATCAGCACGCGCGGCGCGTTGTCGTGGGTCTTGAAGACGCCGACCGGCTTGCCCGACTGAACCAACAGCGTCTCGTCGCCTTCGAGCCGGCGCAACACTTCGACGATGCGGTCGTAGCATTCCCAGTTGCGCGCGGCGCGGCCGATGCCGCCATAGACGACGAGCTCTTCCGGCTTCTCCGCAACCTCGGCATCGAGGTTGTTCATCAGCATGCGCATCGGCGCTTCGGTGCTCCAGGAGCGGCAGGACAGCTCGCTGCCGGTGGGCGCCTTGATCCTGCGGGTGTTGTCCAGTCGCGGGTTCGCGGTCATTGGGGTTCCTCGATTTTTCGCTGGTCTCGTCGTCTATTGCCGTTCGGCGTGATTGAAACGGGCGGCGATGCGGTAGCGGCTGCCGGGGTGGAACAGCCAGGCGCGCGAGGCGACAAGGCCGCGCGACCAGGTGCGGCGATGCAGCTTGAGGCACGGCTCGTCCGCGCCGATCTCCAGCAAATCCCGGACCCGCTGGTCCGGCAGCACGGCTTCGAGCGTGTGCTCGACCTCGCTCAACGGCGCTTGGCGCATAAGATACTCGTTGGGCGTCGTCTCGCTGAAGTCGATCGCCAAATAATCGGGTGCCACCTCGGGATTGACATACCGGTCCTCGAGCTGGACCGGCACCCCGTTCTCGCGGTGGATCAGCACGGTATGGAAGACCTCGCTCCCCGGCGGGACCACCAAAGCCTCCGCAACATCGTCGGACGCGGGCTCCGCACGCGCTTCGATGACGGTGTTGCTGTATTCGTGGCCGCGCGCGCGGATCTCGTCGGCGATGTTGCGGATGCGCAGAAGCTCGAGCGACGGACGCGGATCGGCGACGAAGGTGCCGACGCCCTGCATGCGCTCGATGCGCCCGGCATTGGCGAGCTCGCGCAGCGCACGGTTCACGGTCATGCGGCTCGCGCCCAGCTCGCGCACCAGCTCGTTCTCCGAGGGAATGCGCTGCGACGGCGCCCAGTCCCCCGCGTCGACCTTGTCCAAGATGTAGCGCTTGACCTGCTGGTAGAGCGGCTCCGGCTTAGCATCGGATTTATTTCGGGTCTTGGCCTTGCTCATGCGCCCGCCTCCTGGCGCAGCCCGAGATAGGCCTCGACCAGCGCGGGATTGTCGCGGGCGTCGGCCGCCTTGCCCTTCCAGACCTCGCGGCCCGATTCGAGCACGCAGACAGTGTCGGCGATCTCCAGCGCCCGCTCGGTGCTTTGCTCGACCAGCAGGATTGTGATGCCTTGCGCCTTCAAGGCCTCGATTGCCGCATAGCAGAGATCGACGATCTTCGGCATGAGGCCGAGCGAGACCTCGTCGATGATGAGCAGCTTGGGCTCGGCCATCAGCGCACGGCCGATCGCCAGCATCTGCTGCTCGCCGCCCGACATCGAGCCGGCGAGCTGGTCGAGCCGTTCGCCCAGCCGCGGGAAAAGCTCCAACACCCGCGCGCGCCCCGCCGCCACCTTGTCGCGGTCGTGGATATAGCCGCCGATGGTGAGGTTCTCGTCCACCGTCAGATCCTGGAAAAGCTGCCGGCCTTCGGGCGCCACGGCTATGCCCCGGCGCACGCGCTTTCGCGCCGGTTCCTTGGTGATGTCCGCCCCATCGAAGAGGATGCGCCCGCCGAACACCTCGACATGGCCGACGATCGCCATGATGGTCGAGCTCTTGCCTGCCCCGTTGGCGCCGACGAGCGCGAAGACCTCGCCCTCGCCCACGCGCAAGTCGAGCCCATCGACCGCGCGGAAGGCGCCGTAGCCGCAGCTCATGCCCTCAAGCTGCAGCATCGGAGGCCTCCGTGCCGAGATAGGCCGCGCGCACCGTCGGCTCGGCCATCACATCGCGCGGCGCGCCCTCGCCGATTAGCCGGCCATTGTCGAGCACGACGAGGCGGTCGCAGATGCGCATCACCTCGCCCAGATTGTGCTCGATCAGGAGGATCGTGAAACCCTCGCCGTTGAGCGCGCGGATCGTATCGGCGAGCGTTGCGGCCTCTTCGCTGTTGAGGCCCGCCAGCGGCTCGTCGAGCAGCAGCACCGTGGGGTCGAGCGCCAGCGCGCGGGCAACCTCGAGCCGTTTCAGCACGCCAAGTGGCACCTCATCCGGCCGGGCATCGGCCTGCGCCGCGATGCCGACGCGCTCGAGCAGCTCGAGCGCGCGCCGCGCCTCGGCGCTGCGGTCAAGCGCAACGAGCGCGCCGAGCGGTCCGCGCGTCTTGGCATAACCCGCCGTGAAGCGAACGTTTTCCACCAGGCTCATCGACCGGAAGGGCCGCACCAGTTGCTGCGACAGGCCAAGCCCCGCCCGAACGCGCTGGTGCGTCGGCAGGTGATGCAGCGGCGCGCCGTTCAACCGGATCTCGCCCTTTTCGGGGCTGACGATCCCGGTGATGGCGCGCATGACCGTGGTCTTGCCGGCACCGTTCGGGCCGATCAGGCCGAGGAGCTGTCCGTCGGGTACGTCGAAGTTCACGTTGTCCACCGCGACGACGCCGCCGAAGCGCACGGTGATATCCCGGATGTTGAGGATCGCGCTCATGCGGCGTCCCCCACTCGAGCGTCGTTGCGCTTGTCCCGCCGCATCGCATCGAGGCCGGAGCGGATCAGCCCCGCCAGGCCTTGCGGTGCGAAGCGCATCATCAGGAACAGGAGACCGCCATAGAAGAGCAGCTTGTAATCCCCGATGAACTGGAACCACAGCGGCAGCATGGTCAGCAGAACCGCCGCGAAGATCACGCCCACGATCGACCCGATGCCGCCGAAGACGACGATCGAGAGCACGGTGATCGAGGGGATGAAGCCGAAATCGGTCGCCTGGATGATCTTGACCTGATGCGCGTAGATCGAGCCCGCGAGGCCCGCCAGTCCCGTCCCCATCACGAAGGCGGCGAGCTTGAAGCGCGCGACGTCGATGCCGACGATCCGCGCCGTGTCCTCGTCGTCGGCGATCGAGCCGAAGGCCGCACCCAGCCAGGTCCGCCGCACATAAACGCTGAAGAGCGCAACGAGGAGCGCCAGGACGAGCGCCATCACCATATAACCCGTCGCCCCCAGACCGGGATCGGGAATGTTGGCGATGCCCTCTTCGGCGCCAAGCCTCGGTTGCTGGTTGACGAAGCCGACGAAAAGGAAGGCCACGCCCATCGTCGTGATGGCGAGGAAGTCCTCGCGCACGCGCAGCGAGGCGAGCCCCACCAGAAAGCCGATCCCGGCCGAGAACAGGACCGCGATGAGCGTCGCCGAGGCGAAGTCGAACCCTGCCTGCTTGGTGAGGATCTCCGCCATGTAAGCGCCGATGCCCTGGAAGGCCGCGTGGCCGAGGCTGATCTGGCCGCAGAAGCCGGTGATCAGATTGAGGCTCAAGGCCATGATCACGGCGACGGCGAGCGTCGTCAGCAGGCTGATCTGGTAGACGTTGAGCAGGCCTTCCATCGCGGTCATGCCCTCGCGAACAGGCCTTGCGGCCGGATCATCAGAACAAGGATCAAGAACAGGAACGCAATCGCGTCGCGGTCCATCAGCCAGCCGAGATAGATCGTGCCGTAGGCCTCGATCACGCCAAGCGCGAAACAGGCGACGAGCGTGCCGCGCAGACTGCCGAGCCCGCCCAGCACGATGATGGCGAGCGCCTTGTAGCTCGGCACCGCCCCGCTGGTCGGCTCGACCAGGTTGTTCAGGAGTGCCACCATCACGCCCGCAGCCGCCGCCAAGGCCGAGCCGATGAAGAAGTTGAGGTAGCGCACCTTCAGGATATCGACCCCGAAGGCTTCGGCCATCTTCGGCGCGGTGACCGTCGCCCGCCAGGCGATGCCGGTGCGCGTGCTGCTTGAGAGATAGCCCAGCACGCCCAGCGTCACGATCGCCCCGAAGAACGTCGCAAGCTCGGCGATCTTGATCCGCATGCCGAGCACCGCGACATGCCCCTGCAGCGGCTGCGTCTCATACGTCAGGCCGTAGGGGCCGAAGATGATCCGGAAGATTTCCTCCATCGCGATGTAGAGACCGATCGAGGCGATCAGCGCGACGAAGGGCGGGTGCTTCAGGATCGGGTGATAGGCAAAGCGGTAGATCGCCACGCCGATGAAACCGACCACGACCATCGCCACCAGCAGCCCCAGCAGCAGGCTGCCGGTCGCATTGGTGACGATGACGCCCAGATAGCCGCCCAGGGTGAACAGCCCCGCATGCGCCACATGGAGCACGCGCAACATCCCGTAGACCAAGGTCAGCCCCACCGCGATCAACGCGTAGATGCTGCCCTGGATCAGTCCCTGGACGAACAGCTCGACATACAACATGGCTTGCGTCCGAGCGTAGAGCGCCGGCCCGGAAGGGCCTAAGCCCTTCCGGATCGCAGCAACGGGTTAGAGAACGCAGCCGACTTAATCGGCTGGTTGGACGCCTTGCTTGGCCGCCTTACTTGGCCGCTTTACTTGGTAGGCGGCGCCAGCAGCTTGGCGTCGCTGATCACCGAGTAATGGTGCCAGTTGCCGTCCTTGACGATCTGAACCTGCACATCCTTGCGCACCTCACCGAGGGCGTTGAACGAGATCGTGCCGGTCGAGGCCTTGATCGTCGTCGAGGCGATCGCCGCGCGCACCGCCGCCGGGTCGAGCTTGCCCGCCTTCTTCAGCGCCGCCGCCATCACATAGACCGCCGTATGCGCCGAGGCGGCGACCATGTCGGCCTTTTGCCCGCTCATCTTCTGGTACTCGGTGATGAAGGCGCGGGCGACGGGATCCTTGGAGTCGCGGTCGAGCGACGTGGTGATGATCGTGCCCTCCGCGGCCTTGCCGCCGATCTCGATGAACTTCTGGGTGTCATAGCCTTCCTGACCGATCACCGTCGCCGTCACGCCTGCCGCACGAAGCTGGCGCACCAGCGGACCGGCGGTGAAGAAATAGCCGGTCGCATAGATCGCTTCCGGTTTGTCCGATTTCACCTTGGCGACGATGGCCCCGAACTGGCGGTCCTTGATCGAATACTGGTACTCGTTGACCACGGTGATCCCGTAAGCCTTGGCCTTCTCCTTGAAGCCGCGTGCCAGCGATTTGCCGAAGTCGTTCTTCAGCGTGATCATGACCACGCGTTTCTTCTTCAGATCCTCGCCGACCAGCTTGGCGCCGGCGCGGCCCTGCACCTCGCCCATGAAGGACGTGCGGAAGACGTAATCGCCCGCCTTGGTGATCGAGGGATGCACGGCGTAGGCCGAGATGTAGGGGATCTTGGCGCTCTGGAACACGCCCGCCGCGGCGCGGGTGGCGCCCGAATAGCTGCCCGAGATCGCGAGCTTCACGCCGTCGCTGCCGATCAGCTTGTTGGCCAGCGGCACCGCTTTTTTCGGCGAGGCCTGATCATCATAAACGACGAGCTCGAGCTGCTTGCCGAGCACGCCGCCCGACTTGTTGATCTGGCTGACCGCGAGCTTCGCGCCATTCAGCGCCGATTTGCCGTCCGCCGCCGCGAAGCCGGTCAGCGGCGCGTGGAAACCGATCTTGATCGATTCGGCCGACGCGGCGCCCGTCATGACGAACGCAGACGCGGCAACCGCCACCACGAATTTCCCGAGTTTCATGATCTCCTCCTTCACCTGGTCCCATAAATCTGGAAGTCTTGACCCGCGCCGGTGCCTGGCGACAACAATATGTCGGCAAGCCACGCGCTCTGGCGGCGCTTGAGCACAGGATGATCATCGTATAGCATGGTCAACTTGTATATACAAGTGTGGGATTGTTTCGAGTAACGGGCAGAAACCCTGAGATTTCTCCAAGGACACGTCATGAACAGCGTTGACATGTTCGATCTGAGCGACGACGACGTCGCCGCCTTCCGGCGCGACGGCGTGCTGTTGCTGCGCGGCGTCTTCCGCGACTGGGTCGAGACGCTGCGCGCCGGCATCGACGCCAATATCGCGGCCCCGAGCTGGCGCATCCGCCAGTATCACCCCGACGACAGCCCCACGCCCTTCTTCCAGGACTTCCTCGTCTGGGACCGCATCCCCGAGTTCCGCGACTTCATTTTCAACTCGCCCGCCGGCGCGGTTGCGGCGCGTCTGATGGGCGCGGAGCGCGTCCGCCTCTTCCACGAGCACATATTGGTGAAGGAGCCGGGCGCCACCGTCGAGACGCCGTGGCATCAGGACATGCCGTATTACTGCGTCGAGGGCCCGCAGACCTGCAGTATGTGGGTCGCGCTCGATACGGTCGCGCGCGACAGCGCCGTCGAATACGTCGCGGGCTCGCATCGCTGGGGCCGCGAGTTCCGGCCCGACCGCTTCGACGGCAGCGCGCTCACCCAAGGCGATGCGCGCGAACCCATTCCCGACATCAAGGCCAACCGCGCCGACTACGACATCCGCGGCTGGGCGGTCGAGCCCGGCGACGCCATCGCCTTCGATTTCCGCACGGTCCACGGCGCGCCCGCAAATCTCAGCCCCGACCAGCGGCGGCGGGCTTTCTCGCTCCGCGTCGTGGGCGACGGCACACTATATGTCGAGCGCGGCACCCATTCCCCGCCCTTCCCCGATATCGATCTCACTCCCGGCCAGCCGCTCGACGGCCCGGAGTTTCCCGTGATCTGGACGGCGTAACGAGCGCGGAGCGCGATACTTCATGGCCGATTGGGACACGCTTTTCCTCGACTGCCACCTCGCCACCATGCGCGCGGATGGCGAGCCTTACGGCGCCATCGAGGACGGCGCGATCGCGCTCAAGGACAGCACGATCGCCTGGTGCGGGCCGCGCGCCGATCTGCCCTCAGAGAACGCAGCCAATGTTCATGCCCTCGACGGCGCCTGGATCACGCCGGGACTGATCGATTGCCACACGCATATCGTCTACGGCGGCGACCGGGCGGGCGAGTTCGAGCTGCGCCTGACCGGCGCAACCTATGAGGAGATTGCCCGGGCCGGCGGCGGCATCCGCTCCACGGTCGAGCACACCCGCGCGGCAACGGAGGATGCGCTCGTCACGTCCGCCCTCGGCCGCATCGCCGATCTCACCGCCGAGGGCGTCACAGTCATCGAGATCAAGTCCGGCTACGGCCTCAACCGCGACGACGAGATGAAGCAGCTCCGCGCCGCCCGAGCCGTCGGAGCGCAGGCGCCCGTCTCCGTCGTTACGACCTTCCTGGGCGCGCACGCGCTGCCGCCCGAATTCGACGGTAAGCCCGACCGCTACATCGATCTCGTCTGCGACGAGGTAATCCCCGCGGTCGCGGATGAAGGCCTAGCCGACGCGGTCGACGTCTTCTGCGAGGGTATCGGCTTCACGGCCGACCAGTCAGAGCGCGTGTTCAAGGCGGCGCGCAAGCACGGCCTGCCGATCAAGGGCCATGTCGGCCAGCTCTCCGATCTCGGCGGCGCGGAGCTTGCGGCGCGGTATGGCGCGCTTTCCTGCGACCATCTGGAGTTCGTCTCGGAGGCCGGCGTCGAGGCGATGGCGGATGCTGGCACCGTCGCCGTGCTGCTGCCCGGCGCTTACTATTTCCTGCGCGAGACGCATCTGCCGCCGGTCGAGCTCTTCCGCAAGCACGAAGTCTCCCTGGCCATCGCCACCGACTGCAATCCCGGCAGCTCGCCCGCGACCTCGCTTCTGCTCATGCTGAACATGGCCTGCACGCTCTTCCGACTGACGCCCGAAGAGGCACTCGCCGGAGTGACACGCGAGGCCGCCCGCGCGCTCGGCCTGTCCGAAACGCACGGCACGCTCGAAGCCGGCAAGGCTGCCGATCTGGCCATCTGGCGCATCGGCCGCCCGGCCGAGCTCAGCTACAAGATCGGCGCCAATCCGTGCGCGATGGTCGTGAAATCCGGAAAGATCGTCCGCGATCTGCGGTAAGGCGCCTAAAACTCAGCCGGCCTCACCGGCTGCGGCTTCTGAGTGCAGAGCCCGATCGCATCGCCGCTCACGAAATCCGCCCCCGCGAGGATCGCCGACTTGACGGCCCCCGTCGTGGCGGCGCCATAGATATGGGCCCAGGCCTCCATCGCCTTCACTTGCGTCAAGAAGGCCGCGATGGCGGCATCGCGCTCGCCGGGCGCGAGCGCGGCCACATCGTGTTCGGACAGATCGCAGCTGAAGACGCGGAACCCGCACTCGGAGAACCGCTCCAATTCGGTGTCAAGCATTTCCACCCGCAACGCGACATGGCCCGCCACGTTCCGAAGCTTGCGGACGATGCCGGCGAGCGCATCGGGGGTGGCGTCGTCGGGCGTTCCGATGATCTCGACGATGAAGCGGCTGCGCATGGTCTCGGGAAGCTGGCCCAAGCGATAGATCAGCCGCGCCGATTTCGAGAGCGAATAGTGGCTCATCACCTTACCGACAAGGCGGCGCTTGCCTGCATGCACGGGCAGAAGGAGATCGTTGAGCACATGGTCGGTAAAGAGCTTGCCAAGGCTTCGCGCGAATGGCGCTGAAAAAAATGAACGACGAGGACCGGGTGCGCGAATCGCTGCAGGAGATCATCGAAGCGTCGGGACGCGCCACGGAGATCACGCAGCAAATGCTGACCTTCAGCAAGAAACAAGTGGCGATGCCGGTGGTCGTCGATGGTGGCGAGACGATCGCCGACATGGAACCCGTGCTCCGCGTTTTCGTCCAGTCCAATCTGGACATTCGCTTCGACATCAAGTCCGAGGGCTACGCGAGCGTCGATCCGGCGCTGCTGCACGCATGCATCGGCAATCTGGTGAAGAACAGCCGCCAGGCCATGCCCGACGGCGGCACGATCACCATCGTCTGCGAACCGGCCGAATTCGATGAGACCTTCGTGACCAGTCACGGCGACAAGTTGGCGCCGGGCCGCTACGTCAGAATTGCCGTCAGGGATACCGGGCGCGGCATGGATCCGAAGGTGCTCGCCCATATCTTCGATCCGTTCTTCACCACCCGCGATGTCGGCGCGGGAACCGGGCTCGGCCTGTCCATGGTCTTCGGCATGGCCAAGAACCAGAACGGCGCGGTCGATGTCGAAAGCGCGCCCGGCAACGGCGCCACCTTCTCCATCTATCTGCCGCAAGTCCCGGCGCCGTCCGATCAGACGGCCGACGACGTAACGGCGGAGGCGACGGACGCGACGGACGCGACGATGGCCGCCGATGCCGAACCGCCGGCCCCGCTCCCCGACCAGCCGCCGCCCGCCACCGGGCCGAACGTCGTCCCGACCCGGGAGGATGCAGAGAACCTGATGCACTTCCTCTAGAGACAGGCGTAAGACACGGGCGGCCCACGGCCGAGCCCCGGCGCGCGGACCTTAGGTCATTTGAAGAAGGAGGATGGTGGAGCCGAGGGGAGTCGAACCCCTGACCTTCGCATTGCGAATGCGATTATTTACCAAACTCCTGCGTTCCGAAACGAACCGTGCGTTTCATTTTTTTGGCGTGATCCCAATCGTTAACACGGAATAACGTTCCGCGTTGTTCTTGATGATGCCGCTGGATGTGCTTACTATATGCTTACCCTTGTACTCAGGTAAGCACACCAATGGCGACTGGACGCATTAGCAACCGCTCGGTCACCGCCTTAAAGGCAGGACCCAATGACACGTACCTGTGGGACAATGAACTCGCTGGGTTTGGCCTAAAAGTTACACCGGCGGGGAGGAAGGTCTATCTGGTCCAATATCGCTTGGGCGGTCGTGCCGGACGGACGCGGCGGGTCACCATTGGACGGCACGGATCGCCGTGGACCCCAGACAAGGCTCGAACGGAGGCTAAACGGCTCCTGGGCGATGTTGCCGCTGGACGTGACCCTGCGGAGGCCAGAACGCTGGCCCAGCAGGACATGACCATCAACGAATTATGCACGCTCTATGTGTCGGAAGGTTGCTCGACAAAGAGTGAGTCAACCGTGTTGCGCGACAAGAGCCGCATTGAGAGCCACATCAAACCGCTGCTCGGGTCGAAACGATTAAATACACTGACGCGCGCCGAGATCGAGCGGTTCCAGCACGAGGTGGCCGACGGCAAGACCGCCCGAAACGTCAAGACTGGATCGCGTGGGCGGTCCGTGGTTCGCGGCGGCAAGGGCGCGGCACGCGAGTCACTGGCCCTCCTCAGCGCCATGCTGTCGTTTGCGGTGAGCCGGGGCCTGAGAGAGGACAACCCGGCGCGGGGGGTGAAGCGATACAAGCAACGCACATTGGAGCGCTTTCTGTTGCCCGACGAGCTAGCGCGCCTGGGGGAGGCGCTGGCGAGCGCGGAACGGGCGGAGATGAACCCCGCCGCGACTGCCGCGGTTCGACTGCTGACGCTGACCGGGTGTCGAAAGTCCGAAATTTTGACCTTGAAGTGGGAACATATTGACTTCGACCGCGGCTGTCTGCGCCTCCCGGAGTCGAAAACGGGAGCCAAGGTCGTTCCCCTGGGCGCACCGGCTCTCGAACTTCTGTCGAAATTGCCGCGCTGGGAGGGCAACCCCTATGTGCTGCCCGGCGCGAGCGGCAGGCACTTCGTCGGCCTCCAAAAGGTCTGGGAGAGAATTCGGAAATCGGCGCAGCTGGAAGATGTTCGTTTGCACGACCTCCGACATAGCTTCGCCAGCGTGGCAGTGGCGGGCGGTGACAGCCTGTACCTTGTCGGCAAGGTGCTGGGCCATCGACAGGCGAGGACGACTGAGAGATATGCGCACCTGCACGACGACCCAGTGCGCGCAGTGGCCGAACGCGCCTCCAGGCAAATCGCCGAACAATTGAACGGCAAGAGCGCCACAGACTAGCTGAGGCCTAGGAGACCGAGAAAGATGACCGATGAGAGGCCCGTCGAGACGCCGCCGCTAATGGACAGTGGCCTGGACTCACTCTTGGCAGATTGCAAAGCGGTGTATGGCCAAGGGTATGTGCCTGCGTTGCAGGAGGCCATATGCACCGTCCGAGAGCACAAGTATTCCGTACCAAATTGGGTATGGGACGCTGTGCTCGAAATCCTGGGGGACGTCCTTAATGAGAAGAAGAAGAGCGGGCGAATTCGGCAGCTCCGGTCCGAGCTGAAGCACTACAAGAGATGGTTAAGGGTGGTAGACGCTCAGGTTGGAGGAGACCTCACCTTAGAGAAAAGCTACGAAACGGCCTTAGACCAATCGGCGACCGAAGGCGATGCGGTCGACATCGAGACCATCAAGAAAAGCTACAAACGCGTGTACCAAAGGCTAAAGAAAGATCGCTCGATCTACCGGCTGCTGGATCGGATACGTGCCCGATCCGGCGGTCTAGATATCCGCGCAAACTCTCCTGGGTAAGAAACTCGTACCGATATCTTACCTAGTACCGACTAGGTGAGCTGAGCGAAAACCGTCTTCGTCGATATCGCTTAACGACGGAGACGGACATGCAATCGCCGACAAACAGAAACCTGCGCGCCGCCGAAGCCGCCAGATACCT
>JARRKQ010000107.1:0-14442 GCA_037387885.1 Alphaproteobacteria bacterium | reverse complement strand
ACGGTCGTTATCGGTTCCGCAGGCGAATTCCCAAGAACCTCGTACCACGATTTCAGTGCGCCGAATTGCGAGTGACCATCCGCGCCTCAGGTTATTTTGACGCTAAATCTGTGGCAATTTGTGGCAATCTGGCCTGGATTCGGGTGGTCGCACCCAAAAATCACAACTATATGAAATACTTACAAACTGGATGGCTGGGGCGGCAGGATTCGAACCTGCGAATGCCGGTACCAAAAACCGGTGCCTTAGACCACTTGGCTACGCCCCATCACCGATCCACGTAGATCGCTCAGCATGTAGCGACTTCAGGCCGCCTCCGCAACATTGGCGCGGTACCACTCATATGTCTTTGTGAGGCCGTCGCGGAGACCCGTCCGGGCCCGCCAGCCGAGCGCGGCGAGCCGGGCATTGTCCATCGCCTTGCGCGGGGTGCCGTCGGGCTTGCTCGCATCGAAGCGGAGCGCGCCCTCGAAGCCGACCACCGCCATCACGAGCTGGGCGAGATCCTCGATCGAGATCTCCTCGCCCGAGCCGACATTGAGGTGTTCCGCGCCCGAATAGGACTGCATCAGGAAGACGAGCGCATCGGCGGCGTCGTCGACATAGAGGAACTCGCGAAGCGGCGTGCCGCTGCCCCAGACCTCCAGCGTGCCGCGCCCGGCCGCCTTCGCCTCATGCGCCTTGCGCAGAAGCGCGGCGGCGACATGCGAGGTCTCCAGATCGAAGTTGTCTTGCGGCCCATAAAGGTTCGTCGGCATCGCCGAGATGAAGTCGCAGCCATGCTGCTTGCGGTAGGCCTGGGCGAGCTTGATGCCGGCGATCTTGGCGATCGCATACCATTCGTTGGTGGGCTCCAGCGGGCCGGTCAGCAGCGCCTCCTCCGGCATGGGCTGCGGCGCCTCGCGCGGATAGATGCACGACGAGCCGAGAAAGAGCAGCTTGGCCACGCCGGTCTTCCAGGCGCTGCGGATCACGTTCGCCTCGATCGCCAGATTGTCGTAGAGGAAGTCGGCCGGATAGGTGTCGTTGGCAAGGATGCCGCCGACATGAGCCGCCGCCAGGAAAACCGCGTCGGGCCTGGTCGCGGCCATCCACTCCTCGACGTGCGCCTGGCGCGTGAGGTCGAGCTCGTCGCGACCCGCGGTCAGGATATCGCAGCCTTCGCGCTCGAGCCTGCGAACGATCGCCGAGCCCACCATGCCGCGATGGCCGGCGACCCAGACGAGCCGCCCGGAGAGCGAGAACGCGCCGCCGTCCTGGGCTTTATCCGCTGCGGTCATTGCGGTCGGTTTCCTTGGCGACGACGCGCAGATCCTCCTCGACCATCTCGCGCACGAGATCGTCAAAGCTCGTCGTGTGGGTCCAGCCCAGCTTCTCGCGCGCCTTGGACGGATCGCCCAGAAGATGCGGAACCTCGGTCGGCCGGTAATAGCGCGGGTCGATTTCGACCAGGGTCGCGTTGCTTGCCGTGTCGACGCCGATCTCCTCCGCGCCCTCGCCGCGCCATTCGATGGTGCGGCCGATATGGCCGAAGGCGCGCTCGACGAACTCGCGCACCGAATGGCATTCGCCGGTCGCGAGCACATAGTCGTCGGGCTCGTCTTGGCTCACGATCCGCCACATGCCCTCGACATAGTCGCGCGCGTGGCCCCAGTCGCGCTCGGCATCGAGATTGCCGAGATAGAGCTTCTCCTGGAATCCGAGCTTGATACCCGCCACGGCGCGGCTGATCTTGCGCGTGACGAAGGTCTCGCCGCGGGTCGGGCCCTCGTGGTTGAAGAGAATGCCGTTGGAGGCGTGCATCCCGTAGGCCTCGCGGTAATTGACCGTGGTCCAGTAGGCGTAGAGCTTCGCGGCCGCGTAGGGACTGCGCGGATGGAAGGGCGTGGTCTCGCTTTGCGGGCTCTCCGCCGCGAGCCCGTAAAGCTCGCTGGTCGAGGCCTGATAGAAGCGCACGGTCTTCTCCAGCCCCAGGATCCGGATCGCCTCGAGCAACCGCAGCGTGCCCAGCGCGTCGGCATTGGCGGTGTATTCGGGGGTCTCGAAGCTCACCTGCACATGGCTTTGTGCAGCGAGATTATAAATCTCGGTGGGACGGGTTTCCTGCACCAGGCGGATCAGATTGGTCGCGTCGGTCAGGTCGCCGTAATGCATAAAGAATTGCACGCCCGTCTCGTGCGGGTCGCGGTAAAGATGGTCGACGCGCGCCGTGTTGAATGACGACGAACGGCGTTTTACGCCATGGACCACATAGCCTTTGTCGAGTAGAAATTCGGCGAGATAAGCGCCGTCCTGGCCCGTGACGCCGGTGATCAGCGCGGTGTTTTCGGTCATGGGATACGGGGATCGTTGGGTTTTTGCTGCGGGATTGTTAGGAACAGTGTCTCGCCAATTGGTACCACACCGCGCGGCGGCGAATGGCAAACAAATCCATCGCACAAATCCATCACAGCGTCCCGATCACGTGCGTTTCAAAGCACTAAACGAGATACCGGTTTGAATTTGACTCAACTCATTTTGCGAAGCTGTCTGTGACGTTATGATGAAGGATGTTAGTATGCGAGCCGATCCAGCGGCGGGGAACGACCGGGAAGCATGAACTCTATCCATCACGGTTGGAGCTTGGATGAAATCGCGCCGGAAGCCCGGCGCGCCGCCGAGCGCGCGGCGGAAGCCGCAGGCATGCCGCTGGAGATCTGGCTCAACCAACTGATCAAATATGTCAGCGCGATGGAGTTGAGCGGAAAAGGGCCCGCCCGCGCCCGCGCGATCGACGAAACCATCAAGCGCGCGGCCGCCGAGCAGGCGTGTATCGGCCCGGTCGACGGGCCAGTCCATGAAAGCAGCGACACGCCGATGATGCTCGAAACCGAGGCGCCCGCCGAACAGCCGACGACCGTCGCCGCCGAGATGCTGGAGCCGAACCGCTTTGCCGAGGAACATCCCGGCGAGCGCGACGTCGAGCAGGCGATCGGCGAGTGGCGGAAATCGGGCGCCCTGAAACCCCTCGTGGTGCGGCCCGATTCGCGGCAGGCCGGCCATTACGAGATCGTCAGTGGCATGGAGCGCTGGCACGCGGCGAGCCGTCTGCATATGCGGCGCATTCCCGTAACGGTTCAGCAGTTGAGCGACGAGGAAGTGCTGCGCGCCACGCTGATCCAGAAGCTCCACACCAAAAGCCTGCCGCCGCTCGACGAGGCGGAGATCTATCAGCGCCTGATGGAGGAAACCGGCTTGAGCGTGGCGGCCCTCTCGGACGTGATCGGCCGCTCGCCGACCCATGTGGCGACGGCGCTGCAGCTGCTCGACCTGCCCGAGCCGGTGCGCGAGATGATCAACAGCGGCGAGCTGTCGGTGCTCCATGCCCGCACGCTTCTGGGCGCGGCCGACCCGGAGCCGGCGGCGCGCGAGGTCGTGGCGCGGCGGCTCGACATCTATCAGACCGAGCAGCTCGTCCGCGCCTCCCACGGCGCCCTCACGCCACCCGCCGCCAAGACGGAGACACCGGCCGAGACTAAAGTGGCCGAAACTAACGCGGCCGAGCCTGAAGCGGCCCTGCCTGAAGCAGCCGAGCCGGAGGCCGCTCCGGAAATGCCGGCGCCGCCCCCGGCTGCCGACACGTCGGGCGAAGGCGACAGCGAGCCGACCGACTTTGCGCCGGCTGCCACTCATATGGAAAGCGCGGAGAGGGATAGCGCCGCGATGACCCTTGGCGGGGCGGTGCCTTCGGCACCGGAACCGGCTGGGTTGGCGAGCAATGGGCCGACACCGGACACAGCGCCGGCGACGGACCAAGCCGCGCCACCGGAAGCGTCGCCGAGCGTGGCCGCGGCCCCGGACGAACTTACAACTAACGAGCTGGCAACTAACGAGCTGGCAACGAACGAGCCGGCAACTAACGATCCGGCGGCGAGCGAACCGGCCGCAAGCGCGCCCGCGGCGGACGACACGGGCATCAGCGAAGCCCCGCTCGATATGGCCGAATTCATCACTACGGATACGGGAGCGCGCGAGAGCGCGCCCGAAGCGGCCGACAAGACATCCCCGATCATCCTCGGCGGCATCGAGGGCGATGCGGGCACGCTGATCGAGGCGAGCCCGGCAATCGACAGCCCGGCAAAAAGCAGCTCCCTCAATGAGAGCCAGGCCTTCGACAGCTCGGACGACGACAACGCCGAGCCACCGGCATACGCCGAACCCCCGCCAGAACCTCTTGCCGCACCTGACGAGGAGAACGAGCCCGAACCGATGAACGCGGCGCCCGTTGCGGCTGCGATGGCGCCGTCGCCGGAACCGGCTCCCGAGCCAACGCCCGAGCCAACGTCCGCGTCGACGCCGGAACCGCCGATCGAACCGCCGATAGAGCCGTTGGAGATCCCGGCGGCCGCCGCCACGAGCGAGGACCGGCCCGCGGGCGATGCCGGTTCGGAGGCAGGCTCAGCCGACCGCGATGCCCCTATGGAGGAGAGCGCGTCGAGCCTATCGGGTGCCGTGGCCGCGCCCAGCAATTCGGGCGGATCGGCGGAGAAAGGCAACCCGCTCTATCAGGATGAAGAGGACGACCGGGACGAAACCAGGAACGATGACAGCACGCGGATGGTCGAGACCCATCTCACCACCCTGCTGGGGCTGAAAGTCTCGATCGCAGAGCGGAATCAGGACGACGGCGTGTTGTCGATCCATTATAACAGCGAAAGCGAACTAACAGACCTCGTCTCGCGGCTCAATCGGATGCCGACGGGGAGGCGCGCGGAGTGAGGCGGAAAACCGTTGCAAACCGCCAATCCGCAACTAGCTTTGGGGATGTGACCGAGGCTACGGGGGTAGTATGGCCCTAGGTAACGAGCCGGGTGGGCGGCTCGATCAGCAACGGACGGCTCGAATGGAGCACAAGCAGAACCCCACCTTCAACGGTATCCACCCCGAAGCAAAGGCCGCGGCCGAGGCCGCCGCGAGCGCCGCCGGGCTGACCGTCGAGGAATGGATCAGCCGGACGATCCTGAACATCGCCCGGGGCAGTTCCGCTTTGGTTGGACCCGCCGGCGCCGGCAGCCCGGGCGCGCCGCCCGCAGTCACCGTGCCCAATCAGAAATCGGTCACCCAGGCCGCACAGGCGGCGGGCCTGCCTGTCGACGAATGGCTGAGCCGGGCGGTGCTCGAATCGCTCGCGACCAGCAGCCTCGAAGGCGCGGCCGACGCCGCCGGGCCGGAGGCGCGGGCCAACAACACGCCGAGCCATGCGGCGCCGGCCGAGCCCGTAACCTCGGCGCCGATCTTGCCGAACACTCTGCCGCCCGCAACGCCGACGACCGCGTTGGCACCGGAGCCGAGCAAGCCCGAGCCGGCGCCCGCATTATCGACGACCACACCACCGTCTTCGGGCTTCCTCGCCGAGGCGGCATCCCCGGCAGCATTCTCGGCCGGCGACGACACCGCGCTCCTGGAGCGCGAGCCCGGCAGCCCCATCGCGATCACCAAGGATCCGACAGCCTGGAAGGCCTCGCCCACGGCAAAGGCGGAAATCGAGAACGCCGTCGTGGGCTTCGATCCCTCCGGCCTCGATGCGCTGCAGCTGACCGAGGCGCTGAGCAGCCCGCCGGACGTTGCCGAGCCCAGCGGATCGGGCAAGCGGATCGCGGCCGGCATCGCCCTGGGCACGCTGATCGTTCTGGCGCTCGCCACCTGGGTCGTGCCGCTCATGCTGACGCCGGAGCCGGGCGCCGACGGGAAGGGCGACGTCGCCACGGCGCTGCCCAAGGCGGCGCCGAAGCCCGCCGCCAAGGCGGGCACGACCGGCAGCGGCAAGCGCGCGGCCAAACCGGTTCCCAAGATCAACCCGGACCTGCCGCCACCGACCAAGGACACGACGGCGCTGCCGCAACCGGCCGCCAAGAACGTCGCCTGGTACATCCGCGCCGCCGAGCTCGGCAACACCAAGGCGCAGATGGTGCTGGCCGGGCTCTATCTGCGCGGCGAAGGCATCGCCAAGGACCGCGCCAAGGCGGCCGACCTCTACCGCAAGGCCGCCGTCGACGGCAACGAGCCGGGCGGCCAATATGCGCTCGGGGTGATGCTGGAGCGCGGCGACGGCGTCAAGCAGGACGATATCGAGGCGCTTCTCTGGTATCGCCGGGCGGCGGCCGCGGGCCATCCGTTGGCGATGTACCGGGCGGGCATCGTCCATCTCACCAGCAAGAAGGTGCCGCGTGATTTCGCCCGCGCGCGCGAATATTTCGAGACCGCGGCGCGGCGCGGCGTGCCCGCCGCCAACTACCAGCTCGGTCTCATTCACGAAAAGGGCCTCGGCACGGCCAAGAGCAAGGCGCAGGCCTTCGACCATTTCGCGCGTGCTGCGGCCGAAGACTACAAGCCCGCGATGGAGGCGCTGACCCGTCTGACGGCGGAGCTCTCGGATGAGGACATCATCCGCACGACCGCGCTGCCAGTGCCGGCGGAAAAGCATCTCACCTGGTATGCCAAGGCTTCCAAGCTCGGCAAGACCAAGGCGCAGCTTGCGCTGGCCAAGCTCTATCTGCGCGGCCAGGGCGTCGACCGCGATTTCGCCAAGGCCGCCGCCCTCTTCCGCGACGCCGCCGCGCGCGGCCGCGACCCCGATGCGCAATACGCGCTCGCGGTCATGCTCGAGCGCGGCATGGGCACGGCAAAGAACCAGAGGGAAGCGCTCGTCTGGTACCGCCGCGCCGCCAAGACCGGACACTCACGGGCGTTGCTCAACCTAGGCTTCGCCTATGTGCGCGGCGTCGGCGTGCCCCAGGACTACAAGAAGGCACGCGAATATTTCGAGATGGCGGCGGCCAAGAACCTCGCCGAGGCGCAATACAATCTGGGGCTCATTTTTGAGCACGGGCTCGGCATCAAGAAGGACGTGCCGATGGCGTTCAAGTGGTACAGCCTCGCCGTGGCCAACCAGAACGCCCCCGCCGGCAAGGCGCTCGACCGCCTGATCCCGCGCATGAGCGCCGCCGAGATCGCCCGCGCCAAGCAGTTGCTGACCCAGCGGAACTAGCCGTCACCCTCCAAGACGAACCGTCGCGTCCATCCGGCAAGCGGCGTTTCCCGTGCGCATGTTGTCTTGCGCCGCCCCGGCGGATCGCTCACCATTCCCGCACAAACCGGGGGAGAAACCATGCAGCGAAGCACCGACCGTATTCCCGTCAGCCATGTCGGCAGCCTGCCACGGCCGCACGATCTCTTGGACATGATGAAGGCGCGGCTGACCAGCGAGGGCGAGCCGGTCGACGAGGACGTCTATCAGGCCCGCGTTGCGAGCGCCGTCGCCGAGATCGTCAAGAAGCAGGCCGACTGCGGCATCGACATCGTCACCGACGGCGAGATCTCCAAGGCCGGCTTCTTCGTCTACGCCCAGGAACGCCTCGCCGGCTTCGAGCCACGCCCGGGCGACAAGTATCAGCTCTATACCGCCGAGCGCGACGCTTTCCCGGAATACTACGAGGAGTATTTCGCCCGGGCGATGCTGGGCGGCATGATCGCGCCGATTCAGAAGATCTTCGCCGTCGAGCCGATCCGCTATGTCGGCGAAGAGGCGTTGAAGCGCGACCTCGCGAACCTGCGCGCCGCGGCCGATGCCGCCGGCTGCAGCCAGGTCTTCGTGCCGTCCACGGCCCCCAGCGGGGTCGGCTTCAACGAGTACTACAAGGACGACGAAGAATTCTTCCACGCCCTCGGCGAGGCGATGAGCGTCGAGTACAAGGCGATCGTCGATGCCGGCTTCGACGTGCAGGTCGACGACCCGTTCCTGTCCGACATCTTCGGTGACCCGAAGCTCGACGACAAGGAGAAGGTCAAGAAGGCCGACATGTTCGTCGAGAGCGTCAACACCGCGCTGAAGGGCATTCCCGAAGAGAACATCCGCTTCCACACCTGCTACGGCATCAACGAGGGCCCGCGCATCTTCGAGCCGCAGCTGGGCGAGGTGATCGAACACATCTATCGCATCAAGGCGAGCGTCTATTCCTTCGAGGCGGCGAACCCGCGCCACGAGCACGACTATCACGTCTTCGAGGAGCACAAGCTGCCCGACGGCAAGGCGATCATGCCGGGCGTGATTACCCATGCCAGCAACATCGTCGAGCATCCCGATCTGATTGCCGAATGGCTGGTGCGCTTCGCCAACCTCGTCGGCCGCGAGAACGTGATCGCCGGCGCCGATTGCGGCTTTTCCTCGCAGGCCATGTACAAGACCGAGGTCCACCCGACCGTCATCTGGGCCAAGTTCCAGGCCATGGCCGAGGGCGCGCAGAAGGCCAGCGACAAGCTGTGGGGGTAACGGGAAAGAGGCGCGGCGATACGGACGATACGCCCTTCCCCCTCCCGCTTGCGGGAGAGGGTGGCCGGACCGTCAGGTCCGGACGGGTGAGGGCCTACGGCAGAGATAGCAATCGACGGCCGGCGAGTTCGGGCTAGATAGTTGCCCTCACCCTCCCACCGCCTGACGGCGGCGGGCCCCTCCCTCTCCCGCTTGCAGGAGAGGGGTTGGTTGCCCCCTACTCCATCTTGAAGAGCTTGCGCGCGTTGGTGCGGCCGATCTTCTGGCGGTCGTCCTCGGAGATCGTCGCCGCATCGAACCAGATGGCGGCGTGGTCGATGTTCTCGAACGGCCAGTCGGTGGAGAAGAGGATGCGGTCGGCGCCGATCTCCAGGATCGCGTCGATCAGCGTCTGGGTGCGGAAGTTGCCCGACGTCGTCAGCCAGAAGTGCTCCTGGAAATACTCGCCGATTCTGCGCTTGGCGGGATAGTTCGGCGGCTGCTTGGTCCAGGCGTTGCGGTTGTCGACCCGCCAGATGCTGTAGGGCAGCCCCTCGCCCATATGGCCGAGGACGATCTTCAAGCCCGGATGCTCGTCGAACAGGCCCGAGCCCATGAGGCGGAGCGCGTGGACGGCCGTCTCCTGGCCGAAGGCCCAGGTCGGCCCGAGCAGCCAGGAATGGCCCTCATAGATCTGCGCCATGCTCATCAGCGGATTGCGCGGATGGAGATAGAAGGGAACGTCGAGCGCCTCGACCGTGGCCCAGAACGGCCGGTACTGCGGCAGGTCGTAGTAGACCGCGCTTTCGGGATCGACGACCTGCGAGAAGCCGTTCACCAGCGGCCCCTTGAAGTTCATCTCCTTGACGCAGCGCTCGAGCTCGCGCGACGCCATGTCGGGGTCCTGCATCGGCAGCGCGGCGAAGGCCTCGAAGCGGTCGGGGTTCTTGGCGCATTCCTCGGCGAGGAGATCGTTGGCCCGCATGGCGATTTCGTTCGCCTTCGCCGGATCGGGGATCGCCTGGATGGCGGGGGCGTTCAGCGACAGGATCATCACCTCGATCCCATGCTCGTCCATCTGCTGCAGCCGCTTGCCGTGGAAGTCCATGAGCCGGGAGCTCAGCTCCGGCCAGACCGACTCGCCCAGGAACCCGGCGCTGTCCTGAAGTGTCTCATCGATGGCGAAATGCTCCTCGAGCGCGATCTTGCCTTGCATGGACCCTCTCCATTCCTCATTGATTTTTGGCGCGTTTGGCCGTGCTGACGCCATGATACCCGCGCGCAGCCCTACCGCAATCGATTGCGGAACATACGCGGACATTCTGCGGCATTCCGGCCGCGCGCCCGCTGAATGGGCACCATGAACGCGCCGCCTTGCCGGCCATCCGCTTCGGTGCCAAAATAGTTAGAAATCGAACGACCGGCGATTGTTGCCGTCATCCTCGATCAACAGCTCGATTTTCCTGCCGAGGACGCCGCCGTTGGCATTGGCGTCATCACGGACAAGACCGGCAATGCCCGCTTCTACGCCGAGCCGGTGCTGCAGGGCATCCTGCTCGCGGCCAAGAACGCCAACGCCAACGGCGGCGTGCTCGGCAAGAAGATCGAGCTGGTGATCGAGGACGACGGCAACAAGCCGGACGTCTCGGCCTCCAAGGCGCAGAAGCTGATCGACGAGGGCGTGGTCGCGATCATCTCCAACTCGAGCTCGACCTCGGCCCAGCAGGCGCAGAACACCACGATCAAGACGCTGACGCCGCACGACACCCATAACGGCTGCGACACGCTGACCCGCAAGCTCGATCACAAGTGCTTTTTCCAGATCGGCCCGCTGGGCTCGATCCAGATCGGCACGCTGATGGCCTACGCCAAGTCGAAGAACTACAAGCGCGTCGCGCTGATGACCGACAACACCGCACTCGGCCAGATCCTCGCCAAGTACTTCAAGATCAGCCTGGAGAAGTCGGGCGCCAAGGTCGTCGTCGAGCAGGTCGTGCCGGCGGGCGCAAAGTCGGCCCTGCCGCAGATGCAGAAGGTGCGCGCGGCCAAGCCCGACGCCATCTTCCAGGCCGGCATCCTCGGCCGTGAGATGGTGCTGTTCTTCCGCGCCTATCACCAGCTCGGCCTGAAGCAGCAGGTGCTGGGCTCGTTCAACCTCTCGATCCCGACCTATCTCAAGACGGCCAAGGGGCTGATGGAAGGCGTCGCCTTCATCGATGCGTTCGATCCGGCGCGGCCGGAAGCGCAGGCCTTCATCGCCGCCTACAAGAAGGAGCACGGCAAGACGCCGTTCTCGCTGCCGGGCTACGGCTATGACGACCTCAACTTCATCCTGCAGGCGATCAAGCGGGCGGGCTCGACGGACAAGGCCAAGATCTGCGCGGCCATGGCCTCGACCAAAGCCTGGCGCGGCGTCATGGGCGCCAAGAACACCGCTTATGGCTTCCCGGCCGGCAAGCGCACCGGCTTCCCGCCGCAAGGCGCCGTGGTCCGCCTGATTACGGGCAACAAGCACGGCCCCGTCGTTCACGCCGGGACGAAATAAGGTAAGCTCGCGTGATGGCGTAAACCGGTCCGGCAGACGCCGGGCCGGTTTCGCTTTCGTGGCCGGCGTCTTGCCGCCCCGGCGCAAGCCCGGTCGGCGGGACCGACCACGGCTGTGGGGGACATTCTCGGGGCGGCCAAGTCTGGCTCATGGCGGACCTTCTCGAACTACTCGTCAGCGCATCGGCTTCGGGCTGCATCTACGGCCTGATGGCGCTCGCCTACCTGCTGATCCTCCGACCCACCGGCATCATCAACTTCGCGGTCGGCGAATGGGCGATGATCGGCGCCTTTGCGGCGGTCGTGCTGTCGGTGCAGCTCGAGCTTCCGTCGATCCTGGCCATCCCGGCTTCTGCCCTGGTTCTGGCGATCCTCGGATGGCTGACCGAGTGGTCCGTTGTCCGGCCTCTCGTAGTGCGCGGGGCGGGGCATCTGGCGCCGATCCTGGTGCTGCTCGGCATGCTGGTCGTCTATCACCAGGTCATGCTGCTTTCCTTCGGCGGCGGGCAGGAGCCGCTCGATGGGCCGTTCGGCTTCCGCAGGGTTGAGATCGGCCCGATCGCCGGCACGCCGCAAAGCTTCTTCATCATCGTCACCACAATCGCGGTGTTCGTCGCGGTCTGGCTGTTCTTCGAGCGCACCGTCTGGGGCAAGAGCTTCGAGGCGGTGGCGATCAACCGGCGCGCGGCGGCGCTGATGGGCATCAATCTCCGCCTCGTCACCGCGCTCGCCTTCGCCGGGGGGGCGGCGGTGGCGGCGTTGGCGGGTCTGCTCGACGGCCCGCGCGGCTCGGTCGAGGTCGCCATGGCGCTGCCGCTGGCGATCCAAGGCTTCTCCGCCCTCGTCATCGGCGGGGTGAACCGGGTCGAAGGCGCGCTCCTGGGCGGCATCATCCTCGCCTTCGCCGAGGACCTGACCCGCCGCTATGTGCCAATCCCCTCGGGCTTGGCGCTCGGGGTCACGCCGACGCTTCTCATCATCTTCCTGCTGGTGCGCCCGACCGGGCTCCTGCGCGCCAAGGAAGCAAGTTGATGGGTGCTGCGTTGTCCAGTTCGTGGCTGCGCTGGATTGCCGGCATCGCGGCGCTCTCGATCATTCCCTTCGTGCTCCAGCCCTACGAGCTCGACCTCTACCGCAAGATGCTCTTCTGGGTGGCGCTCGCGATCAGCTACAACTTCCTCTTCGGCATCGCCGGGCAAATGGCGCTCTCGCATTTCGCCTTCGCCGGGATTGGCGCCTACACCGTCGTCATCATGCTGACCCAGGCCGATCTCGGCCTCGGGCTTGCGGTTGCAGCGGCGTTGCTTCTGGCCGCGATCCTCGCCTTCATCGTCTCCTTCGCCGCGACGCGCCTGGAAGGCTTCTACCTGGCGCTGGCCACCCTCGCCTTCGCCCAGCTCCTGACCGTCGTGCTCAACGAGGGCGGCTCGCTCACCGGCGGCACCGGCGGCCTGACGAGCTACTCATTCCCCGCGGTGCTCGGCGTCAAGATCGAGGGGCCGTGGTATGCCCTGGTGATGGTCGCGGTGATGCTGGGCACGCTCGCGATCCTGCTGCGCATCGACCGCTCCTGGTTCGGCCGCGCCTGCCGCGCCATCCGCGACAACACCGAAGCCGCGGCGGCGATGGGCGTCGACGTCGCCCGCACCAAGATCATCGCCTTCACGCTGACCAGCGTCATGGCGGCCGCGGCGGGCATGGTCTACGCCTTCTTCGACAACACCGTGAACCCGCCGGTCTTCGGCCTGGAGAACGCCTTCCTCGTGCTCTTCATGGTGATCGTCGGCGGCAGCGGCAGCCATGCCGGCGCCATCATTGGCGCGGTTCTCCTCAGACTGACGCAGGACATCCTCGAGCCCATCGTCGGCCACTATCACGCGCTCGGCTTCGGCGTCGTCGTCGTCGCGGCGATCCTCTTCCAGCCCAAGGGCCTGATCGGCGCCTGGGACGCCCTTCGGGCGCGGATAAAAGCGGGAAAATGACGGCTACCGAAAAAATCCTGATCGAGGTGCGCGGCCTCACCAAGAACTTCGGCGGGCTGACGGCGGTCGACGGGCTCGACTTCGATCTGAAAGAAGGCGAGGTGCTGGGGCTGATCGGCCCCAACGGCGCGGGCAAGAGCACCACCTTCAATCTCTGGTCCGGCGGCTATCCCGCCAGCGCCGGCTCGGTCCGTCTCGACGGCGAGGAGATGCTTGGCCTGCCCCCGCACCGCATCGCCGCGCGCGGCATCATGCGGACCTTCCAGCACAACATGCCCTTCGAGGGCATGTCGGTCGCCGACAACGTGCTGGTCGGCGCCCACACGACGATGCGCTCGGGGCTCGTGCCCGTGCTGCTGGGCGCGGGTGCTGCGCGCGCCGAAGAGCGCAAGGCGCGGCAGCGCGCCGACGAGCTGATCGACTTCGTCGGCCTCGGCGAATTCCGCGACGCCGAGGTGAGCACGCTCTCCTTTGGCCAGGGACGCCTCCTGGAGACCGCGCGGGCGCTCGCGGGCGAGCCGCGCATCATGCTGTTCGACGAGCCCGCCGCCGGCCTCACCCCCAGCGAATGCGACCGCCTGTCCGAGATCATCCGCGGTATCGCCGAACGCGGCATCTCGATCCTGCTGATCGAGCACGACATGCGCTTCCTGCTGCCGCTCGCCGACCGCGTCGTCGTGCTCAACTTCGGCCGCAAGATCGCCGACGGCGCGCCCGACACGATCCGCAGCGATCCCGCCGTGGTCGATGCCTATCTGGGCGAAGCCGGCGGCGTGGGGGCCGCGGCCGGCAGCCGCGCGGAGCCGCGTCCGGATGCTTGAGGCCCCAAATGCTTGAGGTCGCGAAGCTCACCGCGGGCTATGGCCCGGTCGACGTCATTCACGGGGTCGATCTCGTTATCGAGGGCGGCGAGACCGTGGCGCTGCTCGGCCCCAACGGCGCCGGCAAGTCGACGCTGCTGGCCGCGCTCACCGGCACCATCCGGCGGCGCACCGGCCGCATCAGCTTCGACGGCCGCGAGCTGGGCGCGCTCGACAGCCACCGCATCGTCGCCGCCGGCCTGACCCTGGTGCCCGAAGGCCGCCTGGTCTTCGGCCCGCTCACCGTGCGCGACAATCTCCGCCTCGGCGCCCTCAAGCTGAAGCGCGGCGCGGAGCACTCGCTCGACGAACGCTTCGCCTACGTCTTCGCGCTGTTTCCGCGCCTGCAGGAGCGCGCCGATCAGAGCGCCGGCACGCTTTCGGGCGGCGAGCAGCAGATGCTGGCGATCGGCCGGGCGCTCATGTCGGCGCCGCGGGTTCTCCTGCTCGACGAGCCGTTTCTGGGGCTCGCCCCCCTCATCGTCGAGGAGATCCGGCGCGCCCTCGAAGCGCTGCAGAAGGAGGGCCTTACCATCCTGCTGGTCGAGCAGAAGCTCGACATCGCGCTCGCCTTCGCGCGCCGCGCCTATGTGATGATCAAGGGCCGCATCGTGCTGGAGCAGGCGGCCGAGGCGATGCGCGCGCGCGACGATCTGTCGACGCTTTACTTCGATCTCGCCGAGGCGGGCTGAGCGCGGGTATACTCGGTATCAACGGGAGCCACGCAAAACGCCCCAGCTAGGGAAAGGAGACCGGTCATGGAAGGCAG